>JBDSOU010000223.1:0-7614 GCA_039914625.1 Bacteroidia bacterium | reverse complement strand
CGATAATTTCGATAACCTGATAAACAGGATGCGAGCATTTTCATCAAAAGTGATGGAAACCCGCGAGGTGAATTTTGTTTTCAATGCACCGGTTACAGGAGCCATTGGTCATCTGGATATGACGCAGCGAAAAAATGTGTATCTCATATTTAAAGAAGCTGTAAACAATGCTGCAAAATATTCTTCCTGTAAAAATTTGCAGATTGATGTGACTGATGAAAACGGGTTGCTTAAAGTTTGTATTAAAGATGATGGCAATGGATTTGATACAGAAGCATTGCTGACTAATTCCACTTCTGGCAACGGCTTAATAAACATGAAAAAGCGTGCTGATGAATTGAAAGGCGACTTGGAAATTAATTCAAAGGCAAGTGCAGGAACTCACATTGAACTGACAGTGAAAATCTGATTCTAAATTTCATATGATCATATGATTATTTACATCGTATTAACTTCTCAATTTTGCACACATGAAAAATAAAATAAAAGTTGTAGTTTTTGATGATAACAAAGTCCGGAGAAACGGACTGGAAATGATGATTGATTCATCTGAAAATATGGTGTGCCTTGCCACCTTTAACGATTGTCGTGATGTGGTTAACCTGATTGGAATGCATCAACCGGATGTAGTGCTGATGGACATTGACATGCCCAATGTAAATGGCATGGAAGGATTGACATTAATCAAACAGCATTTTCCCGAAATAAAAATTCTGATGCAAACTGTTTTTGAAGATGATGATAAGATTTTTGCAGCTATATGTTCCGGTGCCGATGGTTATATTTTAAAAAAGACCCCGCCACATGAATTATTAAAAGCCATCGTAGATGTAATAGAAGGCGGAGCCCCTATGACACCAACTGTGGCACGACAGGTAATCAGGATGGTAAATCACCAGGATAAAAAAGCTTCAGTGGTTTTAGAAAATTTTGATTTGACTAACGTGAATCCGAAATACTTTCTTTGCTTGCCCAGGGACATAGTTATAAAATGGTTGCTGAACAATGCAATATTTCACATGCAACAGTGAATACACATGTGATGCATATTTATGACAAGCTGCATGTGCATTCGGTTTCGGGGGCTATACAGAAGGCGAATCAGCATAGGCTCATCTGACTTTTGCATGATGCCATGTTGCCCTGATAAGTTTAACAGTTGGCTGAAAAAGTGTCGGGGTATTTTATTTCTAGAAGGTAGTAATTGACTTTCAAGACATGGTACTGGTAATTGATATCGGTCTCTGCGTATGCAGCATCAAAGTCTGTGTAAGCAACGCCAATCTCTGTATAACTTCTGTCGGAGAATGAGTAATCTGCCTCGAAGTACATTTAGTAAATAAAATTCTGTCATAAATTAAAATCTCTTTTCTAAAACCATATTTAATTCCACAGGTATTTCACGGATAAAAAAGATTCTTTTAATTTAGCAAATTCTTATAAATAATCCCTTGTATGAATTTATTCCGCAAAAAGTCCGTTCACCAGATTCTCAAGCAGGTTGAAGACCAGAACAGCGATGCGCATAAGTCCGGTTTGGCAAAACATCTCGGTGTCCGTGATTTAACTGCATTTGGTATCGCTGCAATTGTAGGCGCAGGAATTTTCAGTACCATCGGTCAGGCAAGCGCTGATGGCGGTCCCGGAGTTATTTTTCTTTTTATTTTCACTGCCGTTGCATGTGGCTTCGCTGCCTTTTGCTATGCTGAGTTTGCGAGCATGGTTCCTGTTTCCGGGAGCGCTTATACTTACAGTTATGTTGCCTTTGGTGAATTGTTCGCATGGATCATCGGCTGGGCGCTCATCATGGAATATGGAATCGGAAATATTACAGTTGCCATTTCATGGAGCGATTATTTTACGGGTTTGCTCAGCAGCATGAACATTCACCTTCCGCAATGGATGCAGATGGATTACCTCACCGCAAGCAAAGGTTTTAGTGAAGCATCTGTTTTAATGCACAGCGGAAAAACTTTTTCCAATCTTACTCCTGCTTTGCAAAATGGTTACACCGCCTGGACAACCGCTCCCGCCATAGGCAGCCTGCATATCGTTACAGATTTACCGGCATTGTTCATTATTATTTTTATCACAGCTCTTGTTTATCGCGGTATGAAAGAATCCCGCAATGCAAGCAACATGATGGTATTAGTGAAAATAACAATTGTGCTGCTCGTAATTGCTGTAGGTGCCTTTTATGTTGATACGAGCAATTGGCATCCCTTCACTCCAAACGGAGTGGGGGGTATATTGAAAGGAGTCTCCGCAGTTTTTTTTGCTTACATCGGCTTTGATGCCATATCAACCACAGCCGAAGAATGTAAAAACCCTCAGCGTGATTTACCGCGCGGAATGATGTGGGCGATTATCATTTGCACAATTCTTTATGTGGCGATTGCATTAGTGCTGACCGGAATGGTCAAATACGATAAGCTCGCAGTAGGCGACCCGTTAGCTTTTGTTTTTGGCGAATTAAACCTGAAATGGATGAGCAGCATTATAGCAGTAAGTGCCATTTTCGCAATGGCAAGTGTGCTGTTAGTTTTTCAATTAGGTCAGCCGAGAATATGGATGAGCATGAGTCGTGACGGATTGTTGCCAAAAGTATTTTCTAAAATTCATCCCAAATTTCACACTCCTTCTTTCGCAACTATAGTTACAGGATTTGTGGTTGCAATTCCATCTTTATTTCTCAACTTAACAATTGTTACTGATTTATGCAGCATCGGAACGTTGTTCGCTTTTGTTCTCGTTTGCGGAGGTGTGCTCATGTTGCAAAACAAAACGGATATTCCGAGAGGAAAATTCAGAACGCCTTTTATTAATGGAAAATTTATTGTGCCTGTATTATTCATCCTTTCTATAATTCTTTCTTTTAATTATAACAATGATGGGACAAAAGATTTTATTACCAATGCCCCCGTAAAGGTTTCAAAAAATGATTTCATTGGCCGTTTGGAAAAACAGGATGTGGATGTAATGAAAGCCCATGTAATGCAAAATGATAGTGTAAATCTTGCTGTTGCTAACAATGATTTGGATGAATACCTCAGCACCTTGTCTGACGAATCGTATGCGAAATTTCTATCTGCTGTTCCGTTAAGCGAGGAAAAAAAATTAGACAGGGGCTGGGACTTATTTAAGCACAAAATTCCCATGTGGATTTTTATTTTTGTTTGCATCACTCTTACCTTTCTTTCCATTACAAAAAATCTTTCTTTGATTCCGGTGCTCGGTTTAGTAAGCTGTCTATACATGATGGCGCAAATCGAATTGAAAAACTGGATTGGCTTTACCATCTGGCTCATTTTAGGATTGGTAATTTATTTTTCCTACAGCTATAAAAACAGCAAGTTGAGTAGAGGTGTTCAGGTTTAATTCAGGATTAAATTTTAAATATATAAATTTATGAAAATAATAGTTCTTGGTTGCGGAATGGTTGGCAGCGCAATCGTTGCTGACTTATGCAAAGACAATGAAGTAACATGCGCAGATATAAACCATGAAGTCTTAAATGCAATTGCAAAAAAGCTTTCTGTAAAAACTCTCCCATGTGATTTCAGCAATATAGCAGAAGTAAAAAAAACTATAGCTCCCTTTGATCTCGTTATAGGTGCAGTTCCGGGCTTCCTCGGTTTCGAAGTGTTGAAAGCAATCATTGAATCAAAAAAAAATGTAGTGGACATTTCCTTTTTTCCTGAAGACGCTTTTCTGCTTGATGATCTTGCAAAACGAAATAACGTAACCGCTATTGTTGACTGCGGAGTTGCTCCCGGCTTATGCAACATGATGATTGGTTTACACAATAAGCAAATAAAGCTTTCTTCTTATGAATGTCTTGTCGGAGGTTTGCCCATCGTGCGGACAAAACCTTATGAATACAAAGCTCCGTTTTCTCCCATTGATGTATTGGAAGAATACACCCGCCCTGCACGTTACATCGAGAACGGTAAGCTGGTAACTAAAGAAGCATTAACCGAAGTAGAGCAAATAATTTTTGATGAATGTGGAAAGCTTGAATATTTTAATACAGATGGCTTGCGTTCGCTGATGTTCACCATGCCCGATATTCCGAATATGAAAGAAAAAACATTGCGCTATCCCGGTCACGCTGACCTGATGAGGATATACAGAGAGTCCGGTTTCTTTGAAAAAAATAAAATCAAAGTAGGAAATGCAGAAGTAGCTCCGATTGATTTAATTTCAAAGCTTCTTTTTTCTCAATGGAAATATCAGCCGGGTGAAGAAGATTTCACCATCATGCGTGTCACTCTTGGCGGCACAGATGAAAAAGGAAAAGTAAAAATCATTTATACTTTATACGATCGCTACAACAAAGAAACTCAAACCATGAGCATGGCACGAACAACCGGATATACCTGCACTGCTTCTGCGCGTCTTATAATTGAAAATAAATTTTCCCGCAAAGGAATTTCCCCTCCTGAATTTGTCGGAGAAGATGAAAACTGTTTTGAGTTTGTTGTGAATTATTTAAAAAAAAGAAAAGTTGTTTTCAAAAAAGAAATAGTCCGTAATTAAATCCTATTAGATCATTTATGCTTGAAATTAAATTTAACGGATTTCCTGTTCTTGAAAGCGAACGTTTAGTGTATCAGCAAATCAGTGATGCGGATGCTCCTGACATCTTTGAATTGCGAACAAATGAAAAAATTTTAAAATACAGTGATCGTTTGCCAATGAAAAACATGCAGGAAGCAATGGACATGGTAAAAATAATTTCAGATTCGTTTGATAATTATAATGGAATTGCGTGGACAATGAAATTAAAGGATACAAAAAAAACTGTCGGTCATGTAACGTTCTGGAGAATTATCAAAGAGCATCACCGTGCAGAAATCGGTTACGCCATGTTTCCGCAATATTGGGGAAAAGGATATATGAGGGAAGCAATTAATAAAGTTATTGACTATGGATTTTCTGAAATAAAATTTCACAGCATTGAAGCCAATGTAAATCCGAATAATCAGCCTTCAATAAAATTGCTGGAGCGAAGAGGGTTTTTGCGCGAAGCATATTTTAAAGAAAATTATTATTTCAATGGTAAATTTGTTGACTCTGCAATTTATTCTTTGATAAACAAAAAAGAATAATGAATATTGAAGCGCTGCGAAGTTTTTGCAAAAAACTCCCTGCCGTAACTGAAGATATAAAGTGGGGACATGATTTATGTTTCCTTATTGCAGGAAAAATGTTTTGTGTCACAAGCCTTGAACCTCCTTTTACAATTTCGTTTGAAGTTAAAGCTGATGAGTTTGATGAGTTGTCTTCTTCTTCCGAAATTATTCCGCCTCTATATATGGCAAGAAATAAATGGATACAGGTTCAGGCTGAAAGCCGTTTTTCAAAAAAAGAATGGGAGCATTATATAAAGCAGTCTTATAATTTAAAGAAAGCGAAGCTGACGAAAAAACTTCTAAAGGAACACAACCTGCTTTAAGATTATTTTCTTTTTAGTTCTGAAACATTAATTGACAATTCCTATTTTTACTGTTGACGAGGCATAATCTTTATTTTGCAAAAGAAGGTTCTGAATGTGTGTATCCCAAACCTTTTGTGCAAAATCTACAGCCCCTTCATCAGTTGCCTTATCATAAGCTGCCTGTTGTTTTTGCAAATCTTCCCATGCCCAATTATAGAATTTCTTTATTTCAGCGGAAAAGTTTTCACGTGCCGGGCGGATTGTCGAAATTTTTTTCCTGAGTTTCCGTGCATACGCTTCTGTTAAATCAAAATGTCCCTGTTCATGCTTCAAAAAAAAACTATCTGCATGATGTTTACTTACCCATGATTTATTCCGATCGAAGTATGCAATCAATGTTATCGAAGCAGAATCACCGAGAACTTGCGGAATACAATAAATTCCACAGTTCGAAGAAGCTATTTTTATGGTGTCAGTAATGCCTCCTTTATAATCGTCCCATTTTACTTTAGCAGATTCATTCCATTCTATTAAATCGCGGATGCCTCTGTCAGGCTTGAAACCCAGTGCAACAATTCCGGTTAGTATTAACGGTAGTGTAATTTTTAATATTTTCATAACTGCGCATAAGCAACTTAACAACCAAATAATTTGTTAATTCTCCTGAAAAAATTGAAAATCTTACAAAGGATCAATTTGGTATTCGAAAATTTATTATTGAATCACCTAATCTTGAGTAGTAAAATAAAAATAATAAATAAAGGGACTGCCTCCCACTCTCACCTCCCATTATTTTGAAACATATTTCTTATTCTGCTTAAAACAACTCTACCCATTAACAAACCATTTTAGTAATTCTTTATCGGTGAATACCATTTCGCTTTAAAATTTATGGAGATTTGCAGCACATGTCACTACCTGTATTATTTTTTTATGGATTTTCTTTTGTTGGATTCATCCACTCCCTCATCTTTTCTTTTTTAGCACTAAAAAATAAACGCACTGCCGACCTGTTGATTTCACTTTATCTGCTTGCTCAATCGCTAATTATTACAGAATATGTTTTTTATTGGGCTGGACTTAATGAACATTACCACTATTTAAATGGCATCAGTTTGCCGTTGTTATTTTTATTTGGCCCCCTTCTGTTTATCTATATAGAATATGTTTTTAATGAAAATACAAAGCCAAAAAAATATTCTTTGCACTTTGCTCCTGCGGTATTAGTTTTAATTTCTATGCTGCCTTATTTTTTCAGCGCACCTAATTTAAAACTTTACCATTATAAAATGATTAAGTATTTTATACTTGACTTGCAACTGCTGCCGTACTTTATAATGGCTCACATGAGCATGTATGTAATCGTTATTCTGGTAAAAGTTAATAAACAAAAACGTGTAGGTCACATCAACTCATGGTTGCTCACCATTGTTTTTCTTTTTGCATTTTATGTCGCCTGTTACATTTCCTATTATTATATGGCAGCGCAGCCGTGGTTTACTTTAACGCACGATTATTTTGTTTCGCTTGGAATGTGCGGAAGTATTGTTGCGATAATTTATATGGCTTATGGAAAAAATAAAATCATGGACGGCTATTCCATAAAAGAGTCAGTTGGTCTTGAAAATATTATTGTGAGTTTTAGCGAAACACAAGTCAAAGAAATAGACATTCAAAAAAAAAGTACAGTTTATAGTTATGACTTTCCTGATACTGATGTTGCTGTAAAATCCGAAACTAAAATTGAGCCCGAATTAAAAATACAGCCCGTTGAGAAATATAAAAATTCGGGATTGACAGAAGATGCTTTGAAAGAATTGGCACTTTCGCTCAAACAACTCATGCAAAAGGAACAACTTTATCGGGAGTGTGAATTAAAATTGGAAACACTTTTAAATAAACTTGGAATTTCAAAACACTATGTTTCACAAGTTATTAATCAAATTTACGGGGTTAATTTTTTTGAATACATTAATTTACTGCGCATTGAAGAAGCGAAACAACTCTTATCCTCCAACTATAAAAAATCAATGAACATTATTGAAGTGGCTTATGCAGTTGGATATAACACCAAAAATACTTTTAATACTGCTTTTCGCAGAATAGTTGGAGTAACGCCCACTGAATTCAGAAGACAGCATCAGATTCAACAGAATTAGGTCATCTTTTATCGG
>JBDSOU010000287.1:0-3562 GCA_039914625.1 Bacteroidia bacterium | reverse complement strand
GAACAAGATATAACTCTCAGACATCGGGATTAAATGAACGTGACATATATGTTGTAAAATTAGATTCACTTGGAAATCTATCAACCGGAATAAACAGTCTTACCGCTACCATTGTTCATGATGTAATTCATATACGCTCCACCATAAATTTTGCAGCAACAGAAATTACTTTATATGATGCACAAGGAAGAAAAATAATTAAAAGCCCCCTGACCCCCAAAGGAGGAAACAGCATTTCAATTGAAAATTTAGGAGCCGGAATTTATTTTTATGAAATAAAAGATGCAAAAGGCAAAGCAGAAAGAGGGAAGCTGGTGAAAGAATAAACAGGTGAAACCCGAAACCCTAAACTTTATTTATCCCAGCCTGCCCCGATTCATCGCGGTTATTCGGGAAACTTGAAACTTTAAACTTTAAACTTTAAACCTTAAACCATACCTCCCATGTCAGACACCCGTCACCCCATCAGCTATGAAACAGCAGTTGATTACATCCTGCGATTTATTACCAATTATCCCAACGCAGCTTCTCGAAGCATCGGAGGATATATTGACAAACCAACACTGGAAATAATCCTTGCAAACAATGACATCACCGATCTGTATGGATTGCTGTTCTGGTATTGCTGCAATCTGTCAGAACCTGAAGAAAATGAAGAAAACCCGCTGCCTTATTTATTTCTTTCCCTTACGGACAAGGATGGATTTGATCAAAACAACCCGCCTGCCACGCCTGATATAGCACATGATTATTTCAGAGCCGCAACCATTCATACATTTACAGGCACTGCAACAACCGAAACGGTAGATAACTATCTTGCCACTACAGATTATTCGGGCAGCAGGGATATTATGTCCATCACCGCAGGAGAAACAGCCGATTTACTCGGAAACTTTCTTACTGCTTTTCCGCAGGCGGCCGCTGTTAGTGTTTCAACGGCAAACCCCTGCGGATTATTCATTCAGGAAGATTCGGGCATCAGCGATCTCATGAATGATGATCCCTGCACAGGCTTAAATTATTTTTTCGGAGTTACCGATGGCACGGAGCCTAAAATATGTGTGGTACTATTTCCGGTTGATGATAACGGATTAAATGCAACCACCAGGTTAATTTTTGAACGTGCCTATCCTTAAATAAAAAAATACCGGTTTTTTTAATTCATATTGCTGCATATCTTAGCAGCAATTATGGACACCTATAAATTCTTTTCTTATGCCAGCAATATTGTTGAAGCAGTTCCGGTAATAGCCGGAATTGTTTTTTACAAAAAGGAAAAAACCAAGTACCGTTTATTCATGTTTTATTTGCTTTATGGCTTTCTCACCGATACGGTAAAACCATTTTTAACTTCAGATGTTATGAACAGGATAATCAATCATATTTATTCATTGATTGAGACCCCTTTCCTGCTTTGGTTTATAGGGCAGGGAATAACTAATAAAAAGATAAAAGCTTTGGTGTTGCCTGCAATGATCCTTTCCGTGCTGCTTTGGTTTTACTGTCATTTCATTCACGAAACTTCAGCATTAAAATTCAGCGCGCTTTATGACAATGTTTCCTGCCTGCTTGTTGCTGCCGCTGCTGCCTATTCCTTATTAATTATGACCCATGATGAAACAAACATTGCCGCTCTTCCTGATTTCTGGTTCCTCACCGGCATCTTCTTTTATTTCTTCATTGCAGGATTCTTATTTAACTTTATCGAATCTGATTTACTCAAAAGGGTATGGTTCATTCATAACATTATCAGCATCCTTTCTTTGTTAATTTTGACAAAAGCATTCTTTGTAATCGGTAAACAGCAGCCGGCAACCAGTAACCGGTAAACAGCAGGCAGAATCTTTAAAAAACAAATCCCCGCAACATAACCTGAAGCGGGGATTTTCCTTTAGTTGTCCTACTAGGGCTCGAACCTAGACTCTTCTGAACCAAAATCAGACGTGTTGCCAGTTACACCATAGGACAATTTTAAAGGGCTGCAAAAATAAACTTTAAGGATCAAAGTTCAAAGCACATTGTTGAATGTTCAAAAAGATTATCTCCCTTGCCGGGAAACCATGCCGGTTCACGCTTGCTTTACCTCAACTTTTGAAAAAATTTTTTCCTTTTTATACAATGCCATGAGTACTTTCTCAGGAGTAAAAGGAGCAGAAAATTCCAATTCAGCTTTTGGATTAAATGCTTTAACAGCATTGCGTATCGCAAAATAAGCCCCTATGCCGTACATCAAAGGTGGCTCGCCCACTGCTTTGGAATGAAAGATAGCCCGTTCACTTCCCGGTGTATCCAATGCATGAATTAATAATTCCTTCGGAACAGAATAAATATCCGGAACTTTATAAGTTGACAATGCATTAGCTAATAATTTTCCATCGCTGTTATAAATTACTTCTTCCATCGTCATCCACCCTATTCCCTGGACAATTCCTCCTTCAGTTTGTCCACGATCAATAGATGTGCTCATGCTGCGGCCAAAATCATGAACTACTTTCACCGAATCAAATTCATAAATCCCGCGCAGGCAATCAACGGTCACTGTGATGAGAGCTGTTCCATAAACATGATAAGCAAACGGATGACCTTTCTCTTTTGTATGATCAAAATGAATTTCGGGAGTTGCATAATGCGAATGTTCTGACAAGCTAATACGATTTACAAAGCATGCCATCACTAATTTATTCCATGTCAACTCAGATTTTTTTTCTTTTACAAAAACAGATTCATCTCTTATTTCAATTTCATTTTCATCAGCATGTAATTCAATGGCTGCTCTTTTTTTCATTCTTGATAAAATGGCATTGCACGCCATTTCAGTTGCCTTACCATTCAAGTCAGCCGTAGAACTTGCAGCAGACGGTGAAGTATTTGCAACTCTTGTTGTATTCGTTGTCTCGATTTTTATTTTTGACGGAGAAACTGAAAAAACAGCAGCAGCAACCTGCAGCATTTTTGTATTAACTCCTTGTCCCATTTCAACAGCCCCTGTACTTACACCCACACTTCCGTCAGTATAGACATGCACAAGTGCACGAGCA
The DNA here is from genome assembly GCA_039914625.1 of Bacteroidia bacterium. GTDB lineage: Bacteria > Bacteroidota > Bacteroidia > AKYH767-A > OLB10 > DATEMK01. The sequence continues at coordinate 524 of JBDSOU010000287.1, read as the reverse complement.
GAATTCATAAACGTTTTTGTGAAAGAAATTCCAAAACAAATTGGCATTGCAGCAAAACCTTTTTTTATGAAACGGTTTTTGGAATTAAAATCATCCACATCTTTTTTTTGTTTTTTAATATCATATAATTTATCTGCTGTTTGCCAGCAATTTTTTGCTTCACTTCCCTGTGCAATTTGTCCGTAATGAAATGAATCACCATTCTGAATTAAGTTCTTCTGCTGAATCTCTGATGCAGGAATATTTAATTTCTCTGCGGCTTTCGCAATGGCTGCTTCAATCACAAACATTCCCTGCGGTCCGCCAAATCCACGAAAGGCAGTATTGGGAGGTAAATTAGTTTTACAACTGAAAGCAGTTGCTTTTAAGTTTGGAATAAAATAAGTATTGTTTGCATGAAACAAAGTCCGCTCCATCACTGCCGGAGAAAGATCAGCAGCAGCGCCTGCATTCTGAAAGAATGTTGCTTCATACGCAAGGATTTTTAAATCTTTTGATAAACCTATTTTAAAATCTGAAGAATA
>JBDSOU010000273.1:0-12347 GCA_039914625.1 Bacteroidia bacterium | reverse complement strand
TTAGGAATTTTTTCAAACTCAGGAAACAAGCTAAGTTTAAAAAAATTATTTTTGAACAATAAATAACTTGAATCCATCAGACTGCAATTATGTCATATTTTGAATTAAAAAACTACCGAACCATTGTAATAATAAACACTTATTTTTCAATATTGTTTTCTTCATCCCTTAACATTAACATAACATTGAAGTAACATTACCCTAATGATTTCATAATCTCTTTGCAGTGCACAAAATAAACAAAAATTATGAAACAAAACCTTAACAAAATTTTACTGCTGCTTGCCTTGTTTTCGGGGACTATAGCAAAAGCACAGACAGAAACTGCTGAACCCGATACATTGCGAGGCACCGTGGCACGGCTTGCATCTGACCTTGATGTGCTGAAAAGAATTAAAGTTTCAGGATATATACAGGCGCAGTTTCAGTATGCCGATTCATCCGGCCAACCGTCTTATGCCGGAGGAAACTTTGCATCGGGAGTTGACAAACGCTTTATATTAAGGCGTGCACGTTTGAAAGTTCAATACGATGGAACAGTAATAGATAAAGGATGGAGCCTTTCACAGTACGTGTTTCAAGTTGATGTAACCGAAAAGGGTGTGGTCATTAAAGATATGTATGCTAAACTGACCGATCCCTGGTGCGGCTGGACTTCGCTGACAGTGGGAATGCAAAACCGTCCGTTCGGTTATGAAATTTCTTATTCATCGAGCCTTCGCGAATCACCTGAAAGAGGGAGAATGTCGCAAATTATTTTTCCGAATGAACGTGATTTAGGGGCTATGGTCAGCATACAAGGCCCCAAGTTATCAAGATGGAACTGGATCAAATTAGATGCTGGAATGTTTAACGGAACAGGCGGACCATCACAGGCAGGTTCGAGTTCAACGGCAGTTTCTAACACAAGCGATTTTGATAAATACAAAGATTTCATCGGACATCTTTCCATTAACCGCAGTGCTATGGACGAACGGATTAAATATGGCTTAGGCGGATCGTACTATGACGGAGGTTTTGCTTCAGATACTGCATTTGTATATACACCCGGATTGGCAAATGATTCTACTTCAGGCTTTGTAAAAAGCAAGGATAAAAACAAAAAGGGAACTGAAGAAAAAAGAAAATATGTTGGTGGTGATGCGCAGTTCAGCATTGACTGGGCCCCGGGAATTACCACGCTGAGAGGAGAATATATACAGGGCGACCAGCCGGGAACAGGAAAAACAACCACAAGCCCTGCAACATTTTATGCAGCGGGTGATGGCATTTACAGGAGAAAATTTAACGGTGCTTATTTTTATTTCCTGCAAAATATTTTAAACACTCCTTTGCAGGCAGTAGTTAAATATGATTGGTATGATCCGAATACAGACCTCGCAGGCGATCAAATAGGAAAAGCAGGAAGCAATACCGGTGCAAGCGATATAAAATATACTACGCTCGGCTATGGATTAATTTATCACTGGGATACGAACCTGAAAATAGTTCTTTACTATGACATGGTAACAAATGAGAAAAGCGCTAATCTTAAAGGATATAATAATGATTTAAAAGATAACGTAATTACTGCAAGGGTGCAGGTACGGTTTTAATTTAACGTAACTTCATTATTGAGCGAGGTTACGGAACAGAATTTGGTAAACATCAATAAAAAATAAAAAAAAATGAAAATGAAAACAATGAGCTTAGCAGTTGCAATGTGTTTATCAATAACCACATTTGCACAACAAAAGATTACCGTAAAAGGAAGTGACACGGTGCTGCCGCTTTCGCAGAAAGAAGCAGAAGATTACATGAAAGCCAATGCGGGTAAATCCATTACCGTAATAGGTGGAGGAAGCGGAGTTGGGATTGCCGCATTGATGGACGGCACCACAGACATTGCCATGGCATCGAGAAAACTGAAGATGGATGAAAAATTAAAATTGCAAGAGGCCGGTAAAGCTTATAAGGAAGTTATTGTAGCCTATGATGCATTGTCGGTAATTGTTAACCCTGCTAACAAAATAGATCAGCTTACGCGCGAACAGTTAGAAGGAATATTTACAGGAAAAATAAAAAACTGGAAAGAAGTTGGCGGTGATGATATGCAAATCATTGTTTACTCCCGCGAAAACAGTTCAGGCACGTACGAGTTCTTTAAAGATCATGTCCTGAATAATAAAAATTATGCTTCATCGGCATTGATGATGCCTGCAACGGGTGCAGTTGTTCAATCGGTTTCACAAACAAAAGGTGCAATCGGCTACATTGGTTTAGCGTACATGGAAAAAACGGTTAAGGACATAAAAGTTTCCTATGACAAGGGAAAAACATACATCCCTGCAACGTATGAAAATGCCAAAAACAAATCCTACCCCATAACAAGGCCTTTGTATTATTATTACCCTGCAAAAGTGGAATCTATGGTAAAGCCATTTATTGACTATGTCCTTTCAGCAACCGGGCAAAAAATTGTAAAAGAAGTAGGTTATATTGATCTCAGCAAGTAGCATAATTAAATAGGATCCAGGTCATGTACAGTGCCGCGGTTTTTGCCGTGGCACTTTTTTAGTAATTAATAACATTACCATAATCGGGGATAAAAAAAAATTTACAATCTTTACCTAAAATTTTTTAATGGGAAACGTTTTCAAAAAAATTGCCAGTAAGTTAATTGAAGGGTTGCTGATGATCAGCAGTTGGGTCACCACACTTACGGTGCTGCTTATTGTTTTTTTCCTCTTCAGGGAAGCAAGCGGGGTATTTAATGTAACACCCCTGGAAGATGGATTTTCCCTATTAGTGAACAAAGAAAATCCGGTGAAAACATTAGAATCAGAACAAATTAAAAATATTTTTGACGGCAATATCACCAACTGGAAAGAAGCGGGCGGCAATGACATGGAAATACAATTATTCCGGATTGATGATATTTCCGATTATTTTACAGATGAACAGCTTGGCGAAAACTTTGAACACCTTCCGGCAAAGGTGGATGAATATATTAATCAGCATCCTGAAGTAATTGCTTTCGTTCCTGATAAATATATATTGAATGATTCCCATTCAAAAAAAATATCTTTCAGTCACATCACACTTAAAAGCCTTATAACTGCAAGAGACTGGTTCCCGACTGCACAGCCTGTAGCCCAGTTAGGAATTCTTCCCCTGATTCTCGGAACCTTCTGGGTAAGCCTCGGAGCTATTGCATTGGCTTTGCCCTTCGGACTGGCAGCTGCAATTTACATGGCAGAAATAGCTGATTACAGAGTAAGGAATATTTTAAAACCTTTAATTGAATTGCTTGCAGGTATTCCATCCGTTGTGTATGGTTTTTTCGGACTTGTAGTTATCGTTCCGTTTATTCAGAAATTATTTAATCTTCCTGTGGGAGCTTCTGCTTTGGCCGGAAGCATTCTTCTTGGCATCATGGCGTTGCCAACCATCATTACTATTTCAGAAGACGCCATACGTAATACACCGCGTTCCATGAAAGAAGCAAGCCTTGCGCTCGGAGCAAATAAATGGCAAACTATTTTAAGAGTAATCATTCCTTATGCTATTTCAGGCATTTCTGCTGCTGTTATTCTCGGCATCGGGAGAGCAATCGGAGAAACTATGGCAGTGTTGATGGTTACCGGGAATGCGGCTGTTATACCTCATTCTTTTCTCGAACCGGTGAGGACTATTCCCGCAACTATCGCTGCAGAATTAGGCGAATCCTCCTTCGGAGGATTGCATTTTAAAGTGCTGTTCCTGTTAGGATGTATTTTATTTCTAATCACGCTATTAATAAATTTCAGTGTTGAGTTAATTGCACCCAAAAGAAGAACGGAGAGATGATGTGGACGATAGACAATAGACAATAGACAGGACACAATAATGAAATACGAACTTAAAAAACAATTACAGGAACAGACAGCATTCTGGATTATCAGAATACTCAGCTATAGTATTCTTGTGATATTGTTTATTGTTCTTGGTTTCATTATTTCTAAAGGCATCCGAGTAATAAGCTGGGATTTCATAACTAAAATGCCTGCTGATGGAATGACTAAAGGAGGAATTTATCCTGCTATTATCGGCACGCTGATTCTTATTGCAGGAAGCATGGTAATTGCTTTTCCGATTGGGGTGATGTCAGGCATATATATGAATGAATACGTGAAAGAAAGTTTCTTTAAACGTTTTGTAAATGTGATGACTAATAATCTTTCCGGAATACCTTCTATAGTTTTCGGATTGTTCGGAATGGAATTTTTTGTGAACCAATTAAAGTGGGGGGATTCAATTATTGCCGGTTCATTCACGCTGGGATTAGTTGCATTACCGCTTGTGATAAGAACAACAGAAGAAGCATTGAAATCCATTCCCAAATCATTTCGCGAAGGAAGTTATGCATTGGGCGCATCCAAGTTGCAAACCATTCACAGGGTAATTTTACCCATGGCAGCTCCCAATATAGTTACCGGCTTGATACTTTCAATGAGCCGCGTATCAGGTGAAACTGCTCCTATTCTTTTTACAGTTGCCGCATACTTCCTGCCAAAATTACCCACAAGCATATTTGATAAAGTGATGGCATTGCCTTATCATTTATATGTAATTGCAACCAGTGGAAACAATATAGAAGAATCCCGGCCTATGGCTTACGGAACTGCAATGGTATTGATTATAATTGTGCTTATTCTTAATTTACTTGCAAATGCATTGAGAAAATTTCTTGGAAAAAAAGTAAAGATGAATTGATAAATAGTCAAATGGCTAAACGGCCATGTTGTCAAAAAAAATCGCAGCAATATAGCAATAACAATACAAGCAATTAATTTTAAAAAAGTGGATCCCAAAATAGAAACCAAAGACTTACATTTATATTACAGTGACTTTCATGCATTGAAAGGAATTTCAATGTCAATGAAAACAAATACTGTTACTGCTCTTATCGGTCCTTCAGGTTGCGGAAAGTCAACTTATCTTCGCGTTCTGAACAGAATGAATGATTTAATTGAAGGTGTAAAGATCAGAGGACTTGCAATGATTGACGGAAAAAATATTTATTCCAAAGAAGTAAAACTTGATGAACTTCGTAAAAAAGTAGGAATGGTTTTTCAAAAACCAAATCCTTTTCCGAAATCTATTTTTGAAAATGTAGCCTATGGATTAAGAGTGAACGGAATTACACACAAAAAATTTATTGTTGAACGTGTGGAAACATGCATCAGGCAGGCTGCACTTTGGGAAGAAGTAAAAGACAAATTAAAAAAATCTGCATTTGAGCTTTCAGGCGGGCAGCAGCAGCGTTTGTGCATTGCACGCGCGCTTGCAATTGAACCTTCTGTTATATTGATGGATGAACCGGCATCGGCACTCGACCCTTTGTCCACATCTAAAATTGAAGAATTAATTTATGAACTGAAAAAAGAATATACCATTGTTATCGTTACACATAATATGCAACAGGCAAGCCGCGTGAGCGATTTCACAGGTTTTTTCTATCTTGGTGAACTTGTGGAATTTGATGACACAAAAAAGATATTTACCGCACCAAATGACATCCGAACTCAGAATTATATTACAGGAAGGTTTGGATAAGTCAGTGGACGGTCTGTAATAAACAATAAATAATAGACAATAATCAATAAAATGACTCATCTCGAAATTGAAATAGCAAAACTAAAAGAAGACATGCTGGAAATGTTCAGGCTTGTGTTAACACAACTTGAAAAGTCAAAAGAATCATTAATAAATCTTGATAAAGATTTGTCGCGCGAAGTAATTGTAACCGAAAAAAGAGTGAACTCCTTCGAATTAAAATTAGATCGTGATTGCGAAAATATCATAGCATTGTTCAATCCTGTTGCAGTTGATCTGCGATTTGTTCTTGCGAATTTAAAAATCATCTCTAATCTCGAACGTATAGGAGACATAGCAGACGGCATTGCAAAGTTTGTAATCGAAATAAAATTTGATCTTGAAAAAGAACTGTTAGATTCCACAAGGCTGCTTGAAATGTTTGATACAGCAAAGGCTATGCTTACAGATGTAATGACTTCTTATGAAAAAGAAGATACAAAACTTGCGCGCAGTGTTTTTCAAAAAGACGATATACTCGATCAGATAAATGCAAATGCAAATATTGCAGTTGCGGAGTTTATACGGAATCACAATGACCGGATCAATCAAAGTTTGTATACGTTATCTTCTATCCGCAAATTAGAAAGAGTAGGCGATCAATGTAAAAATATTGCTGAAGAAATTATTTTTTATATAGAAGCAAAAGTTTTGAAGCATACTAAAAGCGAAAAGTAGTGAACCTATACTATTGAACTGTTACGAAACGCCTGTTATTCTGGCATTCAATATCAAAAAAAACCTCTTCGATGTGAAGAGGTTTTTTAATTAGTGTTAAATGGTTTTTAATATTTCAAAAGTTTTTGTGTCACAGATTTTCCGTTCACAATTAATTTGCAGAAATAAACTCCCTTTGAATAACCGGATGCGTCCCATCTTAAGCTGTGATTCCCGGAATTAAAGTTTTTATTGCAAAGTTCTTCAACTTGATTTCCCAGAACATCCACAATAATTGCTTTTATGTCCGCCTTTTGGCTGAGCGAGAAAGTAATGTCGGTGAATTTCACAAACGGATTCGGAGAGCATGAGAAGTTTGAAGAGGAGGGTGTAACATTATCAATGCCTGTTGTAATAACATACGGACCCATGTTGAGCCACTCATTTACATCTTTTTCTCCGGCAGCATCCAAGCCGCCAGTGGCAGCAATCCACAAACTATCGTTATCCACTATTGAAGCAAGATTGGAAAGATTATTTACTCCTGTAATTTTGTTAGGACCAAGTTTCCATGAATTTGAAATCAGATCATAGGCAAATGTATAATTCATTGCATCTTGTCCAAACCCTGTAGGATCGCCTCCTGTAAAAACAACTAAACCCGAAGTTTCATCTAAGGATGCGCCACCACCAAGTCTTGCATTTGTTCCGGCAGGATAATCGTCCCACTGCGCCCATGTAATATTTGTGGGATTTGCAGGGTCAATATCTCCCACATAAGTGGCAGAAAGAATTCCGTTGGTTTGGTTATAACCTGCTGTAACAATAACTTTATTTCCGCTGATACCTCCGCGCCATGCTGCTCCCATAGCCGGTATGTTGCTGCCGAATGTCCAGGTATCAGTAGCCGGATCGTAAATCTGAACCAGGTCCTGGTCGCCTGCTCCTCCTCCGTATCCGCCCAGGTAATAAAAAAGAGAATCATGATAAATCCCTAACGCATAATCACCAACAGGAGTTGGCATAGGAGATCCGTTGGACCAGCTATTTGTAGCGGGATCATAAATTTGCATGTCCGGGACAGGTGTAAAAAATGGATTGTAGCCGCCAGCAGCATATAACTTATTATTATATGTAGCGCCACTTGATAATACGTGCCCGGTATTCAAAGGAGAGAGCGCTGACCATGAATTTGAATAAGGAGCATATTCTCCTACATCGGAAGTAATTAAACCAACGCTGACTCCTCCAATGGTATAAAGATAAGAAGTATCATTTGAGTTAATAGCTGCTTCTGCCGCATCCCACCTGGTAGCAGTCATAGGAGCTTTGGAAACCCATCCGTAATTTGTAAACGGTTCCAGAATTATTACTTGCGCTGCTATGCTGTCATCAGTGGAAATTGCATCTCCGGTGAGTTGTGTTTGAACAGATATAGTTTCATTACCAGGTCCGACAGTTGTCCACGGGTCGAACGTAACCTGCTGCGTGGCACCAGGAGCAAGGTTGGTAACACTTTTTGTAGAGGTATATCCCCCGGTAATAGTCATAGTAACCGGAAATGATTGTGTACCCGAACCATCATTTTTAACAGTAGCCAAAGGCGAATTAGTTCCGACTGGAACAAATTTTTCATCAATGCTTACAGAAGCGGCATTAGTCGGTTTGGTTCCTATAAAAACTTTGTCAACAAAAATACCATCACCAAAAGTATTCTTGTTTGCAATTGCAACAAACACATCCTGTCCATTAAAAGCAGAAAGGTCAAAACTATAATACTCATAAACCTGAGCAGTTGTCGGATAATTAAGTCCTTCGGCTAAGGTGCCCAAAACCGTTGTAAAACTTGAAGGAAGCGAATCCGTTGTAGAAACGAGGATATAAGTAGTATCAGGGGGATACAGGACAAATTCCGCAGCTAACCAGAAAGAAAATGAATCGGTAGCCGCAACAGTAAATTTTGGCAAAACCAGCCAATCTTCACCATCAACCCCAATCGCGCTAAAAACCATATAAGCGCTGTTAAGTCCACTATAAGGTAACGTTGGTGACTGTGCCCATTGTGCTGCGGGATCCAAGATGTCCAGAGCCTGCCATCCTGTCGGTGGAAAAGCGCTCTCAAAATCTTCATAATAATATCCCGAAAGCGATGCCGGTGATAATAAACCCGGTGCATTTTTTTGAGCATTGATCACAACATTTCCCGGTACGCGGGGAGAGGCGAAATTATTTTTTTGAATGCGCTCCGCTCCTTTTAATCTATTGTTTTGTGCTGAAACGGAAAGTGAAACTACAGCAGTAAAAACCATGAATGTTAATTTTGTAAGAGTTTTTTTCATAGAAATTGATTTTTAAATGGTTAAATTATTTCGGGTTAAAAGTAATAGGATATTTTAAAACGAAATATTCAAAAAAAGTATTTTATACATAAGTTTTAAACCGAAATAAAAAAGAAGTTGATTAAAAATCACAGAAATAAAATTCATCAAAAAATTACCTAAAACAGAAGACGAAGTTACATTAATGAAATACAGACCAGGAATTACGCATATTCCATCACCTGAGAAGTTTTGCGCGATTGCGCATCAACTACTGCAATGGTAACCATATTCACAATTTCGCGAACTGAACTTCCGAGTTGCAAAATGTGAACAGGTTTTGCCAAGCCAAGCAACACGGGTCCTATGGCTTCGGCTCCTCCTATTTCCTGCATCAGTTTGTAAGCGATATTCCCTGAATCAAGGTTAGGAAAGATGAGCGTATTGGCCCCTCCATCAATTAATTCACAAAACGGATAATTGTCTTTAAGCAGTTGCATGTTAAAAGCCATGTTAGCCTGAATTTCCCCGTCCACAATAAGTGCCGGATAGTTGTCATGCAAATGCTCCACAGCATCGCGCACTTTAATAGCACCTTTCTGACTGGATGAACCAAAGTTAGAATAAGACAATAATGCAATGCGCGGCTTTACATTAAATTGCTGAACGGCTTTTGCGGTGAGCAGCGTTATTTCGATCAATTCTTCTGTTGTGGGGTTTACGTTGATCGTTGTATCAGCAAAAAAGATGGGCCCTTTTTTAGTGATCATAATATACATGCCAGCTACCTTTTTTACATTCTTTTGGGTGCCGATGATCCTCAGTGCGGGACGAATGGTATCAGCATAGTTGCGTGTTAATCCTGAGATGAACGCATCGGCATGTCCCATTTCTACCATCATAGCTCCATAGTAATTACGTTCACGCATCATCTTTTTCGCTTCGTGAAAATTAAACCCACGCCTGTGACGTTTCTCAAAAAAGATTTCCCCGAACATTTTAGTTGTATCATTGTCTTCGCGCGGATCAATGATTGTTATATTTTTTAAGTCAAGATTATTTTCACGAATCAGTTTATTGATTTTTTCGAGATTGCCAAGTAAAATGGGTTTTGCAATTCCTTCATCTTTTACAATCTGCGCGGCTTTCAGAATTTTATAATTATCAGACTCAGCAAAAACAACCCGTTGAGGATTTTGTTTGGCTTTGCTCGTAATAATGCGGATCATTTTATCATCCAGGCCTAAACGTTTTTTCAGTTCTTCGACATATTTTTCCCAGTTTGTAATTTTATTCTGCGCTACGCCCGATTTAATTGCCGCTTTAGCAACTGCAGGAGCCACAATATATATGAGGCGCGAGTCAAGCGGCTTGGGAATAATATAATCTTTACCAAAAAAAATATTTTTTTTATTGTAAGCCAGGTTGACCATTTCAGGAACAGGTTGTCGTGCAAGTTCTGCGATGGCATAAACCGCTGCCAGCTTCATCTCTTCGTTGATTTGAGTGGCTCTAACGTCTAAGGCTCCCCGAAAAATATATGGAAACCCGATGGCATTATTCACCTGATTGGGATGATCGCTTCTGCCGGTTGCAAAAATAAAATCGGTGCGTGTTTTCATTGCCAGCTCATAAGAAATCTCCGGATCAGGATTGGCAAGAGCGAAAACAATCGGCTTGGGAGCCATTGATAAAAGCATTTCAGGAGTAAAAATATTTCCTTTAGATAATCCGATAAATACATCAGCATCCACAATTGCTTCTGAAAGCGTGTGAATGTCTCTTTTTGTTTCAAAAAACTTTTTGCTCGGATCAAGATTTTTCCTGTCAGGGCGAATGACACCAATGCTGTCAAGCATTACAATATTTTCGAGCTTTGCTCCAAGCGATATATAAAGTTTGGTGCATGAAATGGCTGATGCTCCTGCACCATTCACTACTATTTTTACATTTTCAATTTCTTTACCTGCCACTGCCAATGCGTTAATTAATGCAGCAGCAGAAATGATTGCTGTTCCATGTTGATCATCGTGCATGATGGGAATGTTCAGTTCTTCTTTTAAACGCTTTTCAATCTCGAAACATTCGGGTGCTTTTATATCTTCTAAGTTGATTCCACCAAATGTGGGTGAAATAGCTTTCACCGTTTTTACAAAATCTTCCACATTGGTTTGATCAATTTCAATATCGAACACATCAATGTCAGCAAGAATTTTAAAAAGCAATCCTTTGCCCTCCATTACAGGTTTTGAGGCTTCGGGACCAATATTCCCTAACCCGAGTACGGCAGTACCGTTAGAGATTACTGCTACCAAATTACCTTTTGAGGTATATTTGTAAACGAGATTTTTATCCTTTTCAATTTCAAGACAAGGCACTGCAACTCCGGGTGAATAAGCCAATGACAGATCTCGTTGTGAACTATAAGGCTTGGAAGGAACCACTTCAATCTTGCCCGGCCTGCCCTGTGAATGATAATCAAGGGCTTCCTGTTCTTTGTTGTCCATAATAATTTTTCCTGATCTTTAAGAATAACAAAGATAATACAATTGAATTTACAGGTAAATAATCCATGAGTAATTAAGGGGAATTACGGATCTAAAAACCGTTTTTTCTTTTCATCAGGATTAAATAAACAAAAAAGGAAACAGCAAACCCGACAAACCATGCATAATTATATAAGTGTGCTATCCAGGGATAAACTGTTCCAACATCCATTATTTTTATTGTGGTTAAAAATCCGGGAACATTTGGAATAATTCCGCACAGCAAAGCAATAATTGCAGCATTGTTGAATCCATTTCCAAAAGAATATTTTCCGTTTGATGAATACAAATCATTCACTTCAAGTTTTTGTTTGCGGATGAAATAATAATCAGCAATCATAATTCCACCAACGGGACCGAGCAGACTTGAATATGCAATCAGCCATGTGAAAATATACCCGGTCGGGTCAGCAATTAATTTCCAGGGAAAAATTAAAATGCCAATGATGCCTGTGATGTAACCACCCGTTCTGAAATTTATTTTTGACGGAGAAAGATTTGAAAAATCATTTGCAGGGCTTACAATATTTGCTGCTATGTTTGTTGCAAGAGTTGAAATGACAACACAAATCATTGCAACACTGACAAGAAATTTACTTTCAAATTTTCCGGCAAGCACCAATGGATCCCAAATTGTTTCTCCATATATTATAAATGTTGCTGATGTAACCACAACTCCGATAAACGAAAACAAAGTCATGGAAGGTGCAAGTCCAATTACCTGTCCCGTAATTTGAGCACGTTGGCTTTTTGCATAGCGTGTGAAGTCCGGAATGTTTAAGGAGAGTGTTGCCCAGAATCCAACCATGCCAGTTAATCCGGGAAAAAAATAATTCCAGAAATCCGCATTGGTTGCAAACTTTGATGGTTGTGAAAGAATCGGTCCAAGTCCATGTCCAGCTGATATTGCCCAAAACAATAACGCAAGCGCAGCTATCGGAAGAAAAAATGCTTTGAGAACTAATAATTTCTTAATACTGTCAACACCGAGATAAACTACATACATATTCAGCAACCAGAATAAAAAGAATGTTATTGCCGGGCCTGTTTGCAACCCAAACGAAGCAGGAAAAATTTGAGGGAGATTTTCAAATGACGGAAACCAGGCTTTAATCAGGAGATAAAGTGCGAAACCTCCGATCCATGTTTGAATGCCAAACCATCCACATGCCACAATTGCTCTTAATATAGCCGGTACGTTAGCGCCACG
>JBDSOU010000143.1:0-15174 GCA_039914625.1 Bacteroidia bacterium | reverse complement strand
GAACCTTGACACCGATTGAAAAAGTTGGCGAGCTGTGCAGGAAGTATGATGCAGTTTTTCATTCTGATACAGTGCAAACGATGGGACATTATATACACGATCTTAAAAAAATTCCCGTTGATTTTATTTCCTGCGCAGCGCATAAATTTCACGGTCCCAAAGGAGTTGGTTTTATATATATAAACAGCCGCGTAAAAATTCATCCGTTTATAACTGGCGGAGCGCAGGAACGCAATATGCGGGGCGGGACCGAAAATGTTTACGGCATTGCAGGACTTGCAAAGGCTTTGGAAATTGCTTACCGCGATATGGAGCATGATTTTAAATATATATCTGATTTGCGTTCTTACATGATCGGCAAATTAAAAAGCGAAATTCCTGAAATTGATTTTAACAGTGAAACTGAAAAAGAATGTTTATACACGGTGTTGAATGTTTCTTTTCCTCCAAGCGATTTTTCTGAAATGCTTTTGTTCAATCTTGACATTGCAGGCATTGCAGCATCAGGCGGCAGCGCATGTTCATCAGGAAGTAACGTTGGTTCACATGTATTAACCGGAATCGGGGCAGACCCCAACCGTCCGGCTGTGCGTTTTTCTTTCAGCAAATACAATACAAAGGATGAGGTTGACTATGTGGTAGAGAAGCTGAAAGAATTGTATGCGGTGAAGGTGGGAAGTTAGAAGTTTTAATAATTAAATTTTCAATATTGCTTTTTTATGGCCGAAAAAATATTCTCAAGCACTAAACGTTTTAATAAAAAAACAGTCAGTAGTTTGAGAACGGAAAATAAAATGAAAAAATTAATTTTTGCTTTAGTATTCTTCGTGTTTGTAAGTGATGCTTATTCGCAGGCAGGAGTCGGAGTTAGTTCAGGGGGTGTTGGGATGGGAATGCGTATTCCGATTAACGGGCATAAAAATATGCAACACAGCAATCGTTTGGAAAACCAAGTGCAGGAACTGAAACATGATCTTGATTTGAATGATGACCAGGTAATGAAAGTACGCAGCCTGCTTATTGAGCGTGACCGTATGCGCCAAAGTGGAAACAAAATGCCGAGCCAGGATTTTGATAAACGTATGCAACTTATATTAACTTCTGATCAATACGCAACTTACAACAAACTGAAACAGGAGAATCACCAGCAAAAGAAGGAAAGTAAAAAAGAAACTAAAAAAGCACCTTTACCTCAATCGGAGTGGGATGATGTTTACAGGTGATAAAGTGTAAAGTTTTCTGTGCTCAGAAATATTTTTTAAGTGCTTGCATTAAAATAATAATTGCAAAAAAAGCGAATCTTTTTTTTTCGTAATAGTTTTGATGAATCTTTATTATTCACCAAGAAACCGGTGTACAAAATCGCTCTTTTTTCTATCAGTAGCAACCATATACTGGTACGGCTGCTTCCCCCCTTTTTCCTCAGCAACACGCTTCTGCTCCTTTACGGCATTGATGGCATCGTTGAATTTGGTTTCAGAAGAAACAGCCTGCATGACTCCGCGCTGGTAATTGAAAAAATACCATGTGGAAGGATTTACTTCGAGGTATAAATTAATTGCATCACCGGTACGCTTTCGCTGAATTTCAAAATAGCCTGTCATTTTTCTGCCAATAATATCTTTGCCGATAAAGCCCACTCCTATATCTCCTTTTGAACGAAAGGTAAGCGTGTTTTTATCCCAGTAAAATTTAAGATCAGAAAGCATTATAGAGTGCTGCAACTCATCAGGAATTTTTTTAGGCGATCCGTATAAATTTATATCTGCTGTCATCTTTGCGGCTTTTTCCTTGCCGAGAATCTGCGCAAGCGCCCGCTGGTAAACAGGGCGGGTATCATTTGAAGGCTGCAGCGTGGGATTGTCAGAAATGGAATTTGCAAAAATCTTTAACGCTTCATCGCTGAACATAAAATCAAGATCAGCCAGCACATCAAACTGCACCGAATCTTTCATCATATTGTTTTGTGCACCTCCGTAAGTGTTCAAAGTAAATTGTCCGAAGTCAGAACCTATATTAATTTTTCCTTCTCCATACACCATGCAATTCCGATCGTTCAGCGTAAGGTAATTCCCGGTTGTTATAGTTTTGGTTTCTGTATTATCAGCATTCACTTTCTTTTCTTTCGCTTCTTTTTTACCTGCCACCGGTTCATCTATAACAGTATATTCTTTGGTGGCGGTATTATATTTAAGCGATCCTTCGGCCGAAAGTATTTCGCCATCGCCTGCTCTTGCTTTTTTTGATAAGAAGGTTGAATACACGTTAGCCGAATCACTTGCAAAAACAATAGCGACCGAAAGTTTTTCTCCTGTTTCATTTTTAGGTTCTCTTACGGGGATGATTACACCTGCAGGATCAATTTCGGATGCAAAGCCAAACCAGTTTTTATCAATTCGCTCACAGCCATGATTCAGCTGCGCAAAACCGGAAAAGCTGAGTAATTTGCTCGGTGCACGTAATAAAACTTTTCCTTTATACTGCACATTGGGGCTGATAGAAAACTCCTGCGTATCGGGAATTTCTCCGTTAGCAAAAGTTTGATTTGATGTGTCCACTCCGATCTGTGTAAGCCTGACCAAATGTTTCACACCTGCCATGTCTGTATATTCATATTCGCCCGTGCCGGAATAACTTTTCCGACCTGCTATATTGATGGTTGAATTCAATATCGTATGATATTTAGAAGTGGTATTAGCTATTACGCGGCTGTTTAAAAGTGTTTGCATCTTAGCATCTCTTTCAATTACCACTTTGCCTGAATCAGGAATGATAGAAGCATCGGCCACTAATATCTCTTTCACCTTCCGTGCCCGTATCATATAGTCAGAAAGACTGAAGCTCGCATCAGGTGAGTACCAGCTCAATGAATCCTGCACCGGGTTAATGCTTACAAACCTCGAACCTTCTGAACTCTTCGTGGCGGTGCCGGCTGTGGCAACCGGACTTACCAATTGAATATCCTTATTATCCATCCGCCATTTAAACTTTTCTATATAACATATATACCGGTTAAGCGGAAGTGTTACATATGATCCTGCACCGTTAGAAGCAAAGTCCCCTATCCTATTCTCAAGATCAATTTTCGATTTCATGTTTTTTGTTTCAAGAGCAAAAACGCTATCCACGTTTGAGCTCAAATGGAAATCGGAAGTGTCAGCGCCAAAATCTTTTTCTTTGACATAAAAATTATTCGACAGCAACTCTGACTGTTCAAACGAAATTTTGCCGTTTGCATTAATTCCTTTGCTTGAGAGAACAAGGTTGCCGTCCAGAGAAGCTTTGTGGTCATACAAATCCATATTTTTAGTTTTCTTAAACACAAACATCTTATCCTCTTTAGGCCGCCAGTTAATGTAAACATCTTCAGCCATTACATGTGGAAAAGCAATGGTTGCAACCGTTTTGTGGTCAATTTCAAATGCTGTTGCATCAGCATTGGCGGAATCTGGAAAAAATTTTACATCGTTTGATTTAGTATGCGAACTTAAAAAATCAATCGTACCGTCACCTCTCAATCCGCGATGGCTGAGTGTGATTTGCTCATGATAAGTTCCTTTGCCGCTATAAGCAAGCAAGCCTTCAGGAGGAGTCTGCTTAGTAAAACCAAGGGAGAAATCGGGCATGATAACTAAGGTTTCACGCATGGGAGCAAAAATTGCTGCCGAGCTGAATGTACCTGCAAATGCCAATCCTTCCTTCCGGTAATTATCAAGGCTGTCTATTGTGAACGGATCATTCTTGAAATAGAAATTATCCTGCCTGTATATAGAATCAAAAATATAACTGTATTCATAATAAACATACGATTCCTTTATGCTTTTGAGAATTGGATAATCAGGGCTTTTCTGAAAGCTTGACTTATTGTCTTCCCTGTCAACATACAATTCGCCAGTCAGGTTTTGAATTACGCTTCGGAGCGGAATCTTAGGAAATTTTCCGTTCACATCAAGCGTATCGGAATCTACTTTCAAGCGGAGAGAGTCCACATTATTGAGAACCATTTTAAATTTCTCATAATTGAAAGAAAAGTCTTTTCCAAAAAAATCCAGATTACCCGCATGAACTCTTCCGGCAAAAGTAAAGTCACGGTTTTTCTTCAGTATCAGTTCCTGGTCCTGCGGCACTATAAAAACTTTTTGCGTATCGCTCAATGCAACTTTAACTACACCGCGCATGTTTATATCAAAATTCAAAAGATTTATAGAAGCATTCGGCTTTCCTGAAATCTGCGATTCAAACGTTATAATATCATAATCCACTTTGCCGGTGCTGGCCTGTAAATAATAGTACAACCTGTCTTTTAAAACAACTTTATCGTCATAGCTGTCATAAACAAGAAAACCCTGATCGGCTAATTCAAGAAATAATCCGCGAATCTGGCTGTCGTTAATGCGCATATCATGAGCAAGGTCTTTGGTATAGATCATTCGTGAACCGGTTTTTTCAGCATACTGTTTCAATACAGCGAGCGGATTCACATCCTGCACACCCTGTAATTTCTGAAAACGCTGATCACGGTAATAGTTTGCCGATTCACAGTAAAGCTTGGCCTCACCCGCCCCGCTGATTATTTTCAGATCAATTAACGGGTCATCAACTTTCCAGGTCAGCGCATCAAAGTACATATCCACCTGGTGATACGAATCAAAAAATGGCGCAGCGGTATTTGTTTGTGTATGGGTTAATACTGAAATCTCCCTGGTGGTTGTCAGGAATTTCAGTTCAATGCCCGGATGATAAATGGAATCTTTTTTTCCCTCCTTTTCCCAGTAAATGGCAACAGATGCTTTATCGGAAACAATCCGGTCCGGCTTTACCACAAAACTTTGCGATCCAAAAACCATAAACGGTTTTCCGTTTCGATTAAAAGTCAAATGCGCATCTGCCTCCTTTGAACCGGAACCAATCATTTTATTTCCGTACAGCGAAAATCCGCCTTTGTAATTTGCGCCTTTGATCAGCTCCTTTATTTCCAGGTTCTGATTGTAAGAGCTAAATCGCGGGTATGTTACTTTTGATGAATCAATATTGGCAAGCAACTTATCTATCACGCGGCCTTTAAGCGGAGTTGAAAAATATTTCAACACATAAAAAGTAACCGAATCTAAGACATAATCATTCCCTGTCAGATCAATTGCATATTTTTTTAACTCACCATAAGCATCGCCTTCTGCAATACCTGCACGTGTCCAGTAAATTTTTCCTCCGTCACCAAAAAACTTTTTGAGGTTTGGGTAATAGGAACCTTTAGTATTGTAAATAACCGAGCTGTCTCCTTTAGCAGTGCAGGTTAAATTTATGGCTGAAAAAATAATTTTCGGCAGCGTATCAAATTCAAATGTGTAAGTATTTTTATTAGCTGTCCATTTTACGGTAGGTGATTCATAGAGGGTATTTGCTGCAAATAAGTTCTGGCATATTTCAAGGTAATCGCCATACTTGCGAACTGTTCCTTTCAATAATTTTTCTAAGCTCTTATGCCAGTTAGCAAAGCTTTGAGGAGTCTGGTTACTTTCAGCGAAACCCATAATTGCATTGAGGTAATTTACAAAATCAGGAAATGCTTTCATTCTTTTTTTAAGCATTGCATTTGATGTTTCATATACCAGACCTTTCTGATCATTAGAAATTTTTCCTGAATTCCATACCGGAGTAAATTTCTCCATCAGCTTTTCTGATTCCTTTTTATTTGTTTCTTCGAGAAAGCCCTGCATCTCCTGTAAAAATTTTACAGGTTCAGCGGTAAAACTTTTCAATGCCTGTGCATGAGTCTGATTGAAGCAAATTGAAAAAAGAAAAGAAATAAAACAGGTCTTTAAAATAGTTGATTGCATAATGGTGAACTGATTTTGGAGTTGGGACAAAAATAAGTAATTGGAAATATTAAACCGTGACAATTTTTAGAGTGTCAGCTATGAGTTATTATAAAAAATATTTGCACATATCATTTTATTTTGCTTTATTTGTTGATCAATGCTTTGCCACCAAAAGCATTGGCTGATAAAAAAAAACAAAACTTGAAACAAATCAACTAATTTCAAATCAAAAAAAAACAACTTATGAAAACAAATTTCAAAAAAAATGTAATGGCTGCGTCTGCAGTTTTACTCCTGATTAGCACTACGGCAATGAGCCAATCTACCGGTACAACAGGGTTTTGGGACCTTAAAGGAAACTCAGGTACCAATTCAGGAACTAATTTTATCGGCACCATCGATAATGTAAATTTTAAGATTCGTACAAAAAATAAAGCCCGGATAATAATTACAGCAGCAGGGAAAGTAGCAATCGGCAGTGTTAACCCGGTTTTTAAACTTGATGTAGAAGGTGGAAGCATTAATACCGATTCTGTTTACAGGATTAATGGAAATACGTATGTGGCAAATCCGGGAACAGGCAATCTTGCAGTAGGTGTTGGCGCCTTAAAGCTGAACAGCAACCGGTTTAATTTAGTTGCCGTAGGAGATTCTGCTTTATATAATAACAGCGTGGGAGCGCAATCAGGTTTTGAAGGCAACTACAATACAGCAGTCGGATCAAAAGCCCTTAAGGCGAATACAACCGGGGCATGGAATACCGCTTTGGGTTATCATACGCTTTATAAAAACACTTTCGGTACTGAAAACACTGCAGTTGGTTCAGAAGCGCTTGAAAATGCTGTTTTTGGCACAGGAAATACGGCCTTTGGACATCAGACATTGCAAAACACAACCGGGTTCTACAACACAGCAGTCGGTAAAGATGCTCTTAATTTAAATACTACAGGTTCTGACAACATTGCTATAGGAAAGGAAGCATTACTGCACAACACTGACAGGAGTGGTAACGTGGCTATCGGAACAGGCGCATTATACAATAACGGAATCAGCACCGCTTTTTCTTACGAAGCTTCAGCTAATGTAGCGATGGGGTTTGAAGCATCAAATGCAAATACTACAGGCTTTGATAATACAGCCCTGGGTTATCATTCTCAATATGCAAATACTACTGGATTTCATAACACTTCTATAGGAAGCTTTGCATTAGCCTCAAATAATATTGGATTTTATAATACTGCATTAGGTGACGGAACTTTATCAGGTATTACTTCGGGCGAAAGAAATACCGGATTAGGTCATTCCGCTGGCGTAAGTATTGTTACAGGCACCTATAATACCTGCGTGGGCGCTTATACCAATATGAATGACGGGCTTACTAATTCAACAGTTATTGGAAATAATGCTTTTATTACAATAAGCAACGCTATTGCAGTTGGAAATACCAGTGTTGGTTCCATTAAGGGACAGGTAGCTTTTACAACTTTCTCCGATGCACGTATTAAAAAAAATATACAGGAAAATGTACCCGGTTTGAAATTTATTAATGAATTAAAACCTGTTACTTACAATTATGACATTCACAAACAAAATGAGCTGCTTGGTGTGAAGGATAACGGAGACTGGGCGGGAAAATATGATATTGAAAAAACAACATTCACTGGTTTCCTGGCTCAGGAAGTGGACGAGGCTGCAAAGAAAATCGAATATGATTTCAGCGGAGTTGACAAGAGTGAAAAACTCCTTGGGTTGCGCTATTCAGAATTTGTAGTTCCTTTGGTTAAAGCAGTTCAGGAGCTTGACGCTAAAACTAAAGAAATTGAAATCCTGAAAAATGAAATTGAAGCCATCAAAAGCGTTTTATCACCTGAACAAAAATCAAAGCTGAGTAACATACATGTTTCTGAAACCGTGGCAGTTTTATTTCAGAATAATCCCAATCCTTTTTCCGAAAAAACAACTATCAGCTATACTATTCCCGCTAACAGTTCAAATGCTGTACTGAAAATTTATTCGCTTGAAGGAGCTGAGTTAAACTCTATAGCAATTGCAACAAAAGGTTCTGGTCAATCAGAAATTAAAGCCGGAACACTTGCAGCAGGAACATATACTTACATGCTTGTAGTGGATGGAAAAACGCTTGATACAAAGCAGATGGTTTTGACTAAATAAAAAAACTCTGTATAGTTCAAAAATAAAAGAAACCGTTCTTCATTGAAGAGCGGTTTTTTGATTTATTTCAGTAAGCTTTTAATAATGTCTTCCATTGAAACTCCTTCTGCTTCTGCTTTATAATTTTTTACAAGGCGATGTCTTAAAATTGCAGGAGCTACTGCACGCACATCTTCTATATCAGGAGAATATTTTCCATTGAGTGCTGCAGTGCATTTTGCGCCAATAACAAAATATTGCGAAGCCCGAGGACCGGCTCCCCAGGAAATGTAATTGTTTACCATATCAGCAGATTGCCCTTTGCCCGGTCGTGTGCTTGCAGCAAGTGTAACAGCATAGTTCAATACATTATCCGGAACAGGAATTTTGCGAATGAGCTTCTGGAAAAAAACAATCTCTTCACCTGTAATAATTTTTTCTAAAGGAGGATCGTAGTCAGAAGTTGTTTGTTTTACCACGCGTATTTCTTCATCAAACTTCGGATAGTCGAGCAGAACGTTAAACATAAAACGATCTAATTGCGCCTCCGGCAATGGGTAGGTTCCCTCCTGCTCTATCGGGTTCTGTGTTGCGAGAACAAAAAAAGGAATACCAAGTTCATAACGTTTACCCGCAGTGGTTACTGCGCGTTCCTGCATGGCTTCGAGCAAAGCAGATTGCGTTTTCGGAGGAGTACGGTTAATTTCATCAGCAAGAATAATGTTTGCAAACAAAGGTCCTTTCACAAAACGAAACTGCCGTGATTCATCTAATATCTCCGTTCCAATAATATCAGAAGGCATCAAATCAGGTGTGAACTGAATACGGTTGTAGCTTAAGCCAAGCACCCGTGCAATGGTATTTACTAATAATGTTTTTGCGAGACCGGGAACACCCACGAGCAAGCAATGCCCCTGGCTGAAAATGGAAATGAGAACATCTTTCACCACTTCATCCTGCCCGATAATGACTTTGCCAATTTCGCTGCGAAGCTTTTTGTAGGTTGCAACAAGATCGTCCACTGCTTCTACATCTGAGGAATAATTTTTTACCATAGTTTTATTTTAAGCATTAAGTATTAAGTACCAAGTACAAAGTATTAAGTACCAAGAAACAGACACCAGGATTTTTTACCTGGTACTTTGTACTTGATACTTGATACTTCTTCAGTTCATCCACATTTTCAAATTTTCACAAGTGCCATATTCATCGGCAATATGAACATAAATATTTTCTTTTTTCCTTTTTACCCAAACTTCGAGTGCTTTGCTTTGTTTTGCCTGGAGCGTGGCTTCCTGCAATCGCTGGTAGTCATCTGCAAGATTTGCTTTATGAGGACTGGTTCTTGTTTTAAGATAAAATATTTTATACGCCTGCTTTCCTTCATCAGTTGCAGAGAGCACAGGGTTAGAAATTTCACCGGACTGGAGCTTGTCTAATTGAAAAAACACAGTGGCATCTACCTGGTCTGATTCAAACCGTGTAGTTCCGTTTTGCTGGTTTACTATATTGCCACCGTTGTAACGGGTTTCCTGGTCATCGGAAAATGTTTGTGCAACATCAGAAAAAGATCTTTTTCCTGAGCGGATCACCGAAACTATACTATCCATAGAAACTTTAGCAGCAGCAATATCTTCAGCAGCGATTTCAGGTTTTAACAGGATATGCCTTACATTAATCTTTTCACCTCTGCGTTCGATCATTTGAATTAAATGGTATCCGAATTTTGTTTCTACCACATCAGAAACTTCATTGTTTTTTAAACGAAAGGCTGCCGCTTCAAATTCAGCAACAAGGTCACCCCTATTCTTAAATCCAAGTTCTCCGCCATTTTTTGCTGACCCATCCTGCGAATACAGAATGGCAAGGGTCGAAAATTCTTCACCTTTTTCAATTCGTTTTTTATATTCAAGAAGTTTTTGTTTTATGGTTTCTTTTGCTTCAGCGCTCACCGGAATTATTTTTATAATTTGCGCATACTCCACTTCGGCATTTATGTAAGGAAGGCTGTCAGACGGAATGCTTTCAAAAAAACTTTTTACATCAGCGGGTGATACCGTAACATCCCTTCCTATTTTTTGCTGCATGGATTGCGTGAGCAATTGTTCATTGACAAGCGGACGGTATTCTTCTTTCAATTCGAGGACTGTTTTACCATAAAAGCTTTCCAGTTTTTCCTGTGTCCCGAACTGCTGGATGAAGTATTCCATGTTACGGTCTAACCGTTCCTGAATCTGCGCATCGGTTACTTCAACGCTGTCAAGAATGGCTTGGTTCAATAATAATTTGCTCATCAAAAGCTGGTCAAGAATATCACACTGCACTTTTTCATTTGCATAATTTCCCTGGCCGATGTACTGAAGATACTGTTGTTCAATATCAGATTTGAGAATGGCTTTATTACCTACAACTGCCGCAATCTGATCAATGATTTTACCGGGCTGGGCAGTTGCAGCTACCGAAAAGATGCAGACTATAAGAGTTGTAAAAATGAAAGTGGGAAAGTGGGAAAGTGTGAAAGTGTGACTGGTTTTCCGCTCACTTTCACCAGCTCTCACTTTCTCACTTTCTGTATTATTTTTTTGTTTTTTCATCACTATAAATTTCAAAGTCATTATTATTCAATGCCTGGTCATAGGCAGCTTTTTCCATTTCCTGAACAAGCTGCAGCTTTCTTTTGTTAATGATCAAAGAACGGATATTTTCTTTTTCAAAACTCAAAGGCGATAAGCTTTCTTTAATCATAAATCCTTTAATATTCACAAAGTATATGTTGCGGGAATCTTCAATTTCAATGTAGCGGTTATTCTTCAGGTATTCTTCTTTATCATAGGTTTTAATAGGAATTTTTTTCAGCAGGTCATCAAACAACACCCAGGTTTTGTCATCGAGAGAAAAATCAGAGGCAAACTGGTGGCAGTATTCTTCCACTAACAACATGTCTTTTGAATTGCCTGACTTGTACCATTCCCTGAGCTTATTTAATTTAGGCGCATTCTTTTTTGTTTTAACATAAATAACTTTAATGATATTGTCTTTAAGCTCAAAATTTCTTGGATTACTTGTATAATATGTTTCGATTTCATCATCTTTCACAACGGTGTCAAGCTTTTGACGGATCAATTCACTTTCGTAAATATAAGTGATGAGCGAATTCCTGTATTCTTTTAAACGGTCATCTACATTTTTTTCTTCATCAGACAGATTCGTTTCAGCTTTATGAAGCACCACGTTTTGCCTGATCCAGTTATCAATATAACTTTTTATTATGAGGAGGCTGTCTTCAGGAGAAGTTCCTGCGGCAACAATTTTAGCAAGATCATCCGTGTAAAGATGTTTATCAAATACACGCGCTACTTCCCGGTGATTTTTTGCTTTTTCATTTTCTTTACTTACATAATTGCAACTGACGATAAGGAGAATGCCCGGTAAAAAAACAAAATCCCGAAAAATTCCCGATATATCGGAACAGGCTGGGACAAGTTGTGAAGCGCTTAAGACACGCTTCACATTGCAGAATATTTTAACAAATTTCAAGGTTTAAAGTTTAAGGTTTAAAGTCAAAGGTTCAAGTCACGATATATAACCTTAAACGTTAAACCATAAACGTTAAACGTTATTTTCCAATAGTATTCAACACTTGTTCGTTTACTTTATAAGGATATTTTTTGCGAAGCTGCTCTATCCAGTTTTTCTCAAGATGATTCTGGTAATCGGCTGTGACAAGTCCTTTTGATTCTTCCAATGATTTTGATTCAGGTGAAAGCATTTCTTTTATGTCCACAAAAATGATTTGCCCGTTTTTGGCTATGTCAGGTGACAACCCTTTCACCCATTTAACGGTATCCACCATTTCATTGTCGCCTTTGGCAAACTTTCCGTCTTTAATGGTGAGGTTCAGTTGTGAGTCTTTGTTGATTTCATCAGTAATTTTTGTTTCGGTCATGGATTTGTCTTTTAAAAGCTTCCTCACTTTTTCGGCAATTTCTTTATTGGCGCAGGTATAAACAACAGCAGAAACACGTTCAGACCATTTATAATTGGCTTTGTTTTTATCATAAAAATCCTGAAGTCCTGTTGAATCTTTTACAGCTTTTGACCATACTTTTTTATCGGTAAGATCAAACAGTAAAATGCCATCACGATATTCGCGCATGAGACTTCTGAATTCAGGATATTTATCATCAAGCTTTGACTCTTCATAGCCGAGCAGCTTATCGCTGACAAAGCTGTCGTATAAGCTATATCCGATTGCCTGCGGTGAGGTATTTGCACGTTTTGCCTGGTGAGTGCCTATGTAATCAGCAAAATCTTTTTGGGTATAGGTGATGGTGCCGATGGTGATTAAAGGCTTTGTCATTTTCTCTGCCCCGGAGGCTTTCCACTCTCCGTTGGTCAAAGAAGTATCGAGCAGGCTGATGACTTCCTCTTTGTTTTTGGAGACCTCTTTAAAATTATATTCTTTCTTAATTTTATTCAGCATGGTTGTTTTGCTCAGCTCAGAACGGCTATCGCGCGTAACCTGGTTTTTGAGATCTGCTTTTTTATCCTCGAAAGAGGCAATGTCTTTTTTCTCTAATCTTTTTATGATGTGCCATCCGTAAGAAGTTTGAATGGGTGAGGCATAATCACCATCGTTTTTCAAAGAAAATGCTGCTGCTTCAAACTCTGGAACCATTTTGCCGGTGCCAAACCACGGAAGCACGCCACCGCTTTTTGCAGAACCTTTATCATCTGAAAATTGTGTGGCAAGGTCTTCAAATTTTTCTCCGCCTTTCAGCTTGGCATACAATTCATCAATTTTTTGTTTTGCTTTTTGTTTGGTTGAATCGTCAGCATTTTCGGCAAGTTTTACCATTACGTGAGCTACATGGATTTCGCCTACTGCCGGACGGGTTTCGAGAATTTTAATGAGGTGGTATCCGTATTTGGTGCGCACGGGCATGGAGATTTCTCCGGCTTTGGTTTGATAGGCTATGGTTTCAAACGGATAAACCATTTGCAGCCCGGTAAAAAATCCGAGGTCGCCACCGTTTTGTTTTGCTGAAGGATCATCGGAAGTGAGTTTGGAAACTTTCTGAAAATTATCTTTTCCGGCATCTTGTTTTTCTTTCATTAACCCTTTGATGGATTCAATTTTCTTTTTTGATTCGGCTGAATCTTTAACGGTTTTTTTAACCATTGCCTCATATTCGGTGATGCGCGCGGGTGCAATTGTTTTGCCGGTGAGATAATCGCGGATGATCATGATGCGGGTGTAGGCTTCCAATGTATCTTTAGGTAACGCATCGGGCGTTAGTTTAATAAGCACATGGGCGGCATGAACATCTTTTTTCATACGGTTGTATGCTTCCATAATCAGGCTGTCGGTTACGTCTTTGTCGGTGAGATAAGGCTGGGCGAGCTGCTTGCGGTAACCGGATAATTCGTTGACGAACGTTTCGCTGGTATCCATTTTTTCTTCTTCAGCTTCTTTTACTTTCAGCTTGTAATTGATGTACAGCTCTAAGTATTCCTTTACCGCAACAGGGTCGTTGCTGTTTTCTTTGTTGTTGTTTTTGTGATATACTTTTTCAAATTCGCTTTTGGTGATTTTTTCATCGCCAACGGTAAGCAGCACAGGATCGCTTTGCGAATAGCCAAACTTAAAACAGATGATCAATGCAAGAGCTAAGAACAGGTTCTTTTTCATAATGAAATTTATAATTGTTTAAAGGGTTTAATTTTTACGGGCTGCAAAAATAGTTAATTTGAAGATTTGTTGATTTATTGATTGGAAAATTTAAATTGGGCGACTTTTTCACAGGGCGTCAAAGCTATTTTAAAAAAACTGAATTTTGGGTGAATTGGGGGAAAAGTTTAAAGTTTAAGGTTTCAAGTTTCAAGTTTCAAGTTCGTGTTTTTTTTTCTCTGAGGTTCTTTATTTTTTTCTTAGCGAAACTTTGCGTAAGTAGTTTTTTAACGCAGAGGATCGCTGAGATTAATGAGAGAAACGCAAAGGGTAAAAGGGTTTAAAGTTTAAAGTTGGCAGACGCATTTTTATTCTTTCACAAACTTTTTCCTTATCACTTTTGTTCCGGTGTTTATTTCAATAAAGTAAATTCCTTTTTGGAAATTGGAAGTTGGAAGTTGTATAGTGGAATTTGAAAATTGATTTCGATAAATTTCTTTTCCTAAAATATCTTTTATAACAATTTCTTTTTCTCCCGGTAAACCGGAAATGGTTAACTCATCCTTTACAGGGTTGGGATAGATGGTTATGGTTTCTGTTTGGTTTTGTTCTGAAATGCCGGTGCAGGGAGTGAGAGAGACATCGTCAATGAAAATATAGCTTCGTGAATAAGTGGAATCATAATTTAACAACAGCGTATCAATAAGAATATCATCTTTAAAATTTCCTACAATTAAATAATTTTCACCACCGGTTGCAGTATAATTCGCACTTACAAGGATCCAATTGAGCGTATCGGTTATATAACCTGTTGAATTAGTTACCTGGGGATTAACAGCCAATGGGCCTGATGTTGAAAAATTCGTAAGGGGCAAAGGGGAAAAATAAACACCCAAATCAGATGTTGCATAATTGCTTGTATTGGCAAGGTTAACATACATTTCAAAATGATAACAATTGTTTGTTATGAGAGGAGATGAGAAAGGTATTTCAATATATTCACGCCAATTATCACCTCCCAAGCCAAGCATTTCAAAAAGAAAAATTCCAGCATAACCCTTGCCACTATTAGCAAACTGATACCCTAAAAGGTTATCAGGAACATCCACCCATGATAATGGGAAGGCGCATTGATTATAATAATCAGGCGTTGCACCCGTAGGATTAAACCAATATAAGGCTGAATCAAGTTGGCTATAAAAGGTCGGACATCCCGAATACCCCTCAAAATCCCCATTAGGAACCAAATTTTGTCCATCGCAAATTATACAACTGAAAAACAAAATAATTAAGAAGCAGCCTTTTTTCATCTCACCAAAGATAAAGGAAAAAACGGTTCCTGGTTTTTGGTTTTTTTTCTCTGCGTTTCTCTAATTTAACTCAGCGGTTCTCTGCGTTAAAAATATCATTACGCAAAGTTTCGCTAAGAAAAAAAATAGAGAAACGCAGAGAAAAATAACCAGAAACCCCTCCCTCCTCTCTGCCAAAACGGATGAATTATTGATTTTGCCTTTTGAATTATTGCTTCCGGTT
>JBDSOU010000211.1:0-6672 GCA_039914625.1 Bacteroidia bacterium | reverse complement strand
AGCTCCTTTTTTTCTTTTTCACTTAGTTCTGCATAATGGTTCTCAGCGATACTATCCCATATATTTTCAACCAAAACAATCTTTTCAGGAATACTGAGACGGCTTATTTTCTTTTCGAGATCTTTCATAAAATAATTTTTTATCAAAAATAGAGAGAAATTGTTATATTGTTAAATGCCTGAATTGTTATTTGCTTTGCAGCCATTTAACTATTTAACAATTCAGCAATCCGCCATTGTTCGTGTCATCACGAACAATGAATTATGAACTCTATTCTTTTTTCCTGCCGTTAATTTTTCCGGTTTGTGAGGACACAAACCGGGGCGAAAAAATAACTAAAGTATCGTGTATCCGAATCGTATCATGCACTAATTGAATGGATGGAAGGACAATCGTTTGGGGCTGCATTGGCGTCTTCGGTTCTTTCTGCATCATTAATCCTGTTACCCACGGAATTAATCCTATGGCTGCTCCTAAACAAACAGAAATAAAATTACTCCACCAATTTCTCCAAAACTTATCTTCGATAAGAGGCTTTGCAACAACATCTATAACTAATCCATCAGCATAAACCCACCTATCTAATCTAACCTGTCCACTATTCTGTAATAGCTTTGCAAACGACATAGTTTCCTCATAAGTCCATCCCATTTTTGTTTGAATATCTCTTAAAGGGCGTACTTCCTTTCTTACCATTTTTAAAAATTCTTTTTCCGAATCTCTCATTTATCTTTCAAAAGTTGTTCTATTCTTTTTCAAACCATCCCCACATATTTTGCATCGTGCCATTGTCGGCATGGTAAGCCATTGTAAATTCAGACATGCCGCTTAATGGAATTATTGTCTGCTTATCAGGCGAAAGTTGAAATTGATGACTTGCTTTAATAAGTTTTTCGCTTATCTCTTTTTCGCTGTCTGTTGAAGAGATTTTTCCAAACTCTTCAAGAATATCCTTGCCGTCCATTTTTACAACTACCCAAAAAAATATATCTTTCTTGGTGATTTCGATAAACATTTTTTTTGTTTGTTCAGAATAAGATGGTGAGCTTTCGGATATTTTCCATTTACCTAAAAATTCATTTCCATCAATTCCTGGGGCAGCATTGCATGCCGATAAAGTAATAAGAATTAAAAGTAATTTTTTCATAGTATTTTATTTATAGCTAATTTCTTGCACTGACTTTGAAGTTGCGATGCCGCCAACGGGTTGTCGATAACATTTATATCAACGAACAAAGTTGCCAACTTTTTCTCTCATTACCAAGAAAAAGGTTAGCTCTCGAGTTTTTGGCGCACCTCCTCCAAGCTCAACTTCCCGATCACTTTCTGCAAATCGGGCAGCGCCCGTTGACGGATTGCCTGCAAAGGATTTTCAGGAAAATCTTCGGCTTTATTATCCGGTGTCCATGCAATAAGATCATTAGGCGCACAGCGAAGCAGCTTGCATAAAATTTCAATATGATGAAGCAAAATGTGTTTCTTTTTGCCGGTAAGGTATTGACTCGCTACTTTATGACTTATTCCTGATTTGCGCAAATCAGCGGTCGGTGTTTTGAGTCCTCTTAAAATGCAGAGTTCTCTTATTTGAAGCTTTATCACGGTTGTTTGTTTTTAAGTTAAATTGATTTTAAATAACTTTTCTATTATCCGGCTGCAGCCGGATGACATTATTTTTTACAGATTGAACGTCCGGTTTTATAGATGGAACATCAGAGGCTATGGATGGAACATCAAAATATATAGATGGAACATCAGAGGCTATGGATGGAACATCTGTATTTATAAATGGAACATCAAAGACTATAGATGGAACATAATAGTTTATAAATGGAACATCATGGTTTATGGATGGAACATAGTTCATTTTGGATGAACTTTTCCTCTGTGAAGATTGTTAAGTTTTTAATCCGGCTCTGACGGTAACAGTTCCTGCATTGGGGTTGGTAAAAATGATAAAAGCCCCTGCAGGCAAACCGAGATCACCAAAAGTAGTTTTCAATGTTGTTCCCGGTGTAAGATCAAATCCTGATGTGCAGGTTGCTAACGCAGTTGCTCCGGTGCATATAGTAACTCCTATAGTTCCGCCAATTTGCCTTAGATATAGTTGCTGTGCTGCATCCACCGCTGCACCAAAAGAGACCGATCTGCCTGCTCTAATTTCATAATTATGCACTTCATATCCGTTAGTATCGGCTCCTCCGCCACTGTTATCAATGGCGCGTGCGGTGAGGTATTCACTGTAAAGCACCTCGTTTGAATACTTAAAAGGCAACAGGTAATTGTCAAGGTTTTTTAATGTCAGGTCAAAACATTTGCTCACTAACCGGTCGCGCTCTTCGCCTGCTGCAATGCTGATAGCTTCCTCGGTTCGCGGAAGCTGGAGCACATTTTTATAAGCCGTCATCCGCGTGGGAATGCTGTCCACATTGGCAGCCGTTACCAGATACGGAGCCATCAATGCTTTTATCGGATCGGCAATATCATGCACCTGATCGGCAAGCACATACAGATCATTGTCGCGGGCTTCTCTCACTTTTGTGTCGGCAAATTTTACAATCATCAGCTTGCCGGGGTTGGGATTGGCGGTGTAATATCCTACGCAACCGGCTCTCACTAACAGCACAATATTTTCAAGATCGGTACGCGCATTGGTTTTCATTTGCGTAAATCCTTCTAACGGTCGCGTGGCAATGCTGTCGTTTTGAAAAATGCGTTCGGTGTCATTTTCAAGCGTGGTACGCTCCGCTTCTATTTGCGCATTTATTGCAAACGATGCAGTATTGTCTTTTAAAAACTGGTTTACTTTGATAGGCGTGCCTACGCGGTCTTCGGTGTTTGAATCCATGGTATGTGTGGTTTAAGGTTTAAAGTTTAAAGTTTAAGGTTTCCCGCTGACAGAATCATTTCGCAGTTCATCTAAGGTTGTGTCAAGTGCATCAGCCATGTTGATCAGGTAAGTGTACCCCGGATTTTGTTTTCCCTGCATAACCCGCCTTGCGTATTCGGGCGAACATTCAGCAGCGATTGCAAAAGCAGTGAGGTCGCCATATTTTTTTTCAAATTTCTTCCGGATGGCATTGCCTAACTTCTCAAGTTCTTCACCTTTTACCTTTTTGTCAGGCCCTGCTTTTTTCTTATCAGTTTTCACAGGACAATGTAAATGAATTCTGATTACAGCCTCCATGACCGATCGGTCATTTGAAGGGAATTAATTTTAAAAGTTTTCAACAGCAAAAGAAGAATCGTGAACGAAATTCAATCACCTTAAACCTTATACCCTATAAGCATATCTTTGCACAAATGCACAAATCAGGTTTTGTAAATATTATAGGTAAGCCGAATGTTGGCAAATCCACGTTGATGAACAAACTCATTAAACAGGATTTGTCAATCGTAACCCATAAAGCCCAAACCACACGGCATCGCATCAAAGGAATTGTGAGCACCGATGAGTATCAGATAGTTTTTTCCGATACTCCCGGCATTTTAAAACCTGCTTACAAGCTGCATGCTAAAATGATGGAAACCATAGATCATTCCTTTACGGATGCTGATCTCGTAATCCTTGTTGTGGAAGTTGGCGAAAAAAAAACGGATGAGGAAGTATTAAAAAAAATTAAAAAGCTTAACGTTCCTTTATTTTTGGTGATCAATAAAATTGATTTATCCGATCAGGAAAAATTAGAAATGATTTATGAATTCTGGAAAACCGCCCTTCCATCGGTTACTGAAATAATTCCCATCTCGGCACTCGAAAATTTTAATATGGATGTATTGCTCAATAAAATAGTTGCCTGCCTACCCGAAGGTCCCGCCTATTTTGCAAAAGATGAAATGAGCGATCGCAACGAACGATTTTTTGTAACAGAAATTATAAGAGAAAAAATTTTACTTAATTATAAAAAAGAAATTCCATACAGCACCGAAGTAGCCATCACAGATTTTAAAGACAGCAAAGACATTGCCCGCATTTATGCCACCATTTATGTGTTGCGCGAATCGCAAAAAGCAATTATTCTCGGACATAAAGGCGAAGCCATAAAAAGAACAGGAACACAATCTCGTAAAAAAATTGAAGCGCTTCTCGGTAAAAAAGTACACCTCGACCTCACCATTAAAATAAGTGACAACTGGCGCGAAGATGAGAATCAGTTAAAACGGTTTGGATATGGAAATTAGAAGAATTAGTTGATTTGAAAATTTGAAAATTTGAAGATACTATTCACTATTTGTCATTCAGCAGGAAGCTTGTCAATTACTTTTACAAAATAAAATTCTAAATAAAAATAATAATGAAATTCAAATTAGCTAATCAGCTAATCAACCAATCAGCTAATCATTTTCATGAGTAACATTGTCGCAATAGTAGGCCGCCCCAACGTTGGCAAATCAACCCTCTTTAACCGCCTCACCGAATCCCGTGCCGCCATCGTTGACGAAGTCAGCGGTGTTACCCGCGACCGTCATTACGGAAAAGCCGAATGGACAGGAAAAACTTTTTCAGTAATTGATACCGGAGGCTATGTTTCAGGTTCCGATGATATTTTCGAAGAAGAAATCCGCAATCAGGTAAAACTGGCTATTGATGAAGCCGACATTATTCTTTTCTTAACCGATGTAAGCACCGGTCTCACCGATCTCGATACAGAAGTCGCAAAACTTTTAAGACGTTCAAAGAAAAAAATATTCCTTATCGTAAATAAAGTGGACAATCCGCAACGTGCACAGGATACTGCCGAATTTTACAAACTTGGTTTAGGAGATTTATACGAACTCTCGTCAGCCAGCGGTGCGGGCACAGGCGAATTGCTCGATGATGTTGTCAAACATCTCAAAGAAGAACCCGAAGTGGATAGTGAAATTCCAAAATTTGCCATCATCGGTCAGCCCAATGTCGGAAAATCCTCTCTTCTTAATACTATGATCGGTGACAAGCGCACCATCGTAACTCCCATTGCCGGCACTACGCGCGATTCCATTTATGTTCGTTACCAGGCTTTTGGTTTTGATTTTTATTTAATTGACACAGCCGGATTAAGAAAGAAAACAAAAGTGCATGAAGATTTAGAATTTTATTCCGTTATGCGCGCCATCCGTAGCATTGAAGAAGCTGATGTCTGCCTCTTGATGATTGATGCCACGCAAGGTTTAAATTCACAGGACATAAACATTTTTCACCTTGCCGACAGAAATAAAAAAGGGATTGTCATCCTTGTCAACAAATGGGATTTGATTGAAGAAGATAAAAAGGATGTAAAAAAATACGAAGCAGAAATTATAGAGAAGCTTGCCCCGTTTAAAGATGTTCCCATATTATTTATTTCTGTGCTTAACAAACAACGCATTCACAAAGCGCTTGAAGTGGCTGTAGAAGTTCACAACAAACGCAAACAAAGAATTCCTACTTCCAAGTTGAATAAAATAATGCTGCCGTTTATTGAATCGTATCCTCCTCCAACCATAAAAGGAAAAAGCATCACTATAAAATACATTACCCAGCTTAAAAACGACACACCACACTTCGCATTTTTTGCAAACCTTCCGCAATACATAAAAGAACCTTACCGGAGATACATCGAAAACAAAATGCGCGAAAATTTTGATCTGAAAGGAGTCCCCATCTCCATTCACTTCCGTGGAAAAGCCGGTAGTTAGAGGCGTCTCCGTTAATTGCCACATCGAAATGTGAGATCTTTCCAAATATTTTATTTATAATTATGTAAAAACACCGCTTTTATTGCGTACCTTTGTGCAAGGTAATTCATCTGGACATTACGGGGTAAAATGTTTGGAAATTAATTAATCATTTGTTCATCATTATTCTTTTCGGCATTAAAATAAATCTTCAAACAAAGGCGTTTGTTTATTCTTTTAAACTAAAAATAAGAACTTATGTCAGACAATGTCAGCACAAAACATCAAGAACTCCGATGGCATCGGTTTTGACTCAAATAAAATGACAATCAATAAACCTATAAATATAATATGAGACAGCTAAAAATTACACAATCCATCACCAACCGTGACAGTGCTTCATTGGAAAAATATCTCCAGGATATTGCCAAAGAATCCATGATCACGCCTGATGAGGAGCCAAGGTTAGCCCGCAGAATTCGCGATGGCGACCAATCAGCATTGGACAAATTAGTGAGAGCAAATCTTCGTTTCGTAGTTTCTGTGGCAAAACAGTATCAGAACCAAGGTTTGAGCCTGCTTGATTTAATCAACGAAGGAAATTTGGGCTTAATCAAAGCCGCAAAGAAATTTGACGAAACAAAAGGTTTCAAGTTCATTTCTTATGCAGTATGGTGGATTCGCCAGTCTATTCTTCAGGCATTGGCAGAACAGGCAAGAATTGTTCGCTTACCGTTGAACAAATTGGGTGCTTTGAATAAAATCAGGAAAGCATTTATTCAGTTGGAACAGAAATATGAAAGAGAGCCAAGTGCTGAAGAATTATCCGGAATACTTGAGATGACCAAAGAGCAAATTTCAGAAGTAATGGGTTCATCAGGTAAAGCAGTTTCAATGGATGCCCCGCTCGATTCAAAAGAAGATTCAGGAAGTCTGCTTGATGTAATGGCAAACTCCACCATCCCGAATACGGATGATCAGTTGATGGCAGAATCATTACAGCGTGATGTGCTCCGTTCATTAAATACACTTCCTGCA
>JBDSOU010000095.1:0-9019 GCA_039914625.1 Bacteroidia bacterium | reverse complement strand
CTGTTTGCTTATTCAGCAAGATGTATCGAAAACCGGAAATGGAATATCCAACAAAAATTTTATCTTTGGTATTATATGGGCTATAAAAAATGTGCTTGACTTAATCAGCAGACCCTAATTAGATTTTAAAATCTTCATTAATATTTTTTCTTCTATTGCAAGCCCGGTCCTATCATCACCTTTTTCTATTTTATCCAATTCATCAAGATAATATTGAAGCGATTTATTTTCATACATTTCAATTATTACCGGATGCACGTAATATTTTTTGCACACCGTACGTGTATTACCTAATTGATGACTAACAATTTCAAGTGCTTCAACAACATTCTTTTTTGATGCTGTTACCGTTTCAGCAAACCCAATTTTTTTAAATGCAAGCAGCGCATTGAGTGAACCCGCCCACGTTCGAAAATCTTTAGCAGTAAATTCTTTTCCCGTAATATTTTTTATGTACGCATTTACCTTTCCTGAATCTATAGTTTTAAAATTTCCATTTTCATCTTTGTACTGAAATAATTCTTTTCCCGGAATATCGCGGCATTGTTTTACTATTCGTGCCAGCCGCTTGTTTTTTATGGAAATATTATGATGAATTCCTTTTTTTCCCTTGAAAGCGAAAGAAAGCGTTTCACCATTTATTTTAACATGCTTGTCTTTTAACGTAGTCAGTCCATGAGAGCCGTATAATTTTTCATATGAAGAATTACCCACCCTGATATAAGTTCGTTCCATAAGACTTATTACAGTAGCAAGAACCTTTTCCTCCGTCAAATCTTTTTGAGAAATATCTTTCTCCAATTGCAGTCTTAACTGGGGAAGAGATTCTCCAAATTCCAGCAGGCGAAAAAATTTGGTGTGGTTTCGCAGTTGATTCCACAGTGGATGATACTTATATTGCTTTCTATTTTTTGCATCAATACCTGTACTTTGAAT
The DNA here is from genome assembly GCA_039914625.1 of Bacteroidia bacterium. Classification (GTDB taxonomy): domain Bacteria; phylum Bacteroidota; class Bacteroidia; order AKYH767-A; family OLB10; genus DATEMK01. The sequence continues at coordinate 8,083 of JBDSOU010000095.1, read as the reverse complement.
ATGCCCTTGCGGAAATTTGCAAATCCAAACGTTTTTCCATGCCGGTGGAATCACAAGAGTTTTAATTCTTTCTATTATAGCTTTGTCATTGACTTTTTTCTTATTGAATACATACAGAAAATTATTACTCTTTTTTACCCTCTCAATTCCCGGTTCGGCATCCGTAACATATAAAAGGTTCACCGCTTCAGCGGATTTTTTATGGTCATTCGCAATTGCTTTAAACTTACGTGGAGTTAAACGGATGCCGGGAAGGGTTTGCATAATCTTTTTTCCTGTCCATAGAAACAATAATGCCATAATAGCTGGCACACATTTTTAATACTTTCTTTAAAACTTAAAATATAAATATCATGGAAAATATAAATGAAAAAACAGTATCGGTTTTAAACGGTCTGATCGAAATAAACAACGACCGTATTGATGGCTATGAAAAAGCTGCAAAAGAAATTGAAGAAAATGATTTGAAATCCTTATTCACTGAATTCGCGAATGACAGCCGGCAGCACAGAGGGGAATTAATTACAGAAGTGGTTTCACATGGCGGCAGCCCTGCTGAAGGCAATACTGCGGCCGGAAAAGTTTACCATGCATGGATGGATATTAAAGCGGCCCTAACTGCGAAAGATACTAAAGGTATAGTGAACTCGTGTGAGTATGGTGAAGATGCAGCTGTGGAAGCCTACGATGATGCTTTAAAATCTGATGGGCTTTCCCAAAAATTGAGAAGTGTAGTAATCAGGCAGCGGGCTGGTGTAAAGCAATCGCATGACAAAATTAAAATGATTCGTGACAGCGCTAAGGTGGAAAAATAAAATAGGGTTAGCTTTTCATAAGTCAGGTTAGATTAGAAAGGGGAGTTATGCTCCCTTTTCTTCTTGATTTTGGTTAAAAGAAATACATCAAAGATTTTACAGGTCTTTATTCTTTCATTTTCAGAGGGTTCACTGAAAACGCACATTTTTTAATGACACACGATGTATTCGGGAACACCGGGTGGTTTTCACATAATTTTTTATTGATTAGAGAAATGAACTTCAATGAAGAAGATTTACCATATAAAATCGCTTAATTTTTTTATTACTATTTAAGATCAGATTTTTGGATTGCTTATTCTGTTATTTTCCTTACTTTCGCACCTCAAATTTTAAAAATCAACTATTTACGTATGGAAAATTTTATTTATGTGATCCCTGCTTTGGCTGTTGTGGGACTGATTTACACTTTTTTAAAGGCAACATGGGTTACTAAACAAGATGCAGGTAACGACCGGATGAAAGAGATTGCAAGTTACATTGCCGATGGCGCAATGGCGTTCTTAAAAGCTGAATATCGTGTGTTATCCATTTTTGTAATCGTTGCGGCTTTGCTATTAGGCTTTATGGGAAAATCAAATCCTGATTCGCATTGGACAATTGCACTTGCCTTTATAATGGGCGCAATTTTCTCTGCTACTGCCGGATTTATTGGAATGCGTATAGCAACCAAAGCAAATGTCCGCACAGCAAGCGCAGCACGCACAAGTTTATCTAAAGCATTAGCCGTTTCATTTGGTGGCGGCTCGGTAATGGGAATGGGTGTTGCGGGTTTAGCCGTATTTGGTTTAGGCGGATTATTCATTGTATTGAAACACTTTTTCGGTGCAACTGTAGTTGACAGCGATGAAATGCGCAGAACTATTGAAGTGCTTACCGGATTTTCGCTTGGCGCGGAAAGCATTGCGCTTTTTGCACGTGTAGGCGGAGGAATTTATACCAAAGCTGCCGATGTGGGCGCTGATTTAGTTGGAAAAGTAGAAGCAGGAATTCCTGAAGATGATCCGCGCAATCCTGCAACGATTGCAGATAATGTAGGTGATAACGTAGGTGATGTAGCCGGTATGGGAGCTGACTTATTTGGTTCTTATGTGGCAACGGTTTTAGCAACAATGGTGCTTGGCCGGGAAACTTCTTCCGCTGATAATTTCGGTGGAATGGCTCCTATTTTATTACCGATGTTTATTGCCGGTATGGGAATTATTTTCTCAATTATCGGAACTTTATTTGTTCGCGTAAGCGATGATGGCGAAGCAACTGCAGCAAAAGTTCAGAAGGCATTGAATATGGGAAACTGGGGTTCGATGATTATTACTGCTGTATTCTGCTACTTTGCAGTGAACTGGATGTTACCCGAAACAATGAGTCTTCGCGGACATGAATTTTCACGTAATGGAGTTTTTTCTGCTATCATGGTAGGTTTGGTTGTTGGAACTTTAATGAGTCTGATCACTGAATATTATACTGCAATGGGCAGGCGACCTGTCAACACAATCGTTCGTCAATCATCAACCGGACATGCAACAAATATCATCGGTGGTTTGTCAATGGGAATGGAATCAACCGTTGCACCTATTTTAGTTTTAGCAAGCGGAATATATTTCTCTCACCACTTTGCAGGTTTATATGGAGTTGCAATTGCAGCAGCAGGAATGATGGCAACTACTGCCATGCAATTAGCTATTGATGCTTTCGGACCAATTGCGGATAATGCAGGTGGTATAGCCGAAATGAGTGAATTACCAAAAGAAGTTCGTCAAAAAACTGATGTGCTTGATGCTGTTGGAAATACAACTGCTGCAAGCGGAAAAGGTTTTGCAATTGCATCAGCAGCTTTAACTGCCCTGGCTTTGTTTGCAGCATTTGTTGGTATTGCAGGAATTGAACGAATTGATATTTACAAAGCCGATGTATTGGCAGGATTGTTTGTCGGTGGAATGATTCCTTTTATTTTCTCATCACTTGCAATTGCTGCTGTTGGTCGTGCTGCAATGGCAATGGTGGAAGAAGTGCGGAGACAGTTTCGTACGATACCGGGAATTATGGAAGGAAAAGGAAAACCAGAATATGATAAATGTGTTGCAATTTCAACCCAGGCATCTCTTCGCGAAATGATGTTGCCCGGTTCAATCGCTTTGATAGTTCCGGTTATTGTTGGTTTCACAATGGGACCGGAAGTGCTTGGCGGTTTACTTGCCGGAGTAACGGTTTCAGGTGTGCTGATGGGAATGTTTCAAAACAATGCTGGCGGAGCATGGGATAATGCAAAGAAAAGTTTTGAAAAAGGTGTTGAATACAACGGAACGATGCACTACAAAGGTTCTGAAATGCACAAAGCATCAGTCACCGGTGATACTGTAGGTGACCCTTTTAAAGATACTTCAGGTCCTTCAATGAACATCCTGATTAAGCTCATGTCAATTGTTTCTTTGGTTATTGCACCATCTCTTGCCAAAATGCATTTCGCTAATGCGGAAGAAGCATCAGTATCAAAAAATAAAATGGAATGTTGCGGTGGAAAAATGAATTGCGACATGACAGGAATGAAAGACATGAAATGCGATATGACCAAATGCGCAAACATGACCAAAGAAGAATGCGCTGCTTATTGTGATAAGATGGGTTGCAGTGCTGCTGAAAAAGAAATGTGTTTAAAGCATTGTAAGGATCAACTGGCTGAAAGCACCTGCATGCCCGGTTGCAATAATAAGTGTACTTCTAAAGAAGAATGCGCCAAAACATGTGGTGAATCCTGCGTTGCACATCACATGAATTAAAATTAGAACAAAGCCACAGATTCACAGATTTTTTGGAGTTAAAAGAATTAATCTGTGAATCTGTGGCTATACCTTTTCTCGATTTTAAAAATCAGGTAAATCAAAAAGAAAGTAATTGCTATTGATGAGAGCAGCATTATTTTTTCGTCTGCACCCGTACCCACTGTATCCGGATTAAAACCGATTTTATCATTTTGCGCAAGAAAATTAAATACAACTGCTGCTGCATTATTTATAAAGTGTGCGAGAATTGGCAACCATAGGCTTCCGCTCCAGACAAGAAGATAACCAAGAAAAATCCCTAATACCATTCTCGGTAAGAAACCATAAAACTGTAAATGAATGGCGCTGAAGATAAATGATGTGATAAAAATTGCAGCATGATTATTTTTTATCATTTGCGAAAATAATTTTTGCATAATTCCCCTGAAAAATAATTCCTCTCCAAGTGCAGGAAGCAATGCGACAATAAAAATATTCGTTAATAATGAAGTCATTGAACTTCCCTCAAGAAATGCTTCAGTTAACCGTGTTGCTTCTTCTTCCGAATTTTTCATCCATTGTTCTAACGATGATAACGCAGCAGGTAATTTAAGATGACTGTTTGCTTCAACCATCCAATTTATAAAAGGCATGGATGCAAACAGAATAATAACGACAAGAAGAAAAGAAATTAATGCGGCTCTTTTTTTTAATTGTAGATATACAAAATAATTATTATCAAAAAAATAAGCAGCAACAAAAGCAGGAATAATAAATAACCCAAGTCCTCCTGAAAGAACTTGCAAAATCTTCATGCTTTTTATAACAGCAGGGTTATTAAAATCACTTAATATGTTGGTATCCGTAAATAAATTTATTCCGTAATAAAACTTGATGATAAAAAAACTGATCATCATAAAAACAAAGCTTGAAAAAAACATGATTCCAATTGCGAAAAGCAATTTTCGAAGTGGCGATAAGTTAGAAAGCATTCCTCTGAAAGGCATAATATCGTAAATTTGCAGGCGAAATTAGATATTCAGGATGAAGTAGTTGAGATGTTGGAGATTAAAATTGTTATATTGCTAAATTTTTGAAATTCTATTCCAACAAAATCACATTTTCCGCAAAACTCAGGAGAAAAATCGCTGGGTTCTGAAATGAAAAAAATACAATTGAAAATATTATCTGCCAATCTAATGGAAGAATATAACCAACAGGTTAGTAAAACGCTTCAACAAAGTTTTGAGAAGTTAATTGACAGTGATTTGTCAATAGACTCCTTCAGCTTCTATACATCCGTATCTGCTGTCTATTCATCTAAAATAGAAGGTGAAAACATTGAATTGGATTCATACATAAAGTATAAAAGATTTGGCATTGAATTTTTGCCTGACTATACCAGGAAGATTGACGATTTATACAATGCTTATCAATTTGCTACACAATCACCATGCAATCAAAGCAACTTGGAACAAGCACACATATTACTTTCCAAACACCTGTTGCCTGAAACACTTCAAGGAAAAATAAGAAGAGGTAATATGTTTGTAACAACTCCTGATGGGAAAATAGAATATGTGGCAGCAGTTCCTTCTGCTGTAGAAGGCGAACTCCAAAAATTGTTTGCTGATTTAGATTCTTTACTGAATTCAAATCTTAACGTCAATGAAGTATTCTTCTTTGCTTCGCTTCTTCATTTGGTATTTGTAAAAATTCATCCTTTTAATGATGGCAACGGAAGAATATCGCGACTTTTTGAAAAATGGTTTTTAGCAGAGAAGTTGGGAGCTAATGCATGGTTTATAGAATCTGAAAAAAACTACTACACACTGCATCAAACCTATTACAAAAACATTCGTTTATTAGGATTGGAATATGAGTTGCTGGATTACACCAAAGCAATTCCATTTTTACTGATGCTGCCTCAGTCATTAACTAACAATTGATTTCACTTATCACGACAAATGGTAAAAATCGCTGACATACAACTTGGAGAATTTCCCTTGCTTCTCGCTCCCATGGAGGATGTGAGTGACCCGCCCTTCCGTGCTGTCTGCAAAGACAACGGTGCGGATATGATGTACACCGAATTTATTTCTTCCGAAGGATTAATTCGCGAAGCTGTAAAAAGCACAAAGAAACTTGACATTTTTGAATACGAACGTCCGATAGGAATTCAGCTTTACGGAAGTGAAATTAAATCCATGCGTGAAGCCGCTTTGATTGCCGAAAAAGCAAACCCTGATTTAATAGATATTAATTATGGATGTCCTGTAAAAGGGGTTGCGTGCAGAGGAGCCGGTGCAGGGTTGTTGCAGGATATTCCCAAGATGGTGAAGATGACGGAAGAAATTGTAAAGGCAACTCATCTTCCTGTTACAGTAAAAACACGATTGGGTTGGGATGATAAAACTAAAAATGTTACTGAAGTTGCAGAACGTTTACAGGACATAGGAATTAAAGCATTATCCATTCACGGGCGCACGCGCGCGCAATTGTATAAAGGACCCGCAGACTGGACATTGATTGGTGAAATAAAAAACAACCCGAGAATTACTATTCCTATTTTCGGAAACGGGGATATTGACTCTGTTGAAAAAGCTGTTGAAATGCGCAACCGTTATGGTGTGGATGGTGTGATGATTGGAAGAGCAAGCATCGGTTACCCCTGGATTTTTAATGACATTAAGCATTTTATTAAGTACAATGAACACCGACCTAAGCCTTCAGTTTTTGAAAGAATGGAAGTGTGCAGAAAGCACCTTGATTTCTCTATTCGCTGGAAAGGCGAAAAATCAGGAATACTTGAAATGCGTGGTCATTATGGAAATTATTTTAAAGGAATGGATCATTTTAAAGAATTCCGGATGCGTTTGGTAACTCTTTTTGATATTAATGAAATTCATTCTGTTCTGGATGAAATTCTTGAGCGTTACACAGAAAGCGTTTCAGCCTGATATAATAAAATTTCTGCTTTTTTGTAAGATTAGCTGCTTTTTAGCCGGGTTTAAACATAGACTTGTACAGGATTTGCATAAGCATCTATAAAAAATATAGCTATGAAAAAATTATGCTTAATTATGCTTCTTGGAAGCTTTCTGTTCTCCTCCTGCTATAATATGAAACACGGAAGAACCGGCTGGTCAAAAGCGAACGTAAAGTCTGTCGAAAAAGTAAAACCTGCTTAGTCAGCATTAAAACAACAGGCAACAAAACTCCCGCTTATTTATTAAGCAGGAGTTTTTTATCTCAATAAAAATGAAGATTTTCGAACGGTAAAATTATTGAATGATAATTTTTTCAGTTCGAACACTGTGTTCTGAATAAATTTTAAGAAGATAAATTCCTTTTGGAGAATCTGAAATATCTATTTCATTTACAGTTTGCTTTTTTGTTTCAGAGAATTTAATTTTTTCTCCAAGTACATTGTAAATTTCTAAACTAAAATTTTCAAAGGGAACATCATAATTTTTAATAGTAAATTTTCCGTTCGAGGGATTGGGGTAGATATTGGGAGTTCCCTTACTATAAGTTTCAATACCGTTTGGACTGGCAATTGGCTGATATCTTAAAACCGGTGTTTGAGGACTTCCGTCAACAGTGGTAACGCCTGAAGTTAAAACAGGTTGTAAGATGGTTTCGCTAAACCAATAATAATAATCATCCTGTACTAAATTGTCCAATGCCGGAACACCCAAAAAGTAAGTTACAATATGAAAAGTCTCCAAAACATGCAACCTGAGAACATTGCTGAAATTACCGGTAGGCAACAATAATGTTCCCTGCATATCTGCATTAATAATAAGTGAACCCATTTCAAGTTTCACAGAATCTTCGCCTAAATTAAAGGGAGAATATCTTCCATTATACGTTGAAGTTACCGTATTTCCCGCTGTAATCGGAAAATGAAACTCAGTAGCGAAAGTTTGGTTTTCATAAATACCAAAGTTACTATTACTTCCAAACCATCCAATTCGATTAAGATTGTTAGCAGTATTCTGATAATAAAAATATCCCGCTGCACCACTTTCGCCACGCGCAATATTAGCCGTGGGGAAAGAATCTACACCCAACCCTGTAATTGTTGCAGGATCAACATAAAAAAAGTCATAAGTAGTTCCTGCATTCAATAAAGCAGAATTATCCCAAAGTTTATTCGTTACAGGTCCGGTTCCTGTTGGATCAAAACCGAAGGAGTTAGCGTCAACATAATGAATGGTGTCACCAAAAGCTGGTAACTGATGTGTTTCGGTGATCGTAATTAATTGTGCATTTGCATTAAAACCTATAAACACTGTTGCTGTAATAATTGAAATGGTAAATAATTTTTTCATTTTTTCTGTTTAATTCATCTTACTCGTATGGCTTTTCAGTTTCGCCCCCGCAAAAATTCCCGTGCGGGACAGTCTCGTTTTTTATATGGTCTCTGAACTCCACATTTCGCTTGCAATAATAATTATTTTTTAAACCGGTAAATAACATCGCAAAAATTTATTTTGGAAATTT
>JBDSOU010000003.1:0-3916 GCA_039914625.1 Bacteroidia bacterium | reverse complement strand
AAAAGAGCTAAGAAACTCCATAACTGACAGCACATCAACAATAATTGGCAGCGGGTTGTATTATCTTGATTTCAAAGACCAACGTTATTATTCAAGTGCCGGGATGAATCCGCGCATCGGACGACCTGCTCAATCCTTTGAAGAAGCCGTGCTTTCAGTTCATGCAAATTACCTTGTAATTGACCGGGGATTAATTCATACTATTTACAGGGGAAGAGGAAAAAATTGGACAGACAGCATGTTTGTATTCATTAGTAATAAATGTGAATTGATTTCAACAATCAATGAAAATAAATGGAATAAAAGTTCAGTTGAGTCAAATTATTTTCCTTCTCAATTATCAGATAAGACTAATGAAAATCGGTTTCTGAGAAAAATTAATGTTTACAGAGTTATTGGTTCCTGATTGCTGCCCGCCCATAATAATTTTTTAAAACCTGATTCCTTTATCTTTGCCACGAAAACTGCAATACCTTAATGAAATCTGTGAAAAATCTTGCCAAGAAGAGTTTAAGGGCATTGTTGCCAGGCAATGCTCCTGATTTTTTAATTATAGGAGCGCAAAAATCAGGTACCAGTTCATTGCATTATTACCTTACAGCACATCCTGAAATGGTGAGTGGCATTCTTAAAGAGATAAATTTTTTCAGTGAAGATGCGAATTTTAATAAAGGAGTTAAATGGTACGAAAATCATTTCAAGCATCCTTCAGGAAGTAAAAAAATTTTCTTTGAAGCCAGCCCGGCTTATTTTTACAATAAAAAGGTAGTTGAAAGAATTTATAAATACAAATCCGATATTAAACTGATTGCTTTACTGCGAAATCCTGTTGACCGAGCATATTCGTCCTGGAATATGTATCGTAATTTTTATGATAACAATTCTATCCCTGAAATTATTTCAAAAAGTATTCCTGGTACAAACGGAAATCTTTTGTATAAATTTTTGTATAAAAATCGCAGCCGTTTTCCTTCCTTTAAAGAGTGTATTGATTATGAATTAAATCTTATGAAAACAAAACCTTCTGACGCTGAGCCTTCATTTCTCCGCAGAGGAACTTATTATGAACAAATAGCCCGTTATTTAAAATATTTTTCACGGGATCAGCTGCTGATTTTTGGTTTCAAAGAGTTTGTTAATAAAAAAACAGACACCTTGTATAAAATAGAAAATTTTTTAGGTGTCAGCCATTACAATTTTAACAACTATCCGGAAATTATAAATAAGGTTGTTGTGAAAAATCAAAAAATTCGTTATGCAGAAAAGATAAATGAATCTGAACAATCTGAACTTACAGATTACTTTAACTCTTGGAATCAAAAGTTATTTGAATTGTTAGGAAGGGAATTACAATGGTAATGATGAAAGCTTAAAGTAACATTTGTTGCGGGTTAAATTATTAAAATGAATCAGCAAAGAAAGATCGCAATCATGCAACCGTATATTTTTCCGTTCATCGGATATTTTCAATTGATCAATGCTGTAGATAAATTTATTATTTATGATGATGTGAATTTTATCAAGCAAGGTTGGATTAACAGAAATAATATTCTTGTCAATGGAAAAAGTTTTTCATTTTCAATTCCTCTCCATGATATTTCTTCATTCCGGTTGATCAATGAAACGGAGGTAAATGAAAAGCTTTACTTAAATTGGGTAAATAAATTTATGAAGACAATTGAGTTGAATTACGCGAAAGCTCCTTATTTGCAAAATATTTTTAATCTGATCCGTTCAGTATTTCTTTCCGGAGAAAATAAAATTTCGCGCATTGCTGGTTTAAGCATTAATAAAGTTTGTAATTACCTTCAGTTGCCTATAACGATAATAAATACCTCTGCTGTTTATAATAATGCACATTTAAAAAATTTTGAAAGAGTACTTGACATTTGTAAAATCGAGGAAGCTGACACATATGTCAATGCATCAGGCGGACAAAAATTGTATAAAAAAGAAAAATTTAAAGAACAGAGTATTAATTTATTTTTTATAAAACCAATTAGTAAAAAATATCTGCAGTTTAAAAATGAATTTGTACCATTCCTATCTATTATTGATGTACTGATGTTTAACAGTATTGAAGAAACACGCGAACTTTTAAAAGCCTATGAATTGATATGACGGCAACAGGCGGATATTTTGAGTTGGAGCTTAATAAAAATTCCGAATTCCATGAAAATCTTATTGCTGTAAATACAGGAAGAAATGCTTTGGAATATATTCTCAAAGCCGGTAATTATAAAAAAGTTTTTATTCCCTATTATACCTGCTCTGCAGTACTTGAACCCTTGAAAAAACTTAATTTAAATTTTGAATATTATCAGATTAATAATAATTTGGAAATTTCGAAAACTATTCAAACAGATAATTTCTCAGTTATTTTATACATCAATTATTTTGGTATTAAATCAAATTACATAAGCAGTATTTGTTCGACATACCCTAATTTAATTATAGACAATTCACAGGCGTTTTTCCATCTCCCTGGTTTAGGAGTTGATACATTTTATTCCTGCAGGAAATTCTTCGGGGTATCAGATGGTGCTTATTTGAACACCAAGAAATCTTTGCAGATAAATTTGAAAGAAGATTATTCGCAAAACAGAATTGCACATTTAATCAAACGCATTGAAAACAATGCTGAAAATGGTTATATCGAATTCACAAAAAACGAAAATGAGCTGAGCAATCAAGCTTTGTTAAAAATGTCTCGCTTCACTAAAGCGATGATGCAAAATATTAATTATGAAAAGTGCCGGAATAGAAGAAAAGAAAACTTTCTATTCTTTCAGGAAAAGTTGCAAAGTATTAATGAATTAAGTTTGTCAGATAATAATCAAACCGAGGTACCGATGGTGTATCCCTTACTTGTAAAGCATAAAACATTAAGAAAAGAATTGATACAGAATAGGATTTACATCGCATCTTACTGGCAGGACATTTTAAACCGGTGTGATGAAAAAAGCTGGGAGTATTACCTTGCAGAAAATTTATTGCCGCTGCCAGTTGATCATCGTTACTATCCAAAGGATTTAGAAAAAATCGTGGAAATTATAAATGGAAAATTATAAAAGAACCGAAAATCATAAAAAGAATCTTGATCTGGAGAAAATTTTTCCCGAGCTTGAGAAATTATTGGGATCTACTGAATCTTCCTTACTGGTAAACATAAAAAAACCAAAATTTCCAATTATTTTTATTGTAGGTTGCGCACGAAGCGGCACGACATTAATCTATCAGTTCCTCGCATCGTTGGGAACTTTTTGCTACCCTAGTAATCTTATCTCAAGATTTTATTATGCGCCTTACATTGGTGCACGAATTCAGCAATTGCTGATTGATTATGATGAAAAAGAAGAAATCTTTCAGGGTAAAAAGGATATTGATTTTAATTCTCAGTTAGGAAAAACATTTGGAGCATTGGCACCTCATGAATTTTGGTACTTTTGGAACCGCTTTTTTTTATTTAAAAATAAACAGCAGCTTTCCATTGCGACTTTAAAAAAAATAGACACCAAAACATTTCTTAAAGAATTAGCAGCGATACAAATAGTTTTCGAAAAACCTTTGCTGATGAAAGCCATGAACATGAACTGGCATATTCCTTTCTTAGCCGGATTGAGTGAAAAAGTCCATTTTCTATTTGTTAAAAGAAAAACAGAATTCAATGCACAGTCGTTATTGTTGAGTCGGAAAAAATTTTTCGGAAATTATAAAGAGTGGTATTCATTCAAGCCGCCAAACTATGACAAGTTAATTAAAAAGGATTTTGCAGAACAAGTTGTTGAACAAGTTAAAGTGACAAATGCTGCGATAATGGAAGGACTCGAAAAGATTAACAAAACTTCTTACACAATTATGGAGTATGAAAAATTTTGTGAATCTCCTATCAGGGAATCAAGATTATTCTTCAATG
>JBDSOU010000063.1:0-4010 GCA_039914625.1 Bacteroidia bacterium | reverse complement strand
ATACAAGCGTGATGAACGAGTGATGCGTTTTATTACTGTTTCTCTCGACAAAGACGCTGTTATCTACAATGAAAAAAAACGCAGAAATGCTGAACTTAAAAAGCAGGAGGAGGCTGCGGTGGTTCATTAATCCGAATAAAAAAATCTCATGGCACATCCCACATCAAACCAGGTTCGATACCTGAATCCGCCCGCAGTAGAATTAGCAAAAAAGAAATACTGCCGTTTTAAAAAATTAAAAATAAGATACGTTGATTATAAAGATGCAACCTTTCTTTTAAAATTTGTGAATGAGCAGGGAAAACTTTTTCCAAGACGCCTTACCGGCAATTCACTCAAATACCAGCGTAAAGTAGGAACAGCCGTAAAACGCGCCCGTCATTTGGCGCTCATGCCCTACGTTTCCGACATGTTAAAATAATAGTATATAATTAGAGTGAAAATCGTAATTCCCAAATTGTAAATCGTAATTAATCAAATGGAAATAATATTAAAGCAGGACGTAAAAAATTTAGGCTATACCAACGATGTTATTAAAGTAAAAAACGGGTATGGTTTAAATTATCTTATTCCAAATGGTTTGGCAGTCATTGCCAGCGACAGCAACCGTAAGGTGCACGCTGAAAACATGAAGCAAAAAGCGCATAAGCTTGCCAAAATAAAAGACGATGCAGCAAAACGCGCCACTTCCATCGAAAGCGTAACCCTTACCATACCTATGAAAGCAGGTGAAAACGGCAAGCTCTTCGGTTCGGTCACCGCACAAAACATTGCTGATGTGCTCAAAAAAATGGGGCACACCATTGAGAAAAGACAGATTTCGCTCAAAGAAGATCACATCAAAGCCCTCGGCAATTATACCGCTGAAGTCACCTTGCACAAAGATGTTAAGGTAAATGTCAACTTTGAAGTAGTCGAAGCATAACATCGTTCCGCGTTTAAGGTTTCGGGTTTAAGGTTTTAAAAAACTTTAAACTCTTTTTATTAATATAACAAACCTGAAACAGTCAACAACTTTAAACCTAAAACCTCAAACCCTAAACCTCAAAATGGCAAATTCAGGAGACATAAACGTTGGTTCAGTCATTCGTTTTAATGGCGAATTATGCCAGATAGTAGAATACCAGCACCGCACACCGGGAAATTTACGCGCCTTTTACCAGGCCAAAATGCGCAACTTAAAAACAGGTAAGCTTGCAGAATACCGCTTCCGCGCGGGAGAAGATGTCGAAGTAGCCCGTGTAGAATACAAAATGCTCCAGTTCATTTATAAAGATGGTGAGCACCTCGTGTGCATGGATAACGAAACCTATGAACAACTCTACGTTCCCGAAGTTTTATTCGGCAACGCATCCGGAATATTAAAAGAAGGAATGGAAGTAAAAGTCGCTTTTGAAAGCGACATAGCTATTTTGGCCGAGCCGCCCACCTTTGTTGAATTAGAAATTACCTATTGCGAACCCGGTATCAGGGGCGACACTGCCAACAACGTAAACAAACCTGCAACACTCGAAACAGGCGCTATAATTACCGTTCCTCTTTTTGTTAATTCAGGCGAAAAAATCAAAGTGGACACACGTACTATGACGTATGTGGAGCGGGTGAAATAAACCGGGAATTTAAAAACTCTTTCAAACCTTTTCATTTTGTTTTCCGTCCAAAGGACAGTTTCGCCACTCAAAAAAACTTTTCAGAATTTCCGCTATCAAAAAAATCCTGCAAGGATTCAATGTTAAAAGAAAAACATAATCACAAAACGCCCGATCCTGAATGGATCGAACAAAACCAAACATGTTTTCTCAAAATTAATTTTTTTCAAATGACATTTTAAATACTGGTTTTAACTCAATTTTATTTTTCAAAATAATATCCAAAATCTCCAAAATTTTAGAATCATTAAATTCAGGAAAAACTTTACTCCATATTACATTGTTTAAAAACAAAGCTTCATAATCCCATAAATCCTGAAATTCTATAAGTAAATCAATATCCCATTTTGCTCCTTTATTTCGGGTAATTTCACGAAACTCAAGCTTATCTTTATAACGATTTATTAATTTCGAATCCCATTTTATCGCTCTATTGTTGCTTAATCCTACGTATATTCTTTTGCAATAAAAATCAAGCTCACCCCATTCTCCCCAAACTATTTTATCTTTAAAATATCCAATTAATTTTTCGTCCCACGGTATCATTTCATTTCTGCATAAGGTACGCCAATCCCATTTGTCCTGATATTTTTCTATTAATTCAATTGACCACGGAAGTAATAAATTACTGCTTAAAATACCCCAATCAATACTTTCTCCTGATTCTATTTCATCAATTGTCTGATAGATGCGCTCTTTAAATTTAATGCCACACTCTATATAAAGTCTCACTATATCCTCGCCAAAGTGAACTTTACTACATTCTCCAAATCCAAAATTCTCATCTATCATATCGGAAACATGCTCTTCCGTTAAAAACGGGGATAATTCTGCACTAAAATGATTTCTCATTCGGGCATCTCCAACTATTTTTGCATTGTAAGAAATAAATTCCCAATCCCAATAACCTTTAAACTCCTCAATTAATTCTATAGACCATGGAACCGAACGATTTGTACCTAACCAATCAAAGCCTTCTGATGGAATAATAGCTGCTGAAAAAAGATTTTTGAATTCACGAATAACACCAGCAGACCATTTTATTTTTGTATTACCTTGTATGACCTTCCAATCAAGAATATATTGATACTTTCTTAACTGTTGCCAGGTAAAAGAAAAATATTCACTCATCCATCTTTTGAGGTAAAGTGGATTGTTAATCAAAAATAATTTCTTTTTTTCAAAAGCAGTCAATGGATAACTTAGTTTAAATTTATTATTTATTAAAAAAATGCATTCAACTTTGTTCCAAAAGCATGGATTTTGCATACTCCAAATTCTCACTCGCGAGTTCATTGTCAGGTTCTTTTATCAAACAAACAGTATAGTCATTAATTGCAGATCTAAAATCAAAAATATAACAATATTCATTACCTCTATTAAAATATGCGTCTACATAATTAGCATCTGATTTAATACTTGTAGAATAAGCCTGTATTGCAGCACCATGATTTTTATTATGCGCCAATATTACACCTCTGTTATAATGAGCTTTCGCATAAGAGGGGTTTAACTCTATAGCTTTTTCATAATTTAATAAAGCATCTTCAAAAAGATCATGATTGAAATATCTATTTCCTATGTCGTTATAACCAATGGCTGTCCGACCTGAAGGCAGTGCTTCGTCCCCTTCTTCTCTTATAATTCTATCTAAGAATACTTGATTAACATCGGCAAGTTCAAAACTTCTTTCGGCAAAAATTTTATTTCCCAATTCCTTATAACAACAAGCTCTAACAGTAAAAAATTTAGAAAGCAGAAATTTACTTTTAAATGCGCATGCAATTAATTCATTACAATCCTTCAAAGCTTCAACATAATTTTCACTTCTGGCTTTGCTCCATGAAATGCCATCAAGGCATTTTATTTTATGAAATTCGGAATCCACTTCATCATCTTGAAGAATAAATTTTACTTTTTCAAAATCCTTTAAAGCAGATGCATAATCATTTAAATATAAATATGCGTCTGCTTTGTAAAGATAATATTGTCTTAACTCTACAATACTTACAAAATCTCTATTCTTTTCTGCAATCCTAATAATTGGTTCAAGTTGGTTTATGAAAGTTCTCAACTCATTGTCTGGTAGGTGATGAATTGTTATTAATTTGAGCTTTTCCTCATTCAAAGCTTCAACTAATGACTTAAATTTTTCTTTTTCCTCATTAAAATTTTCCATTGTAATTTCTTTTTCTTATTGTTTTGTACTTTCAGTGTCTCACGTTTTCGGGGACATTGAAACAAATCCAACATCAAAAGTAATTTTATTTCCCAACCCAACCAAAAAACAAAAAGCCCGCCAAAATTACGGGCTTCTATATCAATCCTCTTAATCCTTTTGTTCTTTCCGTATCACGCCTT
>JBDSOU010000244.1:0-27346 GCA_039914625.1 Bacteroidia bacterium | reverse complement strand
GTGATAATTTCAAGACTATTTTTTTCGGCAATTTCAATTAATCTTTTGTCCCAGCCGGGGGAAACAATTACATCATTATTTAAAAATGCAAGTATATCAAACTTTGCCTTTTTAATTCCCTGATTCTGACAATAAGGATAAGAATAATTTCCGGCATTCTCAATAACCGTTGCTTTATTTTGTTTAAAAAACTCCCTGCTGCCATCAGTCGAATTATTGTCAATGATGATCAGTTCAAAAGGATGATGCGAATATTTTTCAAGGTTATCGAGAAAAATTTTATTCATAGCAAGACCATTATGCACTGCGGTAATAATACTGATCATCCAGCCTTCTTTCTTTCACTGCAAAGTAACAAATAAATTGTTCTTTAACGCTTTTTAAATTTTAACTGAATGTGCCACTTTAAACATATTCGTAATTTCGTGCCCGATCGTTATTCATAGATTGTGAAAATATATTTAAGGCTTTTATCTTTTGCACGACCATACCGCAATTACATACCTGCGTATGTGATGCTGTTGCTGCCTGCGGTGATTTTTGGTGCGGTTAATTTTTCGCTCGTCATTCCCCTGCTGAATATTTTGTTCAATACCTATAATGATAAAGCAGTGATTGTTTATCCTGAATTTTCATTTTCCATCGAATACCTGAAAAATCTTTTTGATTACTGGTTTCACTACATAGCCGCCAATTATGGAAAAGGAGGCGCGCTTAAATTTATCTGTGCCATCATTATGACCAGTGTTTTTCTTTCTAACTTTTTCAGGTATTATGCGCAACGTGTGCTCAACCGCATGAGGGCATGGGTGGTGTATAAAATGCGTAAAGCGGTTTTTGAAAAAATAAGCTCCCTGCATCTCGGCTTTTTTCACAACACGCAAAAAGGCCAGTTGATGTCGGTTCTCTCGAATGATGTCACTGAAATTGAAAACTCCGTGATTAACACGTTGCAGGTAATTTTCAAAGAACCGTTGGTGATCATCGTTTACTTTGTCATACTTTTTAAAATGAGCTTTACACTGACTTTGTTTACCATTGTTTTTTTTCCTGTTTCAGGTTTTATTATTTCAGCCATTTCAAAAAAACTGAAACGCAGCGCTGATATAAGCCAGGGGGTGCTTGGAAAAATATTGAGCGTGGCTGATGAAACCATTTCGGGAATACGAATCATTAAAGGATTTACGGCAACGCGTTTTGTAAATTCAAAATTCGATTCGTTTAATTCGAGGTACCGGCAGGTTTCCAAATCCATTATGAACAGGCGCGAACTTGCTTCACCATTCTCCGAATTTCTCGGTGTGCTTGTGGTGGTTACTTTGATTATTTACGGAGGCGGGCTGGTGCTGAACAATAATTCTGAACTGTCAGCAAGCCAGTTTATCACTTATATTATTCTTTATTCGCAAATATTACCCCCGGCAAAAAACATTTCATCGGCAATTACGCAAATACAAAAAGGGCTTTCGTCAGCAGAACGTGTTTTCAATATACTCGATACTCCTGTTGAATTAACGGATCAGCCAAATGCAATAGATTTAAAATCGTTTGATGATAAAATCAGCTATGAAAATGTTTCGTTCGCTTATGAAAAAGAAAATGTGCTGAAAAATATTTCGTTTGAAATAAAAAAGGGCAGAACCATAGCGTTAGTCGGGCAGTCGGGTTCGGGAAAATCAACCTTAGCTGATTTGCTTCCCCGGTTTTATGACCCGCAGCAGGGCGGAATTTTTATTGACGGAAAAAATATCAGAGAATATAAAACGGACAGCCTCCGCAGCGTGATGGGCATTGTGACACAGGAAGCTATCCTGTTTAATGATTCGTTATTTAACAATATCGCTTTCGGAATGCCCTATGCAAAGGAGGAGGATGTGATACAGGCTGCTAAAATTGCCAATGCGCACGATTTTATTTTTGAAATGGAAAACGGTTATCAGACCAACATAGGTGACCGCGGAATGAAACTTTCGGGAGGTCAACGGCAACGCATCAGCATTGCACGGGCAGTGTTAAAAAACCCTCCTATTCTTATTCTTGATGAAGCCACCTCTTCGCTTGACACGGAATCAGAACGCTTAGTGCAGGATGCTATTTTTAAACTGATGCAGCATCGCACTACTCTTGTTATTGCGCACCGGCTTTCAACTATTCAACATGCTGACGAAATTATTGTGCTGCACAAAGGCGAAATTACGGAGCGCGGAAAGCATGATGAGCTGCTGGCAACTAACGGGGTGTATAGACGGCTTTGTGATTTGCAGAGTTTTACGTGAGGGGGAAAACACCTCTCTGACTAAGGTTTTATTAAAATTAATCTTTTTTTGCTTTTGAGAATGAGTTGTAAGCCATTCTTTTACTGTAATCATTCAGAGAGTCGCTTCAAAAGATTCTGATCCCTTTCAAATATTTTTTCAAGCAACTGCAGCTTATCAGAATTTTTAACGTAAACGGCTTCTTTCAGATAGTTTAAAATTTTTTGCAGGGCAGTATCGGATGCAGTATCCATTAACCGGGTGATCTAAATTTTTATTTCTTGTGTTGACATTTGATTATGATTTCAAATACAAAAATACTTATTCAAAATGAAATTGATTCCTTTAACCTATTGATAGAATTTCTGCCCAACGTAGTGAAGGATTTAAGTAGTTTAATACTATTGCTTAATAAATTTTGATCTGTAAAAATTATCTTCGTTTTGCAATTGCACAAAATAAACTCCCTGTGAAAAACGGGAAACATCTATTTTAATTGAAGATTGTAAATTGAAGATTGAAGATTTAAAAACTTCTCTTCCAAACAAATCATAAATTTTCAATTCTCCTTTTTTACCGGCTGATGAATTACTATTAACGATTAACTCATTCCTTGCCGGATTTGGATATAACTTTAAACCCGAAACCTTAAACCCGAAACTTTCTTCTCCTGTTGGCAGCACTATCTCCGTAACTGCTGTATCCGTCAGCACCGGCTGGTTGAAATCAAAATAGATAGCTGCATTGTTGTTTATTAAATCTCCGGGAGTGAGAGTTGATTTAGGTTTTATTCTGTATTGTATAAAACCATGACTCGCTGGTTCATTCACACTGCTGTCGGGCAATATGATGTTATCAAACTTAAATTCCATGTTACGCTCCCACGGAATCCAACTCATATTTACCGGATGTGATGATGCAACAAACTCTAACGTGTTAAGTTGAAGTTTAAATGTATCTATTGGATTAAGCACTTTCACATTAAAGGCAGTATCATTTCCTGTGTTTTGAAAATATACTATATAGTTAAGATAGGGCGGTGATGATAGTTCTGTTGTTAAAACAGTGTCGCGGTCAACCATAATGGCATTCGGATCAATAGCGCCTGTAACGTAAACTTCCCATGCATCATAATTACAGCCAGTATTAGCATCACCAATGACAGGATCAATTTCAACACTTGAATTTATTAACGTTCCTATTGGCGTTCCTGCATTTACATGAACAGTTACTAAAATACTTCCTGTTTGAAAAGGTGTTAGTGTTCCGACATTCCAAACTGTTGAATCTGTTGTTACAGATGTTGCAATCGGATTGGATGAACTAAACGTATCATCATTATCAGGAAAGAAAATTACCGTACCATTTAATGTAGTAGTTCCCACATTTTCATAACTGATCATATAATTTGCATCCATGTTTGCACGGAAATTTCCAAGGGGTGTTATAGTAACACATAAATCATTAAACACTCCGGCAGGTTGAAATGCGAAATCGTTTAATGAATCAGTTTGATGTATTCCCGGGAAGTAAGCGTTGTGTGTTGCAGGAACTGCATTATAATAATTTATTGCTGAGGGAAAAACAGAAAAATTTCCTGAATCTAAAACAGCATTTGAATAATGTCCATTTTGTTCTGAAAATGCAAACATGCCTGTATT
This sequence comes from Bacteroidia bacterium, assembly GCA_039914625.1. Lineage (GTDB taxonomy): Bacteria > Bacteroidota > Bacteroidia > AKYH767-A > OLB10 > DATEMK01. The sequence goes on along the minus strand of JBDSOU010000244.1, from coordinate 23,430 downwards.
TATTTCTGTAATCCGTTTATTAATAACATCAGGCTCCCCATTATCCTGCACATTGTTACTATTGGCATCTATAAATAATTTGCCGGTAATTGAATTATATTTATTTGTTAGTTTCATGATCCAATAATCTTCAGATCCATTACAGTTTTCTGTTTTATCACCTGAAATATTTGATCTGGAATACCCCCCAAGAATATATCCCTCATCTGTGGTTTGCTGAACAGACCAAAGTATATCATGATCGCTTCCTCCGATGGCATTCTGCCACAATATATTTCCTGTTGTGTCTGTTTTCACTATCCAATAATCATTGCCTCCATTGCTGTTTTCAGTTTTATCACCTGAAATATTTGACCAAGACGATCCCCCTAGAATATATCCTCCGTCAGCAGTTTGTTGAATTGAATAAAGATCATCCGGAGCACTTCCCCCGATGGTATTTTGCCACTGTATGTTTCCCGAAGCATCGGTTTTTACGATCCAAATATCAGTACTATAGCCCATATTGTTTTCCGTTTTATCGCCCCCTATGTTTGAAGTGGAATAGCCGCCAAGAATATATCCCCCGTCAGTTGTTTGCTGAATCGAATAAAATACATCTGCCTCTAGTCCCCCGATTGTGTTCTGCCATTGGATGTTACCGGAGGCATCAGTTTTTACAATCCATTAATCATAGTAAAACTGCATTGTATCCCAATTGTTTTCTGTTTTATCACCTGAAATATTTGACCAGGAAGTTCCGCCAAGAATATACCCTCCGTCATCGGTTTGCTGAATAGATAAAAGTTCATCTCTATTGCTTCCTCCTATAGTGTTCTGCCATTGTATATTTCCAATTGCATCTGTTTTCACTATCCAATAATCTTTGTCCCCATTACTATTTTCCGTTTTATCGCCTGAAATATTTGAATTGGAAAATCCGCCAAGAATATATCCGCCATCTGTAGTTTGCTGAATGCTATAAAGAAAATCATAACCACTTCCCCCGATGGTGTTCTGCCATTGTATATTTCCCGCAGAATCGGTTTTTACAATCCAGTAATCGTATCCTCCATTGCTGTTTTCTGTTTTATCACCTGAAATATTTGAGTCTGAAAATCCGCCCAGAATATATCCTCCGTCAGTGGTTTGCTGAATGGAATAAGGCCAATCCCATCCGTTTCCTCCAATAGTATTTTCCCATTGTATATTTCCAAAAGCATCGGTTTTCACCATCCAGTAATCCCAATTACCGATACAATTCTCCATTTTATCACCTGAGCTGTTTGATAAGGAAAATCCGCAAAGAATATATCCCCCATCAGCAGTTTGTTGAATGGAACGCGGTTCGTCAAGTGAATCTCCCCCAATCGTATTCTGCCACTCAATCTCCTGCCCCAAACAATCAAAAAATAAAAATCCAAAACCAGCAAGCGTTAAAATTATTTTTTTCATGGATCAGAAATTTCAACCGAAAGTACAGCTATTTCCGATCCCTTCCAAAAAGCATTAAACAAAATCATACAAACATCTTATATAATTACTATCGCCCCGCATCTTTTTAAATGAAAAAAAACAAAAAACCATCCGCTGAGATGGGTTTTTGTAAAAACAAATATACTATGAAAACTATTTTTTAAGCATGTTGCGGAGCATGTGCATTGCATTTGTTATGCATTTACCTCATTGCTTGTTTTGACAATACCGGGAATGTTGAATTCATTCATATTTATTGTGATGCGGGTTGCTTTGCCTTTTTTAAATGAGAAGGGACCTGCTTTTACGGGGTTCGGAAAGCCGGGCGCTGTTACAGTAATGAAGTGTTCCTGCTTAAACGGAACGCGCGATATAACGGCATGACCTTTATCGTTAGTAGTTCCTTTGAGGGGAGTATTGTCAACCGATACTGTTGCATTAGTTACCGGTGCGTTAGCATCACCCATATATACATTGACAGAAGCGCGGGTAGTAAGCGTGCCGTACGGAGTGAGCTTGCGCAAGCGCAGCCATTGGTTGTAAAAAGATTCGAGGCCCAGGTCTATGAAACCCACGGCAAATTTGTCGAGCTGCCTGCGGGTTATATTCATGGCTTCATCAAGAAGAGTTTCCATCTGGATGAGCTTAACGTGTTTGGAAACCACTTTGCTGCGGGGCATTGTTGAATACGGTGCGAATGCATCACGGGCATGAATAATTTTATCAAGCGCTTGCTGATTAATGGTAGTGCCTTCAAGCTGTGATAAAAATGGCGAAACGGTCGCAATAATATAATCAGCCTGGGAAATAATTGCTGCGGGGCGCATGCGTTTGTAGGTTGATATGGGCTTGCTGAAAGCTGTAAAAAGTTCGGGATTATTAATGCTGTCAGCAAAACCTGCAAAAGGTTCACTCACGACAAACATTTTGAGGGCGAGCACGTTTTTAAGCTCACGCTTCTTTTTAGCGGTACCCGTAGTATTTTCTTTTCCGGGGGCGAGCAGCAGGTTGACGGCATCAAGCTTTGATTTTACATTTTCAATTCCTGATTTGAATACAGGAATTAAATCTGTTTTCGGTTGATTTTCGGGTGAGAGCATTTGCTCTGTACAAAGGGTAAGCATGTCGTACTGTGCAAAATTGAAAGATGGCTTTTGGTTTTGTGTGTTCATGGTAAGAAGCTTTAAGTATTTAAATTTTTATGAGAATTTAGAATTTTTTACGCTCCTACTGATTTAAGGTTACATTTTGTTTCTGTGTGGACGAAGATTTTTTTAAAGGCTGGGTTTTATTAAACAATCAAATCACATAATGGTTTGATCCAGCAATGGTTAAAGAAAGAACAGATGAAAACAGAAAAAGTTCCTGCACGTACAGAATGTATTGCCTGTCATGCAGACACACTTGCTTTTTGTGCAGACACGCAGGATGTTCATGCAGACACGAAAAAGTTCTGTGCAGAGATGCTGCTGTGCTGTGCTGATGAAGTTTAGTGTTGTGAAAAGACTAAGAAAATTGGAACAGAGAAATTTCGGAAGAGGACAGATATTAAAAAATGCTGTGCAGGAACATGGAAATGCTGTGCAGGAATGGGAAAATATTATGTAATGGGTAAGACCATTCCGCCCCGATTGAGTCTTCGCAAACCGGAAAAATTCTTATTTTATTCTCTCATCCCATGATTTTGGGTTTCGGGCTGTATGAAAAACACCAACAACTTTTATAAGCCGTTCTTCTGTTAAATAGTGTATTCCGTAAGGAAATCGTTCAATGAAATGGACACGGACAATTTTATATTTCTTCTGAAAATGTTTTGGATTCCGTAAAATTCTGTTTAACCCTGCTTCAAGGCACAATTCAAAATCTTTCCCTAAACCATCACGCTGCATTTGATACCAGCGGAAAGCATCTTCTATATCTAAAGCTGCTTCTTCGGAAATCAGCAATTCAAAATTCATTTTTTGTATCGCTGCTTAACATCTTCCCATTTATAAAACTTAGTTTCTCCCTTTTTAATCCTCAAAAGCCGTTTATCAAGTTCTTTTTTTTGTGCATCAGAAATTTCCAATTCATTTGTATTTAATGAATCCCAAAGTTTCTCAATAAGGAGTATCCGTTCAGCAACAGACAGTTTTAAAATAGCGTTTATATTCATCTTAAATTTAATATATGTCAAAAATACAAATTAACCTTAATCGTTTAATCTCTCACCTGAACCTGCTCAGTATTTTCTGCTTATACGTTTTCTCCAAAAAATATTTCAGGCGATAATAGGGTCCCTGTTTTTTTTCATCAAGCAGCGATTGTATTTTACCGTTGTGGCTTTGTTGTTCGGCAATTGCAGGATGGCACCAGTAAATTTTCAGCCATCCTTTCTCCGAAAGCACGTTATGAACCCAGTCCATGCAAACATTTACTTTGTTTTTCAATCCATACTCAAGAATTTTTTTTGCTGCGGCTAAATCAATCAAATAAGCTCCGGCACATCTTCCGTGTGTTTTTTGATAAAGAACCTTGCCGGGAATCACTTCCGAGCTGCTTATAAATTCCTGTGTGGATGATTCATAAGAAATCACATAACTCTCACGCATTTCAGCAGCTTCCTTTAATGATTTGTCAAAAATTTCAGGGAAATTGCCGGACAATTCAATGTCATCTTCAAACACCAGCGCAACCGAAATATTATTTTCAACCATCCGTTCATAAACAAAAAAGTGTTTGATGGTGCACGAGCTTCTTGGTGAGCTGATTTTAAAGTCATCTTTAAAATATTTATTAAGGTCACCATCCGTAAGGTCCTCTATATTCCCATTAAGGATAAATTCAAAATCAATATTGAATTTCTTTAATTCATTGCGGATAAAATTTTCCCGTTCCGTGTTTCCACGGACATGAATCACATACGTTTTAATTCCCATTCTATAATACAATTTCTTTCCGCAAAATTAGAAATTCATCCGTCAGCTCAGGCAACTTACTCACCTTAATTACCCAACCACCTCAATTACCCAATTCCCATAATCGCCTAATCACTTAACTTTGCCTCCATGGATACCAGTTACTTAAGCAATATTGACCCGGCAGCAATCGAAAATCTTTATCAGCAATATTTAGAACAACCCAATGCTGTTGATGAAAGCTGGCAGAAATTTTTTGAAGGATTTGAATTTGCACGAACTTCATTCGGAGAAAAAAAGGGACCAATTCCTGAACAATTACAAAAAGAGTTTCGTGTAATGAGTCTCATTAACGGTTATCGTGTGCGCGGACATTTATTTACACACACCAACCCTGTTCGCGAGCGAAGAAAATATGTTCCAACTCTTGATCTTGAAAATTTTAATCTGTCAGAAAAAGATTTAGACGCAACATTTCAGGCAGGAACAGAAATTGGAATTGGTCCCTCAAAACTCAAAGAAATCATTTCTCATCTCGAACAAACGTATTGCGCTTCGGTTGGCGCTGAATATAAATATACCCGCAAGCCGGAAATTTCTTCATGGTTAGAGAAAAAAATGGAGAGCGCAAAAAACACTCCTGATTTTTCCATTGAACAGAAAAAAAGAATTCTTAATAAATTAAACCAGGCTGTTGCTTTTGAAAATTTTGTTCACACAAAATTTGTTGCACAAAAAAGATTTTCACTTGAAGGATGCGAAACACTGATTCCTGCGTTAGATGCAATTATTGAAGAAGGCGCTGAACTGGGAATTAAAGAATTTGTAATCGGAATGTCACATCGCGGCAGGTTAAATGTGCTGGCAAATATTCTTGGTAAAACGTATGAAGAAATTTTCACAGAGTTTGAAGGACTGGAATATGAAGACAATCTTTTTGCCGGAGATGTAAAATACCATCTTGGATACTCAAGTGATGTGACCACCGAATCGGGAAAAAAATTCACCTCAGTGTTACACCGAATCCTTCACATCTCGAAGCTGTTGATCCGTTAGTACAGGGAATTGTCCGTTCAAAAATTGACAATACAAAGGATGGAAACGAAAACATGATTGCTGCCATTCTCATTCATGGTGATGCTGCAATGGCTGCGCAGGGAATTGTTTATGAAGTGATACAAATGTCTCTTCTCAAAGGATACAGAACAGGCGGCACTATACATTTGATAATAAATAACCAAATTGGTTTTACAACGAATTACATGGATGCACGATCCAGCACGTATTGTACTGATGTTGCAAAAGTGACTTTGTCTCCCGTGTTTCATGTGAATGCTGATGATGTGGAAGCGGTCGTATATACTATACAGTTAGCAATGGAATACCGTCAGAAATTTCACCGTGATGTGTTCATTGATATTTTAGGATACAGAAAATACGGTCACAACGAAGGCGATGAACCGCGTTTTACACAGCCACTATTGTATAAAGCAATAGCAGCGCATCCTAATCCACGGGAAATCTATAATGAAAAGTTGCTGTCGCAGGGAGAAGTGGGAGCAACACTTGTAAAAGAAATGGAAAAATCTTTTCGTGATATGCTTCAAAAAAGTTTGGATGCAGCTAAGCAGGTTAAAAAAGCAAACCCAACTTCTTCACTCGAAGGAAGCTGGGGCGGATTGCATGTTGCCAAACCAGAAGATTTTCTTCAATCGCCTGAAACAGGAGTACCAAAAGATATTTTAACAGACCTGGCAAATAAAATTACTGATCTGCCGCAAGGCAAACAATTCTTTTCAAAAACAGTCCGTTTGTTTTCCGAACGAAAAAAAATGCTTGAAGGAAACGGAAGATTAGATTGGGCAATGGGTGAGTTGCTGGCTTACGGAACTTTGCTGAAAGAAAAATTTCCGGTTCGCCTGAGCGGCCAGGACTCAGAACGGGGAACTTTTTCGCACCGTCATGCTGTTATTACTGTTGAAGATTCGGAAGAAAGATATGTTCCTTTAAATAATATTGATCCGGCACAAGCTCCGTTTTATATTTATAATTCTTTGCTTTCAGAATACGGTGTGCTTGGTTTTGATTATGGGTACAGCCTTTCATCTCCTAATTCTCTTGTAATTTGGGAAGCCCAGTTCGGTGATTTTATGAATGGCGCGCAAATTATTATTGACCAGTACATTAGCAGTGCAGAAGATAAATGGAATCGCATGAGCGGACTTGTTCTGCTGCTTCCTCACGGATATGAAGGACAGGGTGGTGAACATTCAAGTGCACGCATGGAGCGCTTTTTAAATTTATGCTCAAATAATAATATGCAGATTGTCAATTGTACAACACCTGCAAATTTCTTTCATGTGCTGAGAAGACAGTTGCATCGCCCATTCAGAAAACCACTTATTGTTTTTACTCCGAAAAGTTTGCTGCGCCATCCAAAGTGTTTATCCGAATTAAATGATTTTACTGCAGGGGGATTTAAAGAAGTAATGGATGATGCCTCAGCAAATGCGAATGATATTCGCAGAATTGTTATCTGTTCAGGAAAGGTTTATTACGAATTGCTTGAAGAGAAAGAAAAAGAGAATGCAAATGATGTTGCAATTATCCGCCTTGAACAGATTTATCCCTTACCATTAAACCAGCTGAAAACAATCATTGCAAAATATAAAAATGCAACTGATTATATCTGGCTCCAGGAAGAACCTGAAAATATGGGTGCGTGGAATTTTCTACTACGGACTTTGAAAGAAGTTAAATTGCGATTAATTTCCCGGCCTGAAAGTGCAAGTCCTGCAACAGGTTCGCATAAGCAACATGAGAAGGAGCAGGAAGCGATTGTTAAGAAGGCGTTTGAAAAGGTAATTGCATAACTTTGAAATTATAAATTGAAAAACATGACCACTGCATCATTAAAAAAAAATATCTTTAAAGCAATTGACCAGATCAATGACGTTGATTACCTAAGAAGCATTTATCATATTATTGCAGGAAGAATTATTGAATCAGATTACCCTCTTACTAAAGAACAATTAAAAATTCTGAAAGAACGGGAAGCAAAATATCTCTCAGGAAAAAGTAAAACGTTTAAGGGGGAAGAAGTTAAAGACAATGCGAGGAGGAAAGCTTCCGTGAAATGAGTTATAGTTTTGTTTTAATTGATGAAGCAAATTCTGATGTGGAAGAAACGTAACTTTATTACTATAAAATTTCATTTGATTTGGCAGAAAAATTTCTTGAACCACTTAGTATTATACTGCGGGCAATAAATAGCAATCCCTTTTTATTTCAAACATTTTCAGGAAAAAAAAGAAAAGCTCCTTTAAACAAATTTCCTTTCGGGGTATATTATCGTGTGGATAATAAAACTATCGTTGTTCTTGCTGTACTACACGATAAAAGAAATCCTTTCATTGTCAGAAAAAGAAAATTGAAAAAACAATCTTGAGTTTTTACTTAATTCACCCTATATGAAAATCCTTGTCCCCATTGATTTTACACCTGTAACTGAGAACGCATTAAAATATTCTATCGGTTTAACCGAAACACTTGATGTAAGCGACATTATTTTATTTCATGTGGTTGCCAGTGAAAAAGATTCGCCATCAGCTTCTGGAAAATTAAATGACCTTATTCAGAAATATAAAGAGCAAACCAAAGTCAGGATTGAAAGTCTTGTAAAACCGGGAAATATTTTTGACCGTATTGGCAGCACAGCTTCTGAAATAAATGCAGCGCTCATTGTAATGGCTACGCATGGCATCAAAGGAATGCAACGCATTTTAGGCAGCAAGGCAATGAAAGTTATAACCAATTCCGATACTGCTTACATTGTTGTTCAGCAAAAGTCATACTCGCAAATTAAAAAAATTCTTGTACCTGTAGATTATACGCATGAAGTAAAACAGATTCTTCCGCTTCTTCAATCATTGAATGATAAATTTAAAGCAACATTTCATTTGATTACCGAAGAAGCTAAAGATGATTTCATTAAAAATAAAATCCGCAACAACCACATGTACTTTAAAAGTTTTCTTGATGAAAATGCAATTACTTATGCTGAAGCAGGCTCTTACATTGGATCCTCTAAATACAAAGATGTTTTGAAACACGCCAATACCACACAGGCAGATTTAATTGTAACTACTATTGATCCTGAAACAAACATTACTGATTATATTATGGGAGTTGAAGAGCAAAAATTAGTTGCCAACGAATCTCAGATACCGGTTTTATGTGTGAATATTAAACAAATCATGAATAGGAGAGCGAATTTTTTTGAACTGATTTGAAAGACCAATTCGAACCATCGGCCTTCCCGATTCCAACCGGGACGCGCTAACCGGGCTGCGCTACACCCCGAAATTTTCGATGGAAAAGGGGCAGCAAATGTAAAAATTAATTTTATTTACCATCTTTGGAAGCATTTGTTTATATATTTTTGTGACATAAAGACCCCCGTTGCATCAATTTGATTTTGCTTAAAAAAATTAATTTCAGGATTTCCCTAATAACCTAAGATTATTTCAATTCGATTTCTTAAATTTGAATATAACTTTTGGAAATAATTTCGTTTAAGCAACTCTTTAAATATTAAAACTAAATTTATCATATTCCCAAAGACGTTATCGTCAGAAAAGCATAACGTTTTATTTTAAAACAGAACGATGGATACGAATGAACTGAAAGAAGAAGAATCAATGAATGAACAAATTCCTGATGTAAAGGATGAAACAATTGTTCAGGAAACAGTATTGGAAATTTCTGCGCCTGAAGAACATGCAGAGGTTGAAGAGGAGCAAGTTGAAAATTTCAATGCGCTTAGCAGGGAAGAATTGGTAACACTCATGGAGAGTTTTCTTACCGAACCAGATTACAACATTATCAAATTAAAAATAAATCCTGTAAAAAATGCTTTTAATGATTTGGTTTCTCATGAACGTCAGCAGCAATTAGAAAAGCACCTTGAGGCTGGAGGAGAAAAGGATGATTTTAAATACCAGGCTGATGATTTTGAAATAAGATTCAACAGCGCTTTAAGAAAAGTTAATAAAAGAAGAATTGAATTTCACGAGAATCAGGAAAAACACAGAGAAGAAAATTTAATTGCAAAGCAGGAAATCCTCAAGCAATTCAAAGACATTATTCAGAATGAAGAAAACATGTCAAGGGCGTTCAATACTTTTCATGACCTGCAGGTAAAATGGCGGGCTATTGGACCGGTTCCTTCAAAGAATATGAATGACTTGTGGATGACCTACAAGTTGTACATCGAAAAATTTTATGATCTTATAAAAATAAACCGTGAGCTTCAGGATCTTGACCAGAGGAAAAACCTGGAAATGAAAATTAACCTGTGTGAAAAAGCAGAAGAGTTAATTCTGGAAAATTCGATAAACAGGGCATTGTCAAAGCTACAAACTCTGCAAAACCACTGGAGAGAAGTAGGCCCGATTCCGCGTGACAAAAAAATTGAAATCGGTGAACGGTTTAAAGCGGCACACGATAAAATTATTGAGCGGAAAAAAGAACACCTTGAAAAATTAAAAGAAAAGCACGAGGAACACCAGAAAATAAAAACCGGTTTCTGCGAACAAGTTGAACAGATTGTGGTTGATGAAAATATTAAGCACCATGAATTGCAGGAAAAGTTCAAACAAATCCAGGAATTGCAATTGCAATGGCGACAAACCGGACCTGCTGAAAAAACTGTTGATGAGCAATTATGGACGAGGTTTAAAACTGCATGTGATAATTTTTACAAGCAAAAGAATGATTTCTATAATCGCAGGAAAAAAGAATTTCAAGTAAACATGCAAGCGAAAACGGAATTGTGCATACAGGCTGAAGCATTGATGAACAGCACTGATTGGAGAAGCACTGCTTCAGAATTAAAACGATTGAATGAAGCATGGAAAAAGACAGGTCGTGTGGACGCAAGGATGGGAGATAAAATCTGGAACCGATTCAGAACTGCCTGCGATACTTTTTTCAATAACATGAAGAGTCACTTTTCAGAAATTGATAAGGAATACGAAGAAAATTATTCAAAAAAACTTCAGCTCCTCGAACGCATTGAACAATTTCAATCTGTAGATAACAGGGAAGAAAATCTTCAACAGATAAAAAATTTTCAACGCGAGTGGACAGAAATCGGTTTGGTTCCTATTGAGAAGAAAGATGAAATTTTTGTCCGGTATAAAAAACTCGTTGATGATTTATTTAGTAAGCTTAAAATTGGCGAACGTGAGAGAAATGAAATCAGGTTGTATAAAGAAAAGATTGTGCATCTGAAAACAACTCCTCATTCAAACGATAAAATCGGTGATGAAAAACGAAACCTGATGCACAAGATATCCCAATTGAATAATGACGTAACCGTTTGGGAAAACAATCTTGGATTTTTTGCCAAATCTAAAAATGCTGAACAGATTAAAAAAGAATTTGAGGAAAAAATAAATTCTGCTAAAAGTGAAATTTCAAAATTAAAGCAACAATTGCAGGTAATAAAAACATTTTAAAAAATCATAGTTAAAAAATTTTAAGGCGATCAAACAGTCATGATCTCCTTTTCTTTTACTTCGAGATGCTTGTCGACTTTTTGAATATATGAATCAGTTGTCAATTGAGTTTTATTTTCCGCTTCTTTTGCCATGTCTTCGGGCAATCCTTTTTTCTGCTCCCTTTTAATATGTTCAAGCGTTTCGCGTCTTGAATTACGAATTCCCACTTTCGCGTGTTCGCCTTCGGCTTTTGTTCTTTTAACTAATTCTTTTCTGCGTTCTTCAGTGAGCGGAGGAACAGAAATACGAATGATGGTGCCATCATTCTGAGGATTAAAGCCAAGGTTTGCCGCCTGAATAGCTTTTTCAATATTGTGTAGCATAGATTTTTCCCATGGTTGAATCACAATTGTTTTTGCATCAGGCGTATTCACATTTGCAACCTGGCTTAACGGTGTGTGCGTACCGTAATAATCCACATGCACACTATCTAATATTTGCGGGTTCGCTTTGCCCGCCCGAATTTTCCCCAATTCTGTTTCAAGGTGTGAAATAGATTTCTGCATGTGCTGCTCCATTTCATTCAAAATTTTTTTTACTTCATCTGTCATAGTTCTTTGTTTTTGGATGGATGTAAAATTAAAAATATTTTTAAAAGATTTTTGCCACAGATTCACAGATTATTTTAGTCGCTTCACATTTTAATCTGTGAATCTGTGGCAATTCTTTGATTAACCGAAAATCTTCTTTAACCAAAATTTATTTTCCGAATACGAAAGTAAGAAATCTTCCATTGCTGTTTTCATTTCATTAGCAGTTTGAAATCTTTTTTTCATTCCTTCAGTGACAATTGACTTTTGTTCTTCTATATCCATTTGATTGGGAGGAAGAGGAAATTTATTTTTTGCAACGGCCTTCTGAATAATCTTAAATAAAGCACCAGGAATTTTTTCGCTTTCTTCAATATCTCCCGAAATTTGTTTGTGCATTATCATTTCAGGATGGGCACTTCCATAAGGGTTTTCACCTGCTAATAATTCGTATAATGTAATACCCAAGGCAAACAAATCACTCGAAGGATTTATCAACTCATGAAAATGCAGCACCTGTTCAGGAGGGGAATAGATAATTGAAAATGGTTTTGTGACAGCAACAAAATTGATCGCATCAGTTTTCGCCTGACCAAAATCAATCAGTTTTACCAGAGGATTATTTTCATCCGGTTTTCTCTTGCCATCATATTCAATCAAAATATTTGCAGGCTTTATGTCACAATGAATAATTTTTTCAGAGTGCAGATAATCCAATGCATCAAGAATTCTGATTGCACAATTTAAAATAAATCTTATGTTCCGATACGAGGAATGTTCCAGTAAAAAAGATTTCAGATTTAACCCGTTGATATATTCCTGTACAAGAAAATATTTATTTTCCGTTCCAATAACTTCAAAAGTTTTTCGGAGATAAGGATGTGATAAATTCAGATCTGCTTCAAGACTGAATTGTTTCACTGCTTCTGGATATTGATTCAATTCAGGATTAAGAAATTTTATGACAACATGATGTTGATCAGACACACTCGCACCTGCATATACACTTCCGAACTTTCCGTTCCTTTTAAGCACAGTTGATTCATTTTCCGGATCAAAAAGATAATGATCCTGTGTTCCTGATAAAAGTAATTTACTCATGCTGATGTTTTAATGCAATGCTGCCCGATAAGGTAATGCTGCACAAATTTTTCCTTCCATCTCAATCAATTCTTCAAGACGATCATACGTTTCTTGCTTATTATAATACTCCAACGCCATTTGAATAAAAATATTTCCGTGCTTGGCTTCGACTGTCCACAGCATTTTATAAAATTTTTTTAAATCATCATCTTCAATTGCTTCTGCAACTAAACGAAAACGTTCTGTGCCCCGACATTCAATGATGGAAGCAAGCAAAAATCTATCAAGCAACCGCTGATGTGAAGGCGTGCGTAACAATTTTAATAACGGATCAACATAAGGATCTCTTTCAACTGCATGGCGCAATTGTATTCCGCGCTTTTCCATAATTAAATAAACTTGCTGAAAATGCTCCATTTCTTCTAAAGCAGTTTCAATAAGCCAGGGAATAATTTTTATTTTATCAGGACATTTGTAAACAAAGCTCATTGCCATTGCCGATGCCTTGCGCTCGCAATCAGCATGGTCCTGAAGGAATGAATTAAAATCGCTCAATGCCACTTTTGTCCATTCACTTGGAGTTTCATATTTAAGATCGAGGGACAGTTTCATTTATGATGTACGATTTGGAATTTACAATTTACAATTTAACTTAGCGCCAAAAATACTTATTGCGTTTGAATAAATATTTAGAAAAACATCGCTTTTGCGACAGGCAAATAAAAACTCCTGTTGTATCCGAAACAAATATCATTGGTGTCATTCCTTGTTATAATGAACCTGAACTTTTAAAAATACTTCAATCGCTTTTTGATTGTGAAAAAACTTCTTGCACTGTCGAAGTAATTGTGGTGATTAATTCAGGCGAGCATGATGATGAAAATGTATTAAAACAAAATCAAAAAACTTTTCAGGATGCAACAGCATGGATTAAACAGCACAAGAATGAACAATTATTTTTTCATTTAATTCAAATAAAAAATCTTCCTAATAAACATGCCGGTGTGGGATTGGCAAGAAAAATTGGAATGGATGAAGCAGTTGCAAGATTTGAAGATATTTCCAGACCGGATGGAATTATTGTTTGTCTTGATGCAGATTGCACGGTTGATAAAAATTATTTAACAGAAATTGAAAAATATTTTGAGCAGCAACCTAAAACAACCGGTTGCTCAATTTATTTTGAACATCCGATTGATGGAAATGAATTTTCAAAAGCAAATTATGAAGGGATAGTCAACTACGAATTATTCCTCAGGTTTTATAAACGCGCTTTACATTTTTGTAATTTCCCTTATGCATTTCACACGATTGGCTCAAGCATGGCGGTGAGAAATAAAATTTATCAAAAACAAGGAGGTATGAACCGCAGGAAAGCAGGCGAAGATTTTTATTTTCTTCATAAAATTTTTCCACTTGGGAATTTTACTGAACTAAATTCAACAAGAGTAATTCCTTCACCACGTGCTTCTGATCGAGTTCCATTCGGAACCGGAAGTGCAATTCAGAAAATGATGGCCTCAGATTCAAAGATTTATTTCACTTACAATATTCAAACATTTGTGGATTTGAAAATATTTCTTGCAAGGGTTTCTGAATTTTATTCTTCATCAGCTCATCATCCCATCAACTCATCGCTTCCTCCATCCATTCAAAAGTTCGTAGCTGAAAATAATTTTGAAAAAAAACTTATCGAATTGAAACAACACAGCGCTTCAGAAAAAATGTTTGTAAAAAGGTTTTTCAATTGGTTTGACGGATTTATGGTGTTGAAGTTTGTTCACTTTGCAAGAGATCATTTTTATGACCCCATAGAAATTCTTGATGCAACAAAATTTTTGATGCAATTACACAATAAGAAATTTTCAGAAAATATTTCAAAAAAAGAGATGTTGTTGCAATTCAGGAAATGGGAAAATCCTTTTTTGCACTAAACAAAAACTTACATCTCAACCAAAGTCCCTACTTTCTCCCCTTCAATTAACCTTAAAAGATTTCCTTTTTTATTCATGTCAAAAACAATGATTGGTAAATTATTTTCCTGGCAAAGTGTAAAAGCAGTTTTATCCATCACTTTTAAATTCTTATCGTAAGCTTCTGTGAATGTAAGTTTGTCAAACTTGATTGCATCTTTTACTTTTTCGGGGTCAGCTGTGTAAATACCATCTACACGAGTGCCTTTTAAAATGACATCAGCTTCAATTTCTATTGCGCGCAATGATGCTGCTGTATCAGTTGTGAAATAAGGATTACCTGTTCCGGCCCCAAAAATTACTACACGGTTTTTTTCAAGATGCCGTACAGCTCTTCTTCTTATAAATGGTTCACAAATGGCTTCCATTTTTATTGCAGACTGCAAGCGTGTAAATACTTTTAATCCTTCCAATGCTGCCTGCAATGCCATGGAATTAATGACAGTTGCAAGCATTCCCATGTAATCACCCTGCACCCTGTCCATTCCTCCTTCGGCAGCCTGTATGCCACGGAAAATATTTCCTCCTCCAATTACTATTGCTACCTGCACTTTTTTTTCGGTAACAGATTTTATCTCCTGTGCATATTGCATAAGGCGATCGTTGTCAATGCCGAATTGTTTTTCGCCCATAAGGGCTTCACCGCTTAGTTTTAGAAGAATCCTTTTATATTTCATAGCTAAATTTTACCACAGCAAATGTATATCCTTATATAATTTGAAGTTTTTATCGTGCGTAATTATTGTTAATTTTTCTTCCATTGCCTGTGAAATAATAATTCGATCAAAAGGATCGCGGTGATGAAGTGGTAAAGTTGAAACAATTAAAGTATTTTCAAAAGTAATTGGCAGGATTTCAAAGTCATTCTTGATTACTTTATTTTTCATTTCCGCAAAAGAATGTGTGAACTTAATTTTTCCAAGTTTAATCTTAATTGCAATTTCCCAAAATGTTGCAATGCTTACAAAACAATTTGTTTCAGGAAAATTATCAATTTGCTTTTTTGCAGCAGATGATAATTGTTTGTCAGCAGCTAAAAACCATATCAAAGAATGGGTATCAAGTAAATACCTCATTAATACATGTATTCATTAAAATCATCTAAAGGCTCATCAAAATCTTTGCTCATTTTAATCTGTCCTTTCATTGATCCATATCCACGCCCGGATTTTTTTTTCTTTTCTTTTTCTGGTTTTTTATTTCTTGAAAGCAATGAATCAATAAAAGCGTTTACTTCCTTTTTGAGTTCATCAGGAAGCGAAGAATATTTTGATACGAATATTTCATTATTCATGATGCTTCAAAGGTAAAAAAAAATTCTTTTTAATTCAATTCAATCTCTACCATATTTCTCATCATATAATCAAGCGTTTCTCTTTTGCGAATAAGATGAGTTTTGTTTTTATAAATTAAAACTTCTGCCGGCCGGGGACGTGCATTGTAGTTATTGCTCATAGTATAACCGTAAGCTCCCGCATTTTTTATGGCGAGAAAATCCCCTTCGCGGACTTCATTCAGTTTTCTGTCCCAGGCAAACGTGTCTGTTTCGCAAATATTTCCTACAACTGTATAGATGCGTGGTGTGCCATTCGGATTGGAAATATTTACAATGTGATGATACGAATCATAAAACATCGGTCGGATTAAATGGTTTTGACCTGAATCAACTCCTGCAAAAACTGTTGCTGTGGTTTGCTTCACCACATTTACTTTTACTAAAAGATAACCGGCTTCGCTCACTAAAAATTTTCCGGGTTCAAACCATAATTCAAGTTGCTTGCCATACTCGCTGCAAAAATTTTCAAATCGTTCTGTCAGTACTTTACCAAGCTCGCTGACATCTGTTGTAACATCATCTTCCTTATAAGCGACTTTGAAACCGCTGCCAAAATCAATAAATTCAAGTTCTTTAAAATTCATGGCTGCTTCCAATAAAATTTCTGCACCACGCACAAAAACTCCGGCATCAAGAATATCACTTCCTGTGTGCATATGTATTCCATTGATGTGCATATATTCTTTTTCGACAATCCGCAACACATGACGCAACTGGTAAATCGAAATTCCGAATTTGGAATCTATATGCCCTGTTTGAATATGCACATTTCCTCCTGCAACAATGTGAGGATTCAAACGAATGCAACATGGAATTTTATTTCCGTAAAGATGACCGAATTGTTCGAGCATCGAAATGTTATCAATGTTAATATGTACTCCTGCATCAACTCCGGCTTTTAATTCATCAAATGAAACTCCGTTTGGAGTGAATAAAATTTCATGAGGTTCAAATCCTGCTTTCAAACCAAGCTCTACTTCGTAAATGGAAACTGCATCCAATCCTGCTCCGGCTTTTTTGAGCAGTTTCAGGATATTAATATTGTTGAGCGCTTTTAAAGCATATTTTATTTTAACATGATTTCCCGGAAAGGAATTTTTTAATTTATCGTATTGCGATAAAATTTTTTCTCCATGATAAACATAAACCGGTGTTCCGAATTGCGAAACAATTTCGTTCAAAGGAATAGTTCCTAAAGTATAAACAGAATTTTTAAGTTGCATTTGAAATAGATTTTCCGCAAAGAAAATTTATTTTATCCGCTGTTCAAAACAAAAAATGATTTAATTCAATTGATCACATCACCTATTGAAAATAATTATTCATTCCTGTCTGAAGAAGTCTGCGTTTAGCGGTAACAGAAAAAAAGAAAATTATTTTTAAAGATTACTTATTTGAATACTTAAATTCAGTATTTAATAACAGGTGAATTATTTTAATAAATTTTGAAAAGCATCACCCTTTAGACAATTTTGATTCTTGTTATAGCAATTCTTATTTAGGTGAGAATTTCAATAAAATTTTCCGCGATTATCCACAACGTTCGCTTTTTCTTTCAAAGCATTAAAAACCTCGTAAGAAGCACGACCGCCTAATTGCTGAATTAACTGGTTTTTGTTTTGAGTAAAATCTTTCATTGCAGGCGGCTCAGTAAAACTTTCAACCTGAACTGCATATACTCCTGACTCACCCTTGATAGGTTTTGAGAGCTGACCTTGTTTCAAAGTAAAGACGGTTCCTACCAAAGCAGGTTCCATGCCTATATCTTTAGCCTGAACATAAGATGCACCAAAATTTACATTGGAAACCGTTTCAGCAGCTTGTCCAAGTTTTGAAGCCAGTGCATCAATATTGGTTGCACCGCTCATGCCAGCGTTCATTTTTTCGATGAGTTTCTTTGATTTCAAATCTTTAATGACTTCTGTTGTAATTTGATCTTTCACCTGTTCTAAAGGGGCAATTCCTTTTTCTTTTATCTCAACCAGCTTGGCAACAACAAATTTATTTCCGAATTCATAAGGTTTTTCAGTAACCTGACCTTTTTCTGAACGAAAAGCCCAACGAACCATTTCACGGGCATTGTCCAAACCGGGAACATTTTTTTCGGATTCACTAAGACTTTCTGCAACACGTTTATTTAAACCCTGATCTTTGCATGCTTTGTCAAATGCTTCTGCAGTATTATTTTTTCCTGCAAATTCTGTTGCTTTAGCAAAACTGGTCTGGTATGTTTTTGTCCCTGCTTCAATTCTGCGGTCAACTGTTGCAACTTTCACTTGTTTTGAAGATGTTTTGGAAATATCAAACACCTTTATAATATGAAAGCCAAAATCAGATTCAACCAGTTTTACTTTTCCTTTATCAGTTTCAAATGCTCCTGCTTTAAAACGGGCATCCATTCCGCTTTCCATATTCATCCAGCCGAGATCACCTTCTTTAGTTGCAGAAACTATATCATCAGATTTATTTTTTGCAATGTCAATAAAATTAGCAGGATCTTTTTCAGCGAGTTTAAACAAACTGTCAGCTCTTGATTTTGCTTCTTCTTTGGTGAGTGTGACTGATTCCGGAGCACGCTGTGCGCCTTTGTATGCAATAAGTGCATGACTTACTTTTATTGAATCAGGAATATCCTTAGAAACAATAAGCTTTGAAATTCTGAAATATCCATTTTCTTCGTAAGGGCCAATCACAGTTCCCACAGGAGCATTGAAAAACACTGTGTCAAGCATTGGAGATAATGTACCTTTTTTATGAAATGCACTGTCCAATCTTGAATCTGAATTTTCTTTTACAAATGCCGAATCATCTGTTGAAGTTTTAAAAGATTCCTCAAGCTTTACAATATAATCGGAAGATTCTTTTCTGTCAGCCTCCGATGGATTTACTTCGAAGGTGACGTACTCTACTTTGCGCGAAGCTTCCTGTTTAAATTTATTTTGGTTATTATTATAATAATCTTTTAAATCACTTTCTGACGGCTTTATGCTACTGTCGGGAATAGTTCCATAATCCAGCTTTACATATTTTATGGTTGCCTGTTTTCCTTTAGCATCATAATCACGTTTTGCTTCTTCGGTGGTTACAAATAATCCTTGTTTAATAAGATTGTTGAACTTTTGACTGGTGCGGTCTTCTTTTAAAAAAGATTCAAATGCCAGCCATTGAGCGCGCGTTTTTCCTGATTGATCATTATCCATATTCTTTAAAAACTGGATTACATTCGCAGGATTAAACTGTCCTGTTTTTGGATCTTTGAAAGCATCTTTAATTTGCTGATGCGGATTTTTTCCCTGAACCATATCAAAAATTTCTTCAGGACTTACTTTAATCCCCACTTTTTCATATTGCTTCCCGAGCAGCTGCTCATTAAGCAATTGTCCCCAAGCCTGATCCCTCAGCTGATCAGCAGTGGCCTGATCAATATTCTCCTTATTGGAATTGGTTTTATAATTTTCTTCCATTTTAGCCACGCGCTCCTGGAAATCCTGAATTTTAACTTTCTTGCCGCCAATTTCAGCCACAGTTGTTTCAGAACCCCGTAAGAACCTGCTGTTGGAAGTGAGCAGATCGCCCAAAACAAATAATACCAAACTAACGAAAACAACACCGACTAACAACCCGGCACGTTGACGAATTTTACCAATTACTGCCATATTATAATTTACGATTTTTGATTTACGATTTGCATGGAGGTTTTCTCCATGACCTTATTTTTAAAGAGGGGCGAAGATACAAAAAGTTCAGATCATACCAGAAACTCTAAACCGGAAACTATTTGCGATCATTGCTAATAAAAGACAATGTCAAATGATGAAAATTTTTTCAAAGGTATTTCATGCACCTCTACTTTTTCTACTGAAGCATTTGCAGGGCCATGATGACACCATTCTATAAATTCTTTCAATTTACTGCCATCACCGCATGCTTCAATATAAACAGAATTGTCAAGTTCGTTTTTGACCAACCCTTTTATGTTCAGATTGTTTGCTTCAATCTTTGTGTATTTTCTGAAAAATACGCCCTGAACATTTCCTCTCACTATTATCTGGTAGCAATTCTCATTCATAGAAAAAAATAGGCTGCAAAGACAAAAAAATTAGTGTTTATCTTTTTTGTGTCTTTTTGATAAAATCAACGATGGTTTCTACAGGTCTTCCGATGATTGCTCTATCACCATTAATAACAATTGGACGCTCAATCAAAATGGGCTTATCGTGCAAAATTTTTATCCATTGAGCATTTGAAATTTTTTTGCCTTCATAGTTTTCTTTGTACAACGGCTCTTTTTTGCGCACTAATTGCTCAGCTTTTATTCCCAGCATTTTCAAAATTTCTTTGATTTCAGCTTCTGAAGGAATTTCAACCAAATATTCAATCTTTTCAAATTTTTCCTTTGTATTATCCCTCATCAGCTTTAAAGCTGTCTGACAAGTTGCACAATTCGCTTTGAAATAAACTTTTAGCATTTTAACAGGTTATAACTTATTTAACAGTGCTGTTCTCCATCAGGAAAGCTTTCATAAATTCATTCAAATCTCCGTCCATTACACCCTGCACGTTAGATGTTTCATAGTCTGTTCTGTTATCTTTTACCATTTTGTAAGGATGAAAAACATAACTACGTATTTGTGACCCCCATTCAATTTTTTTCTTGGTAGCTTCAGTAACTGCTTTTGCTTCGTTTTGCTTGCGTAATTCCAGTTCATACAACTGCGACTTCAGCATTTTCATTGCCAGTTCCCTGTTTGCAATTTGCGAACGTTCTACCTGGCAGACAACTACTATGCCCGTAGGAAGGTGCTTCAGCTGCACTTTTGTTTCTACCTTATTTACATTTTGTCCGCCTGCTCCCCCTGAACGTGACGTTTGCATTTCGATATCAGCAGGTTTAATTTCAATGTTAATGGTATCGTCAACCATTGGATAAGCATACACTGAAGCAAAAGAGGTATGGCGTTTGGCGTTAGAATCAAAAGGCGAAATACGCACTAAGCGGTGCACCCCATTTTCTGCTTTTAAATATCCGTAAGCAAAATCCCCCTCAAATTCGAGAGTAGCAGATTTTATTCCCGCCACATCGCCATTGGTACGGTCCAATTCGGTTACTTTATACTTGTTGCGTTCGCCCCAGCGGATGTACATGCGCATGAGCATTTCCGCCCAATCACAACTCTCTGTTCCGCCAGCTCCGGAGTTTATATTTACAACAGCGCTTAAAATATCCTCCTCACTGCTAAGCATGTTTTTAAACTCAAGCTCGTCAAGTTCTTTTACTAAGGCAGTATAATGGCTTTCAACTTCCACCTCTGAAGCATCACCAGATTTCATAAAATCAAAAAGGACTTTTAAATCCGCGAAAGCGGATTCAATTTGCTGATAAGGCAATGTCCAGTTTTTCATTTGCTGGATGCCTTTCAGAATTTGTTCTGCTCGTTTGGGGTTTTCCCAAAAATCAGCTGCATGGGTAAGCTGCTCCTCTTCGTCTATTTTTAAAAGTTTGGAAGCAACGTCAAAGGTGCCCCCTCAGAGCGTCAATGCGCTCTCCAATGTCTCTTAGCTGTTCTTGTGTCATAATTTGCAGTGCAAAAGTAGTAATTTGCTATCCGAATAATGAGAGTTTCTGGAAACAAAATTCGAAATTTATTTTTCAAATCCGGGCAGGGTAAGGGGGAAATGGTGAAAAGTAATGAGGGAAGCCAGATATTGGAACCCCGAAATAGAATACTGACCAGCCGAAACCGCAATATGATAGCACAGAAACCTTATACCCCGCTCCAGAAATGAGATATGGTTCTTCTGACATAAATTAACCCTACCATGATGTAAAGTTCCCATGCCCGGAATTGAAATACCCCTAAACCGAAACCAAATACCCCTCAGCTGAAACTTGTTTTTTTTTTGATAATCACAAAGTTGCGTTTTTATGATCTTGCTTTGAAAATTTCTACTTTAACTAAAAGTTAAAGTCATTTTGTCATATAAAAATTGGCGACTAATTAGTGAATGTGAAAAAGGGATTGGCTAATCCGATAAATATATGGCGTTACCTGATTCAAATATTTATAAGAAACAAACATACCATTTGCTAATAAAAATTAAAACTATTTCACATAAATCTTTCCTGAAAATAAAATATTTAATCGCTGTTTAATGTATCCCAAACCAGCTCCGGTTCAAAACCTCGTCCTATTGTATATTGAGCAATTTTATAATTTCTTTTCAAAGGATTTTTTTCAGAAACTTTTTTTGAATATGATGAAATAATTTTTTCTAAAGCTTTCCGATAATCCTTTTCATCAATCCGGCTTAATGCTTTGCGGATGCAGTAATCAGAAACTTTTTTTTGTTTCAGCGCAAGCTTTATTTTTATCCGTCCCCAGTTTTTGATCCTGAATTTTCCTCCCGCAAAAGCGATGGCAAAACGCTCTTCGTTCATATAACCTTCTTCTATCATTTGCGCAATTGCTGATTCAACATCCTGCTTATGTAAACCCCATTCATAGAGCTTGTCGCGCAATTCCTGCTGGCTGCGCTCTTGGTAATCGCAGTATTTCCGGGCTTTGATTATAATTTTACTGTCAATCATTCCAGTTCTTCAATTTTACTTTTGAGCCATCCGATATCTGCAACCTGCGAATCTGCGGCAATTGTATTTTTTATTTTCTGCAAAGGATAATTGCTTCCTGATTTTATTTTTGCCAATCGTTTTGTCTGCGTGATGAGGTTGGAATAAATAATGCGCTGGTAATCAGAAATTAGTTTTGACCTGCGAAGATAAACCCTGAACGTACTGAAAAGCGAGAACAGCGGTTCGATTTCCTCTATCTCATAATAAATTTTCAGCAGCAATGATTTTGAATCGAGGTGATAATACACATCTGTAAATTCCACAATTGTCAATAGTTTCAGCGCTTTGCGAAATTCTTTTTTTGCAAAATACAAGCGCGCAAGATTATAGTTAACAGAATTTTTTCTCAGTTCTTTATTCAGAAAAGCGGAATAATGTTCAATAAAATTTTCGGTCCATTCAAATTCATTCAAACGTAAAGCAATTGCAACAATATTTTTAAAATGAGAATGCGCCAGCTCTTTATTTTCAATAATAATTTTCTTTTCGAGCATCAACTTATAAATTTCAAAAAGCTCGTCCAGGTATTTTACATTGCCGGTGTTGACTTTGCGGATGCAATAATTTTGGACGAATGCATAAATATCGCGGAGTTCATTCAGCGAAAAATCAGCATATTTATATAAAATTGATTTTAGTTTGCGATAATGTTTTTCATTTTCATTTTCTTTCATCATGAGCAGAATGTGAAAGTAAACTGAAAGGATCGGTACATTTTCAAAAGAATTTTTATTGAGATATTCAACAATGAAATCAAGAAAAGGAATTCTGAATTCAACCTGCACAATGTTCTGGCGGTTTAAAATTTCGCAGCAGTATTTTAATTTATTGCTCAGGTAGTAAATATCAAGATTATCAGAAAGGCTTTGCAGGCTGGTGTCAATGGCACGGTTATTTTTCAAAGAAGTAAATTCATAAGACAGTTCATCGTATCCAAATTGCCGTTTATAAAATTTTAAATC
>JBDSOU010000164.1:0-16436 GCA_039914625.1 Bacteroidia bacterium | reverse complement strand
CTTATGTTTTTACATGGGATTCTCTTGCTCCTAACGGGTTGACAACTTCTATTGCAAGAAACAGTGCAGACCTGCAACGGGTGAAGCATTGGTTTGATACGGATAGCTTTCCTTCCTGTCTTTTGTTAAATGTGGGAACAAACCAAATTGAAAAGGAAAATAATTTTTTTAATGTTTATCCGAATCCTGCCCATGATAAATTGTACGTTCAGCTTGCCGCAACTTCAAAACAACTGGAAAGCTATTATGAGGTGTTGGATTTGTTTGGAAGAATTGTATTCACCGGAAAATTAAATTCCGATTTTATTGATTTAAAAAACTTTCCCGGAGGAATTTATATTTTGCAAATGCATGAAGGAGAAACGGTTTTGAGGAAGAAGTTTGTGAAACAATAGTGGAATAACCTCTTAACTCTTTCTATAATTTTCACTGCACTGATCTCCTGTTTTTTGAATGTCGCGTGCAACATGGTTTCCTGATTCGAAAAATATCAGTGTGGACACAACTTCCGTCTAATCTCACCAAAGTGGCAGCATAGGGCAAAAAACGTAACCAAGGCACCAAAACACGAAATCCCGCCAAAAATACATTGAAGGTTTAATAAAAAAAAAGAAGCTGCCTTTTTGAGACAGCCTCTTAATATTAAAACACCCTAATGAAATATTATTGCTTTACAAAAGCAGCCTGAACTCCAGAGCGGCTTCCTGAGCAGGGAGCAAGTTTTTGGTCATTGTATAATAAACCAAAACCACCTGTAACGATACTGCCCACGCCATCTGATCTGCGGTCGTGAACATCGCATGAATTGGTTCCTGTACCTACATTGGTATGCGTTTGAGAAGGCAGAGAGATTGTAGAACCTGTAACATTCATGTACACCGTGTTATTGGCAAAATCTCCTAAACGCGTCATTGAAATTTGGTTGTTAACAGTAGTAGAAGCTGTAACAACATTTTGCTGAACGTAGGTGTAAGGACCACTGAGATCCGTTTCGTTGCCCTGATAACTTCCTTCGAGGTAAGCAGCATCATTAACAACCGTAACCGTTCTGTTTGCAGTTCCCTCATTGCCTTCTTTGTCAGTGGCAGTATAAGTTACAGTGTAAGTACCGACAAGATCTTCGTTCACATCAGATGAGCTGACTGTGGCAGGAACTACTCCGTCTTTATCATCATTTGCGGTGGCACCTCCGTCAATATAGGTACCGTTTAAAGATACTGTGGCAGGATCATCGCCAAGCAGAGTGATAACAGGAGCTGTATCATCTTTGGAGCATGATGTAATGAACATTGCTGAAACAGCAGTTAATGCAACTAACGAAATGCTTAAAATTGTTTTTTTCATGGTTTTGATTTTTTGTTTTTTTTAAAGTTTTTGCAAAGATAGCCTTAAAAATTAAATAAAAGAATTTTTTTGATGAAGATTTTGTTTTTGTTAAAATAAATATACTTTTGCAAAAAAAAATTAAATAAAATGAAAAAATTATTAGCACTTATTTTAATTGCCGGAACCTGCAGCTTCATATCATGCGGACCGAGCAAAGAAGAACAGGCGGCATTTGAAAAAGCCCGTCAGGACAGTATTGCACAAGTGGCAGCCGATGCTCAAAGGGCAATGGAAGATTCGATGTTAATGGTACAAAAAGCCATGGAAGATTCTATAAACCAGGCAAACATGAAAGCTATGCAGGATTCAATGGATGCAATGA
Source organism: Bacteroidia bacterium (assembly GCA_039914625.1). Lineage (GTDB taxonomy): Bacteria > Bacteroidota > Bacteroidia > AKYH767-A > OLB10 > DATEMK01. The sequence continues at coordinate 14,728 of JBDSOU010000164.1, read as the reverse complement.
AATCCAATGCGAATAAGCCAAAGCCGAAGCCAAAAACGATGGAAGAAAAAAAGAAAGAGGAAGCTAAAAAAGCAACCCAGGGACGTGGCTAAACATTTCAACTGCTAATTGTTCATAATTTTATTTGGCAGAAGTTAGAAATTTTTGATAAAAAACTATTTTTGCTTCCTTATAAAATCAATAAAACTATGAAAAAAATCTTATCGCTTATGCTGCTTGCAGGAATGTTTACATTCTATGCATGTGGTCCGGGCAGTGAAGAAAAAGCAGAACAGGAAAGGGTAGCAGGGGAAACAGATGCCGCTCTAAAAGATTCCATGATGCATGAAGCAGAAAAAGCAGCTTTGGAAACTTCAATAATGGATTCAACGTCCAATGCTGATACTTTAAAAATGATGACTGATACTACAAGCAAGATGTAATGTCTGAGTAGTACCAAAGAAAAAAAGCCTTCCGGAAACGGGAGGTTTTTTTTGCGCTTAAAAATCTGACCGCAATGCTTTCAGCACTTCATCCAGCATCTCATCAGTAAAATCAAGATGCGTTACCATGCGCACCAGTTGTTTGCCGAAAGAAACTGCTTTAATATTTTTCTGCAACAGCTTATTGAGAAAAACTTCGGTTGCCATTTTTTGTGAAAGCTTAAAAACCACAATGTTGGTATCAACCGGAAACAGTTCTTCAACAAAAGAAAGTTTTTTAAGCTCCTCCCCTATTCTCTTTGCACGGATGTGATCTTCTTTTAAGCGATCAATATTATGATCGAGCGCATATATGCCGGCCGCTGCAATGAATCCTGCCTGCCTCATGCCTCCGCCAAATACTTTGCGCACACGCTTTGCCTGGCGGATGTTTTCCTTAGTTGACAGCAGCACAGAACCCACAGGGGCGCCTAATCCTTTGGAAAGGCAAACGGAAATGGAGTCGAAATATTTTCCTGTTTCCTGTGAAGTGTCTTTTGTTTCTGTAAGCGCATTAAAAATTCTTGCTCCGTCAAGATGCAGCTTTAACAGGTGCTTATCGCACACATTTTTTATTTCTTTAATAGCCTGTAATGAATAGCAGCTGCCCCCGCCTTTGTTAGAAGTATTTTCAAGCGCTACTACGGAAGTTACCGGATGATGAATGTTTTCGGGATTGATATTTTCTTCAATGTCCGTTGCATTGAGCCTTCCCCTGTCGCCATTCAAAAGGCGGACTGAGCAGCCTGAATTGAATGCAATTCCTCCGCCTTCATAGAGGTACACATGAGCAAGGCGGTCGCAAATAATTTCTTGCTGCGGCTGGGTATGAATTCTGAGAGCAATTTGATTTGCCATAGTGCCCGAAGGGCAAAATAAACCGGCTTCTTTTGAAAACAATGCTGCTGCTTTTGCTTCTAACTTTTTTACTGTCGGGTCTTCATCAAACACATCATCGCCCACCGAAGCTTCAAACATTGCGGCAAGCATCTCTTTTGAAGGCTTGGTAACGGTATCGCTGCGGAGGTCAATAAGCATGGGTTGTGAGTCGAAAGTCGTAAGTTGTATGTCGTAAGTTGTAAGTCGTAAGCGTCAGTTGGTTCTTCTTTGAAGAATGGAGTGTGGAGATTTTTATTTACTTTTAACTTTCAATTCTCAAAACTATGCAAAAAAAATTAGTAAAAGGCGATAAAAAAATTTTCGGAGTATGCAGCGGACTGGCAAATTATTTTGATTTGGATCCTACACTAATGCGGATTATTTTCCTGGTAGCATTAATTGTTTTTGGTTCCGGCTTCGTGCTATATATTATTTTAGCAATGGTGATGCCGGACCATTAAACAGGAGGGTCACACTTTTCGTCCGAGGTTTTTCACACTTTTAAAAATAATCTTCAAATCCGTATAAGCCGAATATTCCTTTGCGTAAAGTACATTGAGGCGGCTTACAGTGCTTTCGTCAAGGTCAATTTTTTTCAATGAATCAAGGGGATTCAGCACTCCCTTTTTATACGGCCGTTTTTTTCCGGGAAATAAATTTTCTGAAGGCCTTTGTATCAAACCCACCCATGATTGTTTCCCCGAAAATATGTTTATCCAATTGCTGATCATGCTGCCGAAATCTTTGACACTAAAAATAAGGACCGGAGAACATATAACTATTGCGAAACATACTACTATGTCAAGCAAACGTTTGTTGCGTTTATTTGCAGGGGTGTTCAGGGCATTGATGTCAACAAAATATAAATCACCCTGGTCATTAATGGAATTGCTCCCGATAATATAAAGGCTTTCAGGCGGGGCAATTTTATATTCCACATTCATGCGGCTTACCGATTGCATTTGCTGAATGATCTCCTGTGCTGAAATATCTTTTGCGCAAAAAATTATTTCATTCACATTATATACTTCTATAATTTCATTCAACTGTTCCATTGCACCAAGAACGTACTCTGAAATTATTGATTTGTCAGCAGCAACAACATGGTTTGCATTTACAAATCCGAGGAAATTTATATTCATTCCCGAAAGATTAAGAACAGATAAAACCCTTTTGCCTTCTTCGGCTTCACCGACAATGACTGTTCGTTTTTTATCATCACCCTGTACTTGAAATTTTTTAATACCGGTAAAGTTTAAAATAAAACGCAAAGCAGCAGATGAAAGAGAAGCCCAAGCCGTTCCAAGTAAAATTAATGCACGTGAAAAACGGTAATGCTCAGGAAGCAAAGCATATACAACAAGAATAAAAATGGTACCGGTAAAAATTCCGCGAATAATTTTTGAAATGCGGATGGGTTTATCATACCCCCCGCTCAGGTAAACTGAAAATATCCAGGTAAGCACATAAACGGGAACTACAAGATTCATAAACAGAGGAGGATAATGCAAGGCCTTGACAGAAGTTTCCCAATATGTTTTCAGCATATACATGCCCGCATAAAACAGGACGGCATCACACAGAGGCAGAAAAATCTTTTGAATAAACCGGATCAGGATTGCAACGCCTGCGCGAATATAAATTGCCATGTTAATGAGAAAAGAAAACATACGCGCATTGCTGTGCGAAAAATGCTTGAAAGCAAATATCATCATGGCTTTGTAAAAAACCATCACGTAATTTACACTGCTCTTTTTAGTGCTTTCGCCTTTGTAATGAATGATGCGCGTTTCAGGGAAATAATAATTTTTATAACCTGCTTTAGTGATGCGGTAAGAAATATCAATGTCTTCACCATACATAAAAAATGTTTCGTCAAGCAACCCTGTTTTTTCAAGAGCTGATTTTCTGAGCAGCATGAACGCACCTGAAAGAACTTCGACTTCTGCAGTTTTGTTTTTATCAAGAAATCCCAAATGGTATTTTCCAAACATTTTTGATTTGGGAAATAATGCAGCCAATCCGAAAATTTTATAAAACGCTACAGACGGAGTAGGCAAACCACGCTTTGATTCTGGAAGAAAATTTCCTTTGCCATCAATCATGTGAACCCCTAATCCTCCGGCTTCAGGATGCACATCCATGAATGAAGTTATTTTATTAAAAGTGTCTTCTTCCACAACAGTATCAGGATTCAGAAGCAGCAGATACTCGCCTTGAGCAATTCGTATTGCCTGGTTGTTTGCTTTTGAAAAACCTTTGTTGTCTTTGTTAGCAATGAGTTTTACTGATGGAAATTTTTCTGTAATCATTTCCACTGACCCATCCACAGAATTATTATCAACTACAAAAACTTCTGCATTGATTGCTTTTAGAGCTTTGAATACTGAATGTAAACATTGCTCAAGAAAAAATTTGACATTATAGTTAACAATGATGATGGAAAGCTTCACTTGCGATATTTTTTTTATCTGAATATGAATCTCTGTTTGTCATTCAGGAGGAAACCTTTTACGAGTTACCACCACCACTCAATTCAAAGCGCACAGCAATAAAATTTATATTCGGATTTTGATTTTTAATCAAGTCTATTTTCTTCGCACGCGATAAATCTTTAATTTCCTTTTCTCTTTCAATCGCCATATTAATATCTGAAAATCTTTCAAAGAAAATTAATTTATAGCAATAATATTTTCCGGCAAATGTTTTTGGCGTTCCGCGATTTTCATAATCTTTTATTCTTCTTTCAAGGTCATTGGTAACTCCCGTATAAAAAGTTGTTTTGCCGGGATTGCAGGTTATGTAAACAAAATAGTTGTGATCGCGCATTGGGTTTTCAAATTAGCTTTTGTAGGCACTTGTAAAAGGTTTCTTCCTGAATGACAACTTGTTTTATTTTACCAATGAGTTTTCATAAGGCGTCCGATTTATTATAGAGCGTCCTAAAGTAATTTCATCCGCGTACTCAAGCTCACCCCCAATTGCAATTCCTCTTGCTATAGTTGAAATTTTAATATTAAAAGGTTTTAATTTTTTGTAGAGGTAAAAAACCGTAGTGTCACCTTCCATGGTGGTACTTAATGCCATAATTACTTCCTCAATTATTCCGCTCTCTGCTTTTTTCACAAGGCTTTCAATATTCAGTTGCGAAGGACCAATGCCTTCCATAGGGTTAATAATTCCTCCGAGCACATGATACAAGCCGTTGTACTGACTCGTATTTTCAACTGCAAGTACATCGCGGATGTCTTCGACCACACAGATAATATTCTTATCACGTTTTGGATTGGAACATATATTACAGATTTCAGTTTCGGAAATATTATTGCAGCTTTTACAATAATTAATATTCGACCGCAAACGAATTATGGTGTTGCCAAATTGTTCAATCTCATTTACAGGGCGTTTTAATAATGATAAAACAAGCCGCAAAGCTGTTTTTCTTCCAATACCCGGAAGGGCTGCAAACTCATTAACGGCATCTTCAAGAAGTTTTGAACTGTATGTATTCAAGGTTTGTGGTTTAAAGTTTAAAGTTTGAAGTTCAAGGTTCAAAGTTAAGGTTTAAGATTATGATTTCAGTTCTGGAAATATTTACATCAGGTTGTTAACAACACTTTTTTAAGTTCTGATTCAGTTTTATGTTTTGTTTTACATTGCGCCTGTAAAAATAAAAACATGAGGAAAGTGAGAACGAATAATTTAATGAGAAATCAACCTTAAACTTAAACTTTAAACTTTCCAATGTCTGCAACCATAATACTGCTCGTTGTTGCCGCTTATTTTATCTTGCTTCTCGCAATGGCATTTTACACATCGCGCGGAGCAGATAATGAATCCTTCTTTATTGGCAAAAGAAAATCAAGCTGGATGCTGGTAGCTTATGGAATGATCGGAACTTCGTTAAGCGGAGTTACTTTCCTAAGCGTACCGGGTGAAGTGATGGCAAAACATTTCACGTACATGCAGGTGGTGGTGGGTTATTTTATCGGGTATATTGTAGTTGCTTTTGTTTTACTGCCTTTATATTACAGGCTCCATCTTACTTCGATTTATTCGTATCTTAAAACAAGGTTTGGAATTTTTTCCTATAAAACAGGCGCATCATTTTTTATTCTTTCCCGGACATTAGGCGCATCCATTCGGATTTATCTTGTGCTGATGGTGCTGCAACATTTTCTGCTGGATGGAGTTGGTGTTCCGTATTTTGTAACAGTATTTATTATCCTTCTCATGATTTTACTTTACACCTTTAAAGGCGGAGTAAAAACTATTGTGTGGACGGATACACTTCAGACAACGGGAATGATTTTCGCATTGATTGTTACCATTTTTCTAATAAGCAATGAATTGCATTTTTCTTTTTCTCAATTGTTTTCTGCTATCTCTGATAAAGGATTTACAGAAACATTTCAACTTACCGACTGGAAGACGAATAACTTTTTCTTAAAGCACATTCTTGGCGGAGCGTTCGTAACTATTACCATGACAGGAATGGACCAGGAGATGATGCAGAAAAATATTTCCGTAAATACAGTTGGCAATTCACAGAAGAATATGCTTGTGTTCAGTGTGATCCTTGTTGCAGTGAATATGTTATTCTTAATTCTTGGAGGAGCATTATATGTTTATGCCGAAACAAAAGGAATTATGCTTCCTGCAAAAAGCGATGAAATTTTTCCGATGATTGCAATAAATTATTTACCGCCCGTTGCAGGTTTAATCTTTATTATTGGTTTAATCTCTGCATTATTTCCAAGCGCTGACGGAGCGCTTACAGCCCTGACATCTTCTTTCTGCATTGACATTCTGGGATTAAAAGATCGAAATGATTTAAATGATGAAGAGAAGGCCAAAACAAGAAAGACCGTCCATCTGATAGTAACCGTAGTATTTTTTATTCTTATTCTTTTATATCAAAAGTTAATTGAAGCATCTGTTATCTCCACTATCTTGAAAGTTGCAAGCTATACTTACGGTCCGCTGCTTGGGTTGTTTGCATTTGGTGTGCTTACCAAAAGAAAGTTGAATGATTCAATCTTAGTTCCTGTTATTTGTATTCTTTCTCCTGCAATTTGCTGGATGCTTGCTGCTAATTCACAAACTTTATTTAACGGTTATACTTTCGGATTTGAGCTTTTAATGTTGAATGGGGCAATAACATTTTTGGGGCTTACTTTGGTTTCAAAGAAGGTTTGATTTTTTACCTTTGCGCCTCTGCGTTTAATTTTTTTAACGCAGAGAAAAGGAGTGTCACAGAGAAAAATATATTTACTTTCTCAATTCAAATTTACTCAACACATTCCACCTCCTGTAATCATGCTTCAGCAAATAAGCTGCATCTGCAATAAAAGCTCCTTCAAAAGTTTTGTTCTTATAAACCGGCCATGCTTTGTTGAATTGCTCATCCGAAAGATCGCGGTAAGCAACCGTTACATGGGGATGAAAACTATAGGAAGATTCCTTTGCAGAGAAATTCATTTCTTCTCTTAAAAAATAAATCAGCTTTTTATGCAGTTCAAAAAGCAAATCATTTTTTACAACATTTATATAAATAACTTTATTCCGGTTTTTATCAAAGCAACCAAAGTTTGATAGCTCAATTTTAAAAGCATGAAACGGAAAAAAGAAATCCTGCAACCGTAAATGTAATTCGGTTTCCGATGATTCCATTCGCTGAAAAGGGTTTTGAAGCGTAATATGAGGTAGTACCTTCAAAGCTTTACTGCTTTCATAATGGAAAGAAAAATCTTTTTGAGGTATAACTATCTTCTCTGCTAAAACCTCGTGTGGAACCAGGGCAATAAAATAAAGAGAAGGTTTTGATGACACTTATTGACTGCTAATTTTTTACCTCTCGCACCGTAATTTTAATTCCATCGGCAGCGGTGATGATCACCCAGGAGCCTTTTTCGATGAACCCGGATTCAGCGCTTGCGGGAAAAATAATTCCGTCCATATCAATTTTTCCCGAAGGGCGAAGCGAAGTTGCAGCAATGGCTTTTGTACCAACCTGCACTGAAGAACCTGTATCAGAAGAAACATAGCCGTGCGTTGCATTCATGGTATCCTGCAAAACCATTTTATTAAAGCGGCTGGTTTTCATCAGTCGTTTTCCCAAAACAAAAAATAAAATAATGGAACAGACCATTGAAAGCAACACGATAGAAAGAGAAGAATAAATATCTCCTGTTGGTGTTAATGAAAAATCGAATCCTTTATTACCCACCTGGCTCAGGGTAAATCCAAGAACAAGGCAAATAATTCCGGCAATACCTGCAAATCCAAAACCGGGAATAATAAGTATTTCTACGGCAAGCAAAATAAAACCTGCTACAACTACAAGAATTTCCCAGTTTTCAGCCAAACCTTCGAGATAAAGCGGGGCAAAATAAAGGATGGCTGCACCAACAGCGGCAAACAATGGAACACCTATGCCCGGAGTTTGCAACTCAAAATAAATTCCACCGAGAATAATAAGAATTAAAACTCCGCTGATCGCGGGATTCATCAGAAATCCGACAGCCCTGTCAATAAAAGAAGGATTAAAAACAGTGATGTGATAATTTTTTATATTTTCTTTTTCTAAAACTTCTGCGATTGTTTCAGCCTGCCCGTTGCAGTAGTTATTTTTTATTGCTTCATCAACAGTGAAGGTTAAAACTTTTCCTGAATCATTGACTCCGGGAATGTAAGTACGCGGATCCACCATAGCTTCAGCAATTTTAGGATCCCGTCCGCGTTTTTGCGCAGTGGCGCGCATAATGCTGCGCATATAGGATTGATATTTGTCGGGCAGCGCTTCTGCTTTTTCATTTACCACAGTTGCCGCACCAATGCTGCTTCCGCTGCGCATGTAAATTTTGTTACAGGCAATAGAAATTAATGCACCTGCTGATGCGGCATTATTGTCAATATAAACGATGCTTGTAATGGGACAATTTAAGAGTTTAGTGCGGATGGTATCAGCTGCATCCAATTGTCCTCCATAGGTATTCATGTGAATTAAAATGTAATCGGCTTTTTGGGCAACGGCCTGGTCAACCGCTTTACTCACGAGGCGGGCCGTTCCGGGAAGGATTTCAGTCTGAATACTGAATTGATAAACTGTTTTGGTTTTTGTAGAATCTGATGCAAAAGAAAACTGACATAAGAAAATGTGAATTAAAAACGTTATGATAAAGAAACAGCTTCCATGTATGTTGTAAATTCGCCCTGTTAATTTCTTTGTTAATAAAGAAGTGCGCTGCTTGTGGGTTCTGTTGATCATTTCAGATTAATATTGTGTAAAAATAACATATCTGTTTCAATGAAAATTAAATTGGTTTTATTCTTCGCATTCGTTCTTTTGGGAAGCATCGGGGCGAAAGCTTTTGGAGTGGCTGTTCCCGATTCTGCAAAATATAAATGGATTAAAGGAGAAAAGTTTATACTTCATGTGGTTAAGGCGCAGGAAACATGGAGCAGTATTTCGCGGAAATATGCTTTGCTTATAGGTGATTTGATGAACGCAAATTTAGGAGTGATTGATCTAAAGGCAGGACAGCTATTAAATATTCCTGCAAAGAGCAGTTTGGCCGCAGACGATAAAAAAACTGAAAACACATCTCAGGTTAAAAATAGCGGAACTGAAAACAAGACTGCTATTATGTATTATGTGCGAACCGGTGAAACATTGTTCAGCATTTCAAAAAAGTTTGGCTCCTCGGTTGAGGATGTAAAAAAATGGAATAACCTTCCGGATAATATAGTTCATGAAGGGCAGCAGCTGATTGTGAGTTATGTTCCTTCGAAAGCAGAAATAAAACAGGAGAAGAAACCGGAACCGGCAGAAATAATGACTGAAAATAAGACCGCGAAAAATGAACCCGGTAAAAATGCTGAAGTAAAAAACGATACCGCTGAAGAATCAAAACCTAAAGATGTACCCGGGTCTAAAAAAGAGGAGGCGCAAAAGGAAACAGCTAAACAGGAAAAAAATGTTGAGATAAAAAAAGCTGCCGCTGAAGAATCAAAGCCAAAAGATGTTTTGGTTGTAAAAACAGAGGAAGCGCCAAAAGAAACCGCCAAACAGGAAAAAGCTACAGAAGTAAAAAAAGCTCCTGCTGAAGAATCAAAGCCAAATGATGTTCTGGTAATTAAAAAAGAGGAAGCCCAAAAAGAATCGGTCAAACAGGAAAAAACTCCAGAAATAAAAAAAGCTCCTGTTGCAGAATCAAAGCCAAAAGATGTTTTGGTGGTTAAAAAAGACCCTGTTACAAAGGAAACAATTAAGCCGGAAAAAAAACCGGATGTTCCTGCACCCGATGCTGTGGAAGCCAAAGTTGAACCTTTTGAGAAGGCTCCTGACCTGAGTGACAATCCAACCCGTTCCATGATTCCGGTTGGAAAGGGAAGTTCAGGAAAAACAATCATGCAGGTAACTGAGTTCGGTGTTTGTTCGTGGATCAATGACGCTGAGGTAAATCAAAATAAATATTATGGCTTACATCGTACAGCGCCCATCGGAACAATAGTAAAAGTTATCAATAAGATGAATGATAAATATGTTTTTGTAAAAATTGTTGGTGTGCTTCCCGATACCGGTGAAAATGAAAAAAGCATTATTAAAATTTCACAGGCAGCTGTAAATAAAGTGGGCGCTTTAGATGCCCATTTTCAAGTAGAGTTAAGTTACGGGGTGTTGCAGTGAGTGGAAAAAGTTTAAAGTTTAAAGTTGTTTAACATTGGAGTTTAATTTTTGAATTTCTCTTTCACTACTTCTAAAAATTCATTGTAAACATTTTTGTTTGTTGCAATAATTTCTTTTCCAAAAACAAAATTATCTCCTCCTGAAAAATCACTCACCTTACCTCCTGCCTGTTGAATAATGAAAGCACCTGCAGCTACATCCCATGAATTGAGCCCATATTCGTAAAAGCCTTCAAATCTTCCCGCAGCAACATAGGCGAGGTCAACAGCAGCTGAACCGAGTCTGCGCAAGCCGTGAGTTTGGCGCATGCAAAAATCAAAAACTTCCATGTAGGATTTCATCCTGTCGAAGTTGGTATAGGGAAAGCCTGTTGCAAGCAATGAATTTGCAAGCTTGTCAACAGTCGAAACTTTTATTTCTTTATCATTCAAAAAAGCAGGTGAATCTTTCCATGCATAAAAACATTCATCAAGATTGGGTTCATAAATAACCCCGATTACCAATTCATCATGTTGCATCAACGCAATGCTGACGCAAAAACACGGCATTCCATGAACAAAATTAGTTGTGCCGTCAAGGGGATCAATAATCCATTGAAATTCTTTTCCAAGAATGTTTACTGTATTTTCTTCAGTGATGAAACCGGATTCGGGTAAAACTTTTTGCAAGCCCTCAACCAATATTTTTTCAGCTGTTTTATCAACATAAGAAACAAGATCATTGAATCCTTTATGTTCAACTGATGAAAGATTAAAAAATTTTCTTTCCTGGAGGATAAAATCTCCTGCCTGTTTTGCAAGATCGCAAGTTTGTTTGCAGACTTCTTCTAATGAATTCATTCCGTTAGATTAACCTGCTTATGTATTTTATTTTTCCTGAAATAATAAACCCCGATGACTCCAAGGATGATTAAACAAAACGAAATAATTTCTGCCTGTGTTATTGCATGTCCTGAAATGTGATACTTGGTATTCACCCTTATTTTTTCAATAAAGAAACGTTCAACGCCATTCATGATAAGATAAATGCTGAAGAGCACACCGGGAGTGGTAATCTTTTTTCGCAGGCTCCATAAAACAAAAAATAAAGATATGCAGATGACGGCTTCCCATAAAGGAGTAGGATAAACTGCTTCGGGTAACATCATGCAATGTTTGCCAACACAACCCGGAATCGGAATTCCAACACTGTTTACATTATGAGGATAATTATAAGCCCATGCCCAATCAGGAAGAAAATTAAGCCATGAAGGTTTCGGATGAAGGTTGGAGATTCCCCAGTCACCGTCACCGCTTATCTGGCAGCCCAGGCGGCCGGTACCGTAAGCAAGCATCAGTCCGGGTGCGTTTGAATCAATGAAATGGGGAACCGGGATTCCGTTCTTCTTTCCGTACCAGATTAAAGCAATACCTCCGCAAATTAATCCGCCATACATAGTGAGACCACTGAAAGAAAGTAATGAATCAACAGGATCGGCTATGAAATCATCAAGGTTTTCAAGATTGTGAAAAATTTTTGCTCCCAATAATCCTGCAACTGCTGCTACCATTGTAATGTTACCGACTAACTGGTGCGGATATACTTTTTCTGTCACCCATTCAGGAACAGGAAGCTTTTGTTTTTCTTTCTCGCGATAACGCATATAAGCAGAAAGAGCGGCAAGAATAAACCCTCCCGGGAAATTTCCTTTCAATGAAAGAATGAAACCCTGCGTGTCATTCACAAACTCAGAATAATTAAACAACACATAAACAAGTTTGTAACCAATAACAAATCCTAAAATGCCCGAAGTAATAAGTTCACCTGTTGATGCAGATCCGCCTTTTAAAAATTTCTGGTACGTAAAGGTGATCAATCCTTCCTTTTCCTTTCTTTTAAATTCAAGCACCAGCGTGTATGCAGCACATAAAAAAGATATGGCAAGCAGGAAACCAAAACTTTGAATCGGCAGAGGAATATTTATTCCCAAAAGGTCTTTGAGAAGGTCGGAGATGGTGGGGTACATGGAAAAGTTTAAAGTTTGAAGTTTGAAGTTTAAAGTTAAAAAACTAAACTTGTGAAAATTCATTTATCTCTTCAACTAATGCGCAACCATCTTCATCAATGGATTCGAGCTTTATCGGAATAATCTGATTGATCAGAGAAGGATCAAACGGAGTTTTCACCTTAATATAATTTTCTGTGAAACCGTGCATCATTCCTCCCGATGCATCGGGATTGTTTTCTGATTCAAAGAGCACATTAAATTCTTTGCCGAAATTCTGTTCATAAAAATGCCGGAGTTTCTTTTCTGATAAAATCCTGAGCATCTTGTTTCTTTTCTTCCGCTCGTGGATTGGAACCTGATGAGCTAACTGAACCGCGTGAGTATTTTCCCGCTCGCTGTAAGTAAATACATGCAGGTAGGAGATATCAAGGATGTTCAGAAAATTGTATGTTTCAAGAAAATCATCAGTTGTTTCCCCCGGAAATCCCACAATCACATCCACACCAATGCAACAATGCGGCATCAGGTTCTTAATTGTATTTACGCGATCAGAATACAGATCACTTAAATATCTTCTGCGCATCTGTTTCAAAATTTTATCTGAGCCGCTTTGCAATGGAATATGAAAGTGAGGAACAAATCTTTTGGATTGTGAAACAAACTCTATGATTTCATTTGTAAGTAAGTTGGGTTCAATGGAAGAAATTCTGAAACGTTCTATCCTTTCTATTTTATCTAATTCTTTAATTAAATCCAAAAACGTAATTTTCTTCTGACTTCCAGCTTCCGCATAACCAAAATCTCCAAGGTTGACTCCTGTCAATACAATTTCCTTTGCTCTGTGTTCAGCAATCTTTTTTACATCATTCAAAACATTTTCAATGGTATTACTCCTGCTTTTTCCTCTTGCCAAAGGAATGGTGCAAAAAGAACAATTGTAATCGCAACCATCCTGAACTTTTAAAAATGCACGTGTGCGATCTGTTGTTGAATAAGAACTTATGAATTCATTGGCATCTGCAATTTCACAGGAAAATATTTCTGCTTTTTGTTTTTTAACTGCTTCTCCAATGTAGTTTACTATGGTGAACTTTTCAGTTGCTCCTAAAACCAAGTCAACCCCTTCAATATTTGAAATTTCATTGGGCTTTAATTGTGCGTAGCATCCGACAATGGCAATGAAAGCATCCGGATTCTGATTTAAAGCACGGTGAACAATGGTCTTACATTCCCGGTCAGCGTTCTCTGTAACAGAGCAGGTATTGATCACATACACATCGGCACCTTTATCAAAACCTGTTTTCTCAAAACCTGCTTCTTCAAACTTCCGTGCAATGGTGGAAGTTTCTGAAAAATTCAGCTTGCAGCCAAGTGTATGAAATGCAACAGTAGATTTTGAAATCATAAGAGCGCAAAGGTAGAAAAGGATTTTAGTTTATTTGTTATAAAGAATAATGCCCCTGCAATTTTGAGTTTGAAAAAGCGTGAAAAGAACTGATTAAAGTTTTGGAAGGTACATGATTTAAAAAATCCTTACAACGTCTGTTCTCATTCATTTTTCGTACACGGGTTAAATAAAAAACATAGTTCACCTCCACTTTCAAGCCACTCCAAACCTGCACGTCCCGAAACTTTTTTAAAAATTGTTTTGCATAGTATAAAAATATGTTTTAACTTTGCAGTTCAAAGTACTTTCTAAATTAGTTTATCCGAACAAATAATTACTAAAACAAATAAATATGATTGCAGGTAACGTACGACTTATCGCCATTGTGCTCTCCGCAGCACTTTTATTGTTGATTCCATTAATAGGTATGCAGTTTACAGATGAAGTGAAATGGGATGCACGTGATTTTATTGTTGCCGGTGTCCTGCTGCTCTCCACGGGCCTGGCGTGTGAGCTTGTCTTCAGGAAGTTTAAAAAAACAAAGCTGAGGGTTGCTATATGCGTATCCCTGCTGTTGGTGCTCTTCCTCATTTGGGCAGAGCTTGCAGTGGGCCTCTTCGGGACTCCATTGGCAGGAAGCTAAGTCGCTTAGTGAATAGTTGGTCGTGCACCTGTACTTTCATAGTTCCGAAAAGGCGAGTAGGCAAGGGCATTTCAGCCCAAGCCTCTCACAGAACCGTACGTGAAGCTCTCGCTTCATACGGCTCTTCTCATTTAGTACAAGGTATTTCTTGTACATCTTCAAACTAAAATCAATCCTCCATTGGTTGCCCAATGTTGTCTTTCTCAGTTCAAATCAAATGAGCTGAACCCTTCGCTCCATTTCCATTACAGAAACTTCATCACTACTATGATTCAGTCCGACATCCTTGCTGTCATCGCTACTTGAGCCTTGTGAATACTGTTCACTTGCGCTTTTCGCTTTACATTCAGCAAGGACTTCCCGTGTTTTAAATAAAAGCCTGAATAAGAGTGATGCCCTCTTTATGACGATTGCCTTATAGCCCATAAGCAAGTGTCTGCTATAATCCTTCACCGGACTACTCGAAATCCGGCTTTTGGCAATGTGTACCTCTATCTCATCACTTCTTCGAGGGTTCATTTGCATTCATCTCTCTTATTCGCACCTGATCCGTTTTAGCGAACCTTTTCCTCTTTCCGTTCAATACCTGTGTATTACTAATCAAGCACCGAGAGGTGGTTTACGGCCTCTGCTTGCACAGCGACTGTGATAGACCTACTATCATCTTTTATTCAACATT
>JBDSOU010000220.1:0-5531 GCA_039914625.1 Bacteroidia bacterium | reverse complement strand
CAAATTTATTTCGCGGAAAGGTAAGATCAATGTTCTGCAGGTTGTGAACTCTCGCTCCGTAAATTTCAATATACTCAGTCTCTTCTGCCATTAAAAATTATTGGGGCGGCAAAATTACGGAATTTTGGGGCACGGAGCAGTGGTTTAATGCTGTACGAATAACGAAAGCGTACGAATTACTAATTACTAATGCCCGGAAGCATTTCCGGAATTCTGTTAATCCAGCAACTTATTTTGGATTTTTCATCGGGATTCGAAAATTTTCAGGCTTGCTTATGTACCGTATCATCACCTGCTTTTTTAGGGTGGAAAAAAGTAAGCTTAATAATTTTTGTTTTATCTCTCAATAAAGGCGGCACCGTCATTTTAGCCTGCTCATGACTGTCAGCTTCAATTATTGCATAGGCATGGTGATCGTTATCATAACAGCCCCATTCGTAATGGGTGATGTAGCCTGCATAAAATTCAGCGAAATATTTTACTGCCTGCCTGCAATCTTCAGCAGTGTGTTCTGAAATAACTAAATAGCGATTCATGATATATTTTTAAACAAATTTAAAACAGTTATCAAATTCCAATTACCAATTACTAATTACTAATTTAATTATCAATTACCAAATTCCAATTATCAGGTACTTTCTTACGACTTACGACTGAACTATCAGTAAAAATTTTCACGGTTATTCTTGTTCCACATTTTGATTAATACATAGGCAAACAGCACTCCGCCTAAATGAGCAAGATGCGCCACGTTATCACCGGGATTATTCTGAATTGTATAGTAAACTTCTATTGCAATATAACCAAGCACCATGTATTTTGCTTTAATGGGAAAGGGGAGAAACAGAAAATAGAGTATAGTATTAGGGAATAACATTCCGAAACCCACCAGCACTCCGTAAACACTTCCGGAAGCACCTACGGTTGGAATATTTTGAATTTCATTCACCCATTCGTTGACTAAGGTGAGCGACTGCTGAATGTAGAGTTCATTGTGGGCGGGGTTTTCACTCCATGAAGAGAGGAAACTCAGAATCTGGTCGTTTTGTAAAGCAAAAGGGAAATGCGTTTTTAACAAAGCGCTGAAATCCATATCGGAAGGTGCGGAAGAATAGACCGCAATAGCTTCTTCTATCCGGTGAAAATTGTAACCCTGGTAGGCCATATATACAAGTCCTGCACCTACCCCGGTAACGAGATAAAAAATAAGAAACCGTTTGGGACCCCATACATTTTCAAGAGCATTGCCAAACATCCACAATGCAAACATGTTCATTACAATATGAAGAAATCCTCCGTGCATGAACATATAGGTGATAAATTGATGCGGACGAAATAATTCTGATTTGTAATAATGCAGCCCGAGATAGTTAGTGAGGTCAATACCTAATTGCATTTTTACTGCCTCTGTTGTAAGAAAAACAATGACATTAATAATGATGAGGTATTTTATGACGAGCGGTAACAGCTGAAAGCTTCTGGGGCGGAAATCCTGGTAAGACACTTTTGGTTTGGTTGATTGAGTTGATTAAGTTGATTGGTTGATTAAGTTAAATAAGTTGATTTTTTGATTAAGTTAATTGAGTTGAATTAAATGGTTTTCGAATTAACTTAATCAATATAATTAACCAATTAATCGTTTTTCTATATCTGCTGATGTAATAGTAAAGAATATGCGTTTGCCGGATGCGGTTAAATTAGGATTTTCGCATTTGAAGAGATCTGTAGTTAATTGTTTTATTTCTTTCGGCACTAACATTTTTCCGGGTTTTATGGCAAGGCTTTTTGATAACGCTTTGGCAATACCTGTTGTTTTATCGTTACGGAATTCTGTCACATTGTGCTTGAATTGTTCTATAAGATCTTCGAGCACGCGTTTTATATTTCCGGCATCCATGCCTGAAGGAACACCATGAATGACAAAGGTATTTTTTCCGAATTCACGGATATCAAAACCCATCATGCGCACTTCGGGTTCCATTTCAATGAGCAAAACAAAATCGGCCGCAGTAAATTCTACAGGCTGCGGAAATAAATCCTGCTGGCTGGCAAGCGGTTTGGAGTGGAATGCATGTATATACTTTTCGTACAGCACTCGTTCATGAGCGGCATGCTGGTCAATAATAAATATTTCGACCGGGCTGATGATAGCGAGGTATTTTAAATGCAATTGTGAAAAACAATTTTCATTCAGCTCTCCGATCATTTCCGGTATGGAAAAAACGAAATTCATTTTGTGCGGAACTATTGCCGGTGTACCGGTTATCTTTAATTCATCGAGGCCTTTATATAATTCACTCCAATCAGCATGCTGAATTTTTTTTGGCTGAAAATTGCGTGGTGACGATTCCGTTTTAAACGGATTGTATGTTTTATCAACTGTGATGCCGGGCGGCTTTGGAAACTGATCGAGCATGCTGAGCGGAAGATTGAATGCGGGTTCCTGTTCAAAATCCAATGCGGGCATGATGCTGAATTTTCCGAGCGCCTGTTTTACAGCAGCTTTCATAATAGCATATACACTGCGTTCGTCTTCGTATTTTATTTCTGTTTTTGTGGGATGTATATTGACATCAATTTTTGAAGGATCAATTTCGATGTGGAGAAACCAGGAAGGAAAGCAATCAGCCGGAATCATTTCTTCGAAAGCAGCTATGACGGCATGATTGAGGTACGCATCTTTTACAAAGCGTTTGTTGACAAAAAAATATTGTTCACCGCGTTTTTTCTTTGCAAACTCGGGCTTTACCACGAATCCTGAAACATTGATAATGGTGGTTTCTTCGTTAACCGGAACGAGCCGTTCGTTGTAAGCGGAACCAAAAGCATTGGTGATGCGCTGCCGTGCGTTACCTTCTTTAAGATTAAAAACTTCGTTGCCGTCATGAAATAAAGAAAAAGAAATTTCGGGCCGCGACAATGCCACGCGCTGAAATTCATCAATGATATGCCGTGTTTCGGCAGCGTTTGATTTGAGAAAATTTCTTCGTGCAGGAACATTGTAAAAAAGATTTTTTACGGATACGGATGTGCCGTCAGGACAGGCGCAGGATGCTGAGTTTTTTAACCCGGCTCCTTCAATGATGATGGAAATGCCGGTTTCGTCTTCCCGTCTTTTGGTGCGCAGCTCCACCTGTGCAATGGCGGCAATGGATGCCATTGCTTCGCCCCTGAAACCCATGGTGCGGATAGCAAACAGGTCTTCGGCTTTTTTTATTTTTGAAGTTGCATGGCGTTCGAAACACATGCGTGCATCGGCAGCACTCATTCCGCAGCCGTTATCTATTACCTGGAGTAATGTTTTGCCGGCATCTTTTATGATTACTTTGATGGAGGTGGCACCGGCATCAATTGCGTTTTCGAGCAATTCCTTTAATGCCGAAGCCGGACGTTGCACGACCTCACCGGCAGCAATCTGGTTGGCTACTGCATCGGGCAGGAGGTGGATGATGTCGGACATGGGGAGGGAAGTCGTAAGTCGTAAGTCGTAAGATTGAATGGACAAAGTTATTTATTTTAAAATAAACGGATGTGGAGAAAATTGCGGATGGTGAATTGGGAATTGATCATGGGGATGGATGGGAAATATAAACGCGTTTTTGAAAAGTGAACTTCATCTGCCAGTCATCATGCCCTTCGCGGGATTTCTGTCAGGGTGATTTCAATAAACTATAATTTCACACTGGCAGGTGCTTCGGAAAAAACTGGATAAACCCGAGACCTGTTAGGTGAAACTACTGAGGGCATCAGCCACTGACAAAAGGTTGGATTCGGGGGTGCGCCAATGTTGAAGGGATTGAGGCGGAACCGGATTTTACGGGGGCGGATTTAAAAAATATATGCCCCTTCATTGTTTTGAGGAAGGGCAGGAATGATTTTTACCTGCCACGATGCTGATTAGATGTGCCCGGATTCAATAATGTTGGCGCCAGGTTTTAAAAAGGGTTGCCCGGATGCCGGAAAGAGGTGCCCCGAGACCAAAAAGGGGACGTTTTGGCAGTATGGTTATTTGTAACTAATTGTTTTACAAATATTTATGTTTTTGTGAAAAAAATGTCAGTTTCAACTTTGCGTTGCTCATTTTATGGGGGTGGGGTCGCGTTAAAAATGCTTTATGCAAAGTTTCGCTGAGATGAAATTGAGAACCGCAGTGAAAAAACCATGGGTCGGACAGTTGAGCTCATTTTATGTGCGGGTTAAAAAATGCTTTACGCAAAGTTTCGCGGAGATGAAATAGCGAACCGCAGTGAAAAAACCATGGGCCGGGTAGTGCTCTGAGGAAAATTTTTGCGATATATATATATAAGGAGTAAAATATTTTTTAATTTTTTTTGTTTTGGTGAATCTTTTTTTTTAATCTTTCGTTTATAGCATGAATATTAATTGCAAGGTTTGATCCAGTGTGAGGAAAAGGAAAGATAATTTGAAGATTTGATGATTTGATGATTGAAGAAGGACGGAAGGGACAATAAAAATAAGAAAAATGTAACCTTAAAGAAAATGGCTCGTTAAGAATGTTTAAAAAGGAAAAGTTTTACCACTGAGACACTGAGAACACAAAGGATCACTAAGAAAATTAAAAACAAAAATTAAAAAAAAATAAAATAAAAATTTTAATTATGAAAAAACCAAATTATTCTTTAGCTATGTGGTTGTTGTATGGGACATGCAGACAACTTGTAAGAAATTGCAGAGCGAAGCTCGCAAAATTCCAGGAATTTTCTCCTGCAACGTATACCGATGCTGGGTTAGATTTGCTGGATGATGAAATTGATGCGGCAGAGGCTCTTGCTTCGGAGGAGGCACGTGCGCTGGAGCACAGCCAATTGCTGGAAGAGCTGAAACCGCTTTTCAGGATTTGCCAGCGTAAGTTTATGTTTACGAAAAATTATATTTCGCTGAGCCTGGATAAAAATGTATGGGTTATAAATTGGGAATCGGCAGGGTGGCTGATGTATGATACTGAAATGAACTGGAGTGAAGCTTCTAACATGTATGCGAAAGCATTGCTATATATACAAAATCATTCGACTGAGCTGACAGCGATGCCAGCGACTTTCCTTGCTGATTTTACACTGGCGGTGAAAAATTATAATGATAAGCTGATGGCTTTTAATAATGCAAAGACGTATGCAGCTGAATCTACTG
The DNA here is from genome assembly GCA_039914625.1 of Bacteroidia bacterium. GTDB lineage: Bacteria > Bacteroidota > Bacteroidia > AKYH767-A > OLB10 > DATEMK01. Next base: position 383 of record JBDSOU010000220.1, on the reverse strand, counting down.
ACGAGAAAATAAATGCTAATAATTCTATACACGAGAAAATAATTGACACTATTTGCGAGGTGGGACAAACGATTTTTGCTGATGATGAAACGTTGCGCGGTGAGTTCAGCTTTGAGAAGATGAGTGAAATCCTGAGACCGTTAGGCGCAGCAGGCATGAAGGGTAAGATTATGAAGAATGGACAGCCTGTGGCAGGACTGACGGTTATTTTGGAAAATGAAAATAAAGCGGTTATAACGGATGCGGAGGGTGTGTTTGATTTCGGGAATAAATTATCGAGCGGCAAGGATAAGCTGGTGATAAAAGATGGCGATGAGATTTTGAAGGAAGAGGACGTCATACTGCCGGCTGGGGTTACCAAGAATGAGGAGATTGTGCTGGGG
>JBDSOU010000255.1:0-2546 GCA_039914625.1 Bacteroidia bacterium | reverse complement strand
ATTGCTAAAACTGTTTGCTTATTCAGCAAGATGTATCGAAAACCGGAAATGGAATATCCAACAAAAATTTTATCTTTGGTATTATATGGGCTATAAAAAATGTGCTTGACTTAATCAGCAGACCCTAAATAACGGATATTCGCCACCAGGGATGGTTCCAACCGGTCCATGCAGTTCTTGCGCTTATTTTCTCGATAATAGTTTAAACACCTACACGACAGCTTATGATGCGATGACAACCGTTCTGACTGCAGTAGCAGCAAATATTCAACCCGGTCAGACATATCATTTAAAATTGGCTACCTCCGATGTAGGAGACCATATTTTTGACACCGGAGTTTTTCTTGAAGCCGGAAGCTTTCGCATTGCAGGACCTCCGGCACTATTTGTTGGCGGAAACAGGTTAACAGGAACTACAGTTCATATTTGCCAGGGAAGTTCTGTTTCACTTTCCGCTCCGGCAGGATTTTCTTACCTCTGGAATAACGGAGCAACTACGCAGGCAATTGATGTTTCTACTGCCGGCACTTATAATGTAACAATTACGGGGTTTAATATAAATTACACGGTGGTTTCGCCTCCTGTAACTTTTATTGTGGACATGATTACCATTCCGAATCCTGTTTTGACTTTCGCAAACAATACTATTTCTTCATCAGTAAATTCAACTTCTTACAATTACAGCTGGACGTATAACGGGATGCCTGTTGCTGGTGCAACAACTTTCACAATTCCGGCTTCGCAAAGCGGTTGTTATGCAGTGACCATACAGGATCCGGGTGGTTGCTTTGTAACATCGGATACGCTATGCGTGATTCCGTTGGGAATAAATGAAATCAATGCTGACCAGCATACGAGGCTGTACCCGAACCCCGCTCATGATAAAATAACGATGAGCATAGACTTAAATAAAAATACCGATCTCAGCTTGCAGCTTTCTGATTTTGCGGGAAGAGTAATTATGTCACAGAAACAATCAGCAAGAGCAGGTACAAATAATTATGAAATTAACCTGGCTGAGTTTGCCAAAGGGATTTATATGCTCACTATCCTATCTGCTGACGAAAGCCGCAAGATGAAAATGGTGATTGAATAATACCGATAGAGAAGCCCTGCTAAACGAATTAAAAAACCCCGGGATGAGACCCTGAGGCTTTTCGTTTTTCACAGGAAGAAAAAATTACAACGTCCTCCCGGCAAAGGCATGACCGCCTGTCAAGTGCAAAATGATTTTGGCAATATTTCTTTTAACTGATTCTTCTGTTTTCATTGAATTAAGATAACGCATAATTTCTTTTTGCCGGTAAGGCGAAAGTTTTATATGTAAGATTTTTTCATTTGAACCTGTTAATATCGCTTTCCGGCTAATTACCATTTCGCCCGGACTAATGGTTATTGATTGCCGATCTGTTTTGATTGCAACTCCACTAACTGCCATTGCGTCCCGGCTAATGATCATTTCCCTGTTATTGATTTCCATTTCTCATGGATTGACTGCCATTTCCTGCTGATTTTTTTTCATTTCCCTTCAATTTTTTTTCATTTCTCTCCGATTGCTTATCATTTCTCTCCGATTGATCATCATTTCTCTCCGAATTTTTAAATAGCTTACCGAATTGTTTTAATTTCTCACCGATTTTTTTTCATTTCTTTCCGACTGATGTGCATTTCTCACCGATTAGAATTCATTTCTCACCGGCTAAAGTGCATATCGCACCAATGGATGTGCATTTGGTGCCGACTTGTTTGTACTTCTCTCCGGTTAATTTGCATTGTTGCCCGCCCGGGATGCATATATAATACATGTTTCAGCGGTTTATGATTATTTTCCTGAATTTCTTACAGTTTTTTTGTTTTTTAAATGAGGCAGCTTTTTAATGAAAATGAAAATGATGGAGTTTTTGAAATTTTCTTTTTTTTCTTACATGAATCTTACATGGTAAAGGGTTGAAAAATGTTGTAAGGTTGGTGTAAGGTTTGAGGATTTTTTTGGGAAAAACTGTTCAGGCGCAACGCGGGTGGTTATAGTTTTAAATATTGCGGGCGGTGAAAGAACATCGATCACAGGCATAACATAAAAATTATTCTCTTATAAACTTTTGCGAATAAATTATCTGTTCAGAATATACTTTTAAAAAATAAATCCCTTTTGAAAAATGCGAAATATCAATTGTGCAATAATTATCAAAATTATTTTTTGATAGAATTAATTGACCTAAGGGGTTTACAATTTCAATCTTTATTTTTTTCTGGCAAGCCGGGCAATTGACCTTAATATAATCATCAGCAGGATTGGGATAGATCAATAATTGATTTTTATGACTTTGTAATTCTTCTGTTCCCGTTAGCTGACTGTATTTAATTACAAACCCTTCACCCGCAATGTAAACGTTATTAAACTTATCAAGGGTTAATGCTGTCACGGCAGACGGAGCATTATATCTTATTTTCCATTTTAAATTACCGGAGCTGTCAAATTTTGCCGTGACAACAAAATTAGCAGGAATAATGCTATTGCTGCCTGTATAGGTAACGTAAACATTAGC
>JBDSOU010000159.1:0-3298 GCA_039914625.1 Bacteroidia bacterium | reverse complement strand
TGCGTTTGTAGAAGAAGAAAATGAATAAGGATGATAAAATAATGATTCCTGAACCACCAGCAATGGAGTTGCGGAGGAGTTTTTGCTTTCCTAGTTCTTGTTTTGCAAGAGCATCTTTTTTTTCCTGCTCAACCTTTTGAACCGTTTGCTGTTTATCAAAATCATATTGCATTTGCTTCTTAACCGTTGCCTTTTGTGTTTCCCGGTTACTAATGCTGTCTGCCATTTGTTTAAAAAGCACATGCATTTGATATGCTTCTTTATATTTACCCTCCTTTGAATAAATTTTGCTTAATGATTCACTGGCATAGCTTATTCTTTCAGGTACTCGGATTTTCTCAGCTATCTTAAGAGATTTTAAACAAAATTCTTCTGCAAGATTGTATTCGTTCTTTTTGAAGTAAAGAATTCCAATATTGCTCAGGGTGGCAGCAACTATCACCTGGTCTCCATTTTCCTCTGATATTTTTAAACTTTGTTTACTGTAATCCAGCGCTTCCTCAAAGTTTCCTTTTATTGCATAATTCACGCTCATATCGGACAATGCGGAAGCAATACCTTTTTTATTGCCTGTTTTACTGTAAATTTCATAACTTCTTTCAAAATATTCTTCTGCCTTAGTATGATTGTTCTGCCCCTGGTAAACAAACCCGATGTTGAGGAGGGTCATCGCAATCCCATTACTATCATTCAGGGCGATCATAATTTTTAAGCTCCGTTCCAGATATTCAAAAGCATGGGTGGTGTCTTCCTGGCCTTTGTACAACAGAACAATATTATTGAGGACCTTGGCTATGCCAATGCTATCATGAAGCTCTTCCCTTATTGTTAAACTTTTATGATAGTATTCCAATGCTGATGAAATGGCTCCCTGTCGTTCGAATACTGCCGCGATATTATTTAACAAAGGTGCCATTTCATTTTTATCTCCGGTGGTTTCTCTTATTTTTAAACTTCTCATATAATATTTAAACGCCAGCGAAATTTCTCCTTTCTGGTTATATACATATCCTATATTATTGCATGCAGCTGCAATACCCTTCTGGTAATTTAACTTTTCCGCGAGAAACAGCGCCTGCTGCGCATAGTTCATTACACTGCTATCTTCACTTGAAACCTCGCTCAACTGGTAAAGAATGTTTACTTTATTCGTATCATCTTTTGCATATTTTAATGAATTAAGGAGGCTATCTGTTTTTGTGATCTGAGCATTGCAAATATTAGTTCCGCAGAACAGAATAGAAAAAACCATTAATCGGATGTTTTTTTTCATTGATGAAATAAATTTAATCTGATATAATCCTAAAGCATTTCTTCTGTTTTACGATTAAAGTCAAAAATAAAAAAAAGCCGCAAGATAAAACAAGCGGCTTGCTAATTAAAACTTTCATAAATATCAAGAATCTGAAAAAATTGAAGACATTTATTTTATTTAAATAAAACCATCCCAATAAAAAATCGGGCTGACTTTTATTTTCTTAATTTTTTTCTATTTGGTTAAAATAAATTGTTTTGTATCTACCACTTTTCCATCAACCACAAGCAAATAAGTATAAGTTCCTGCCGCAAAAGTTTTTCCTGAAATTTGCGTTTGTCCGAAACCTTTGGATGAAACAAGAATTATTTTTAATTCTGTACCATCAAGCGCATATATTTTTATAGCTGCATTTTTTGAATTTTGCGGAATATAAAATTTGATTACTGAATTTTCCGTAAACGGATTGGGTATGTTTTGTTCCAATTTTGCAACGCTATTATTTATAACTCTTCCGGATTCTTCCCGATCACCATCTGTGCCAACTACTGATTTATAACTCATGCAACACTGACTAAGGGCATTTTCCATTGCTTCAAACTTTGTTTTCAAATCATCAATGTCTTTTTGCTGAAGCGAAATCTTGGCATCTTTAAAATCCATCTGTTGCTGTTGTTCTTTTATAGCATTTACCAAAATAAAATCCATTGCACCATAATCAACACCAAGATAATTTTGTTTTTCTCCATTTATGTTTATGTATGTCCATTCTTTTACCATGTATGGAGCAAGCTTTTGCAAATCTTGTGCTAAAGTTCCTACACCACGTTCATCTGTCGGCATTCCTGCTTCTCCGTTATAATTAAACCAGATGGGATGTATTTTCTTTATTAGTTCCAGCCCGTCATTAAAGTCGGCTACATCTTTTTTTAGCCGTGCATCGGATGAAACTGTCCATGCAGAAGATGTAGGTTTTGCAGCAGAATTCGTACTCAGTTCAAGCTGAAATGCCGGTACACCTGTTCCGATTCCCAGCCTGAAATTTGTGCTGTCCCAAAATAAATTGCTGCTTGAGCTCAATGATGTAGCGTTTTTCCAGAAAGCAATTCTGTTTGTAGCACCACCTCCGTTAATCGGTGTTTGCCATGAACATGTACCCGTTCCAGTACCATCAGATGTGAGAACATTACCCGGAACCGGAGAGCCTGCGCCACCGTTAACTTTTAGAATGCCGTTAACTTCCATTCCGTCTGCTGTAAGCGGACCATTTATTTCCGCTGCCCCATTCACATTTAGTATTCTACTACCTGAAGGAATTCCGCCAATTCCGATATTGCCTGTTGATTTGCTTATCATGATAGATGATTGATTAGCTGCTCCGGTAGATTTAATAATAAAATTTCCATCTACAGAAGTTGTGCCGGTTTGCCAGGCAGAAGTTCCGCTTTGAGTGCGGTATTCAACAATTGCTATGCTTCCTGTACTTCCACGATCGATAATTATTTTAGCATCTGCAGTAAGTGATTTTAAATTTAAAGAATCACGGTTCAAAACTTGTTCACCATCCACCCTGTATAGAGAATCCGTATTAATACTCCCCCCCTGCACATCAAGTTTAAAACCCGGAAGGGAATTTCCGATACAGACTCTTCCTCCGGCCGTAACTGTCATTCGAAGAAGATTTTTAGTTTTTACTTGAAAATTTACATTGTCAATAGTGCCAATAAAATTTGATCCGTTTGTGGACGAGTTTCCGTTCAGATTCCAAGTGCCTGGCATTTCCCATGAACCGCTTCCATTCGCATCAGACGTAAAAACTTTACCTGCACCAGGTTGTCCCGCTCCCCCCGTAACCTTCAATACTCCACTTACTTCCATTCCCCCTGATTTAAGTTGGCCGAATACTTCCGTTGATCCGTATATTAAAAGTGTTTTACTGAGTGACGGAATTCCTCCAATACCGATATTTCCCGTTGATTTGCTTGCGCTGAGTGAGAGACCGGTTGCTCCAGAATTTTTAAGTGCAAAATCTCCATTTGAACT
>JBDSOU010000222.1:0-16890 GCA_039914625.1 Bacteroidia bacterium | reverse complement strand
AAAGGAGGACATCATGTGCCGGATGAAGATGTGAAAAGAAGATTTGACAGAGGCAAAAATAATTTTTGGAACTTGTATAGGAATATGGCTGATAACTGGATGCTCATTAATAATTCTGAATCCTCTTTCGAGCATGTTGCAATTGGAGGAAATAAAAAATTTGAGATAGTAAATCAAATGTTATATGATACATTTTATAAATCAATCAACGCATGAAATTCACCAAATTAAAAAATATTGATTTTTATAAACGTGCAATGGAATTAATTGCCATTGGAAACAGAGGTGTACAATTAGCCATTGTTGAAAATGAGAAGAAAGGATTGCCAAATGTTTTCGGAATAAAAAATAAGATTTATTACCGTATGCCCGATGGCACTATCACTACAAAATCTCCTTTCAAAAAAAGAAAAAAGTAACCTGTGAAACTGTGGCAATGCAATTAACAAACAGAAGTAAAGTAGCTGTAAATAAGCAAATGACTTTTATGGAAAAGTTGTATTTACCGGCTATTCTTGGTGGATTAAGAATTACCATCGGTCATTTTTTCAAAAAGAAAGTAACCATCAGTTATCCTGAAGTAAAAAAACCTTTTTCATCAGTATGGCGTGGATGGCATGTCTTGAAACGCGATGAACAGGGTCGTGAAAATTGCACAGCCTGTGGATTGTGTGCCGTTGCTTGTCCCGCTGAAGCAATCACGATGACTGCAGCGGAGAGAAAAAAAGGAGAAGAAAATTTATACCGTGAAGAAAAATATGCATCGGTTTATGAAATCAACATGTTGCGTTGCATCTTTTGCGGATTATGCGAGGAAGCCTGTCCCAAAGAAGCAATTTTCCTTACAGAAAGACTTGTTCCCTCTGATATGATTCGTGAAAATTTTATTTTCGGAAAAGATAAATTGACAGAAGGAGTTGAACCAGAAAAAAGAATTGATATCAGCAAACGCGCATGGGCGCATAGAACAGATTAATGATTACCACAGATTCAAAGATTTGAAAAATCAAAACTTTAAACCTTAAACCTTAAACTTTAAACCTGTTAATGTCCCAATACGCTTTCTACACACTTTCTTTTTTGTCAGTTTTCAGCGCATTGATGGTAGTGTTTTCCAAAAAGCCTATTCATTCCGTATTGTATCTTATCTTTTGTTTTTTCACTATTGCCGGACATTATGTTTTATTGAATGCGCAATTTCTCGCAGCTGTTCATGTGATTGTTTATGCAGGTGCCATCATGGTTTTATTTCTTTATACCATCATGTTTATTAATATGAATGAGGAAATGGAACCTCATAAAAATAATTTTGTTAAAGCGGGAGCAGTCATAGCAGGAGGATTATTGTTATTGGTGTTGGTGAGTACATTAAAAGGAACCGAAACAATTCCGTTAAATCCCTCAACCGGAAATGACATCGGTCTTGTAAAAAATTTAGGAAAAGTTTTATATGATAAATATATGCTGCCCTTCGAAGTTTCTGCATTATTATTTCTTGCGGCAATGGTTGGGGCGGTGATGCTCGGAAAAAAAGAGATTAAATAACCTGATGAATATTTTAAATACTGTTCCTATAAATAATTATGTTTTGCTCTCTGCAATTCTCTTCACCATTGGTGTAACAGGAGTGTTGTTCAGGAGGAATGCAATCATAATTTTTATGTGCATCGAACTCATGTTGAATGCTGTGAATTTATTGCTCACTGCATTTTCAACACAACATGGTGACAGTGGCGGACAGGTCTTTGTATTTTTCATCATGGCAGTTGCTGCTGCGGAAGTTGCAGTTGGTCTTGCGATCCTTGTAATGATTTACAGAAATGTAAAATCAGTTGATATAAATGTCTTGAATAAATTAAAATGGTAGAAAGAGCTTAGCCAGTGAATAATCTCATTTTCCTAATTCCGCTTCTCCCGCTGGTTGGTTTCGCCATTAACGGCTTGCTTAACAAAAGCATGCCGCGAAACTTGGTTGGAATTATTTCATGTGGAACAATGTTTTTATCTTTTATAATTTCCTGCGGATTATTTTTTCAACTCATGAACGGAGCAAATTCGTTTGAAGTGGAATTATTCAAATGGATTCAAACGGCAAATTTTAATTTAGGATTCTCGTTCTTAGTTGACCGGATTTCAGCGATAATGTTGCTTGTTGTAACCGGTGTTGGGTTTTTAATCCACGTTTATTCCATCGGCTACATGAATCACGATGAAGATTATCCGCGATTCATGAGTTATCTCAACCTGTTCGTGTTTTTCATGCTGTTGCTCGTGATGGGAAATAATTACGTTCTCATGTTTGCCGGATGGGAAGGAGTTGGGTTGTGTTCTTATTTATTAATCGGGTTTTGGTTTAAAAACAATGATTATAATAATGCAGCGAACAAAGCATTTATCATGAATCGCATTGGCGATTTAGGATTTTTGCTGGGAATGTTTTTGTGTTATCAAACGTTTGGTTCACTCAACTACAAAGATGTTTTTGAAGCCGCAAAAAATTTTCCTTCCGGAGATGCAACGATTGGCGCAATCACACTTTTATTTTTTGTAGGAGCAATAGGAAAGAGCGCGCAGATTCCTTTATATACATGGCTCCCCGATGCAATGGCAGGACCCACACCAGTGTCAGCTTTGATTCATGCTGCAACTATGGTGACAGCCGGTGTTTACATGATTGTACGAAGCAATGTACTCTATACTCTTGCACCTTTCTCACAGGAAATTGTTTTAATAATCGGAGTGGCTACCGCCATTTTCGCAGCGACCATTGGTCTTAAACAAAATGATATTAAAAAGGTTTTGGCGTACTCGACTGTGTCGCAGCTTGGTTACATGTTTGCTGCCGCAGGCGTGGGCGCCTACTCTACAGCAATGTTTCATTTGGTTACTCACGCATTTTTTAAAGCATTATTATTCCTGTGTGCAGGAAGTGTGATTCATGCCATGAGTGGCGAACAGGATATTCGCAAAATGGGTTCGCTGAAAAAATATTTACCGACAACACATTTTACTTTTTTAATGGGAGTTCTGGCAATAAGCGGTGTGCCCGTGTTTGCAGGATTTTTCTCGAAAGATGAAATTCTTGCAGCCACACATAATCATTCGATGATTGCATTTTCAGTTCTGACTTTTGCTTCAGTGTTGACAGCTTGTTACATGTTCCGTTTGTATTGGCTGACATTTCATGGTGAATTCCGCGGAACAAAACATCAGAAAGAACATTTGCATGAGTCTCCTTCAACCATGACAATTCCTTTAATCATTCTTGCCATCTTTTCAACAATTGGCGGATTCATCGGATTGCCGGAATTATTCAGTGAACCCTTGCATACACATCATGCATTGAATAATTTTCTTGCTCCCGCAATTTATTTTTACGAAGAGCATCTTGTTTCACATTCATTTGAAGTTATATTGCTGATTACTTCAATAATTGTTCTTGCAATTATTTACCTCGTCACCAAAAATTATTACATCGCTAAAGCAACTGTTCCCGAAAGTGATGAAGAGGAAAAAGGTTTTGCAAAAATTTTATCGCACAAATATTATGTGGATGAATTGTATGACAACATCATCCGCAAACCATTGAATGCAATTTCAAAATTGATTTACAATTTTATTGAAAAAAATATTATTGACGGAATTGTAAATGCCATTCCAAAAATGACAAATGCAGCAAGTTCTGGATTGCGATTGATTCAAACAGGCAGCATCGGGTTTTATGTTTTCGGAATGGTGGTGGGAATTATTTTAATGTTTGTTTTAAAATTTCTGATTTAATTAATGTCAAAAGACCTTTTATATTTATTGATTTTTCAGTTGTTGAGCTGCATCATTTGTATTTTTCTTAAAAACGAAAATGCAAAGAAAGGCGCGCTGATACTTTCAATAATTTCTTTCCTGTTTTCATTCCACATGTTTTTTGAAATTAAAAACGATGGCGGAACTTATTACCTCACAGATTTTGTCTGGGTACAACAATTAGGAATTCATTTCAAAACCGGAATGGATGGAATAAGTTTTCTGCTTGTCCAGCTTACCAACTTTTTAGTTCCATTGATAATTTTTTCATCATTCAATCGTGAAATAAAAAATTCAAGAGCATTTTATGCACTCATCTTCTTAATGCAGTTTGCACTCAATGGTGTATTCACTGCTTTAGACGGATTTTTATTTTATATTTTCTGGGAGCTTGCTTTGATTCCGATTTATTTTATCTGTTGGTTGTGGGGAGGAAAAGATAGTGTACGCATCACATTAAAATTTTTCATTTATACGTTGTCAGGAAGTTTATTGATGTTGGTCGGATTAATTTACCTCTATCTTCAAACTCCCGGTGAACATACATTCGACATCAACGCATTTTATAATTTACAATTAGATTCTCATCAACAAACATTTATTTTCTGGACATTCTTTCTTGCTTTTGCAATCAAGATGCCGATATTCCCTTTGCATACGTGGCAACCGGATACATATACAGACGCTCCGACACAGGGAACCATGCTGCTTTCAGGCATCATGCTGAAAATGGGAATTTATGGAGTTATCCGCTGGTTGATTCCCGTTGTTCCCGGTGCAATGCATGAATGGTTAACATTGGCAATAATTTTATCTGTGATAGGAATTGTTTATGCAAGCTGCATTGCATTAGTGCAAAAAGATTTCAAACGGATGATTGCATATTCATCCATCGCACACGTTGGATTAATTTCTGCCGGAGTTTTCACATTGACTATTGAAGGTTTGCAGGGAGCAATGTACCAGATGATAAGTCACGGAGTAAATGTGGTTGGATTATTTTTTATTGCAGACATTTTATTTGACAGGATGAAAACGCGCCAACTGGATGAGCTTGGCGGCATTGCAAATTCACAAAGAACATTTTCAATTTTATTCATGATAATTTTATTGGGAAGTGTTGCATTGCCGCTCACAAATGGATTCATCGGAGAATTTCTTTTATTAACGGGAGTGTATAAATACGGTGCATGGACAGCATTATTTGCAGGTTCCACAGTTATTCTCGGAGCAGTTTACATGTTAAGGAGTTATAAAGCAATTATGCTGGGAGATAAAAATGTGAGCCCAGAAATTTTTACTCCACTAGCCAATTCGGAAAAAACGGTATTGATAATTATTGCAGTTGTTGTAATCGGAACAGGAGTTTATGCAAAACCATTGTTGGACATTGCTGAACCTTCTGTAAAAAATATTTTAAGTCATATTCATTAATCTTGTTGATACCTTGAATGTTCTTCTAACTATATCCGGTCTCGGAATTCTTTCCATGCTTGCTGAAATGCTGAAATTCAAAAAACAGCTTTTCATTTTAGTTCTTGCCGGGTTGATTGGTGCGTTAATTTTAAGCTTTATTGATTGGAATACGGGTTTCAGCTATTATCACGATATGATGCTGGTTGATAATTATGCAATCGCCTTTTCAGGATTGCTTATAGTCATAGCATTCTTATGGTTTCTCATGTCACGTAGTTATTTCACTTCCGAAACCAGCGCTGCCGATCATTATGCATTGATACTATTTTCGCTCGCAGGCGGAATTGTAATGGTAAGCTTTGCTGACCTCACCATGTTTTTTATCGGGCTGGAAATTTTATCTGTTTCACTTTATGTTTTAGCGGGAAGCGATAAGCTTAACATTAAATCAAATGAATCAGCTCTGAAATATTTCATGATGGGAGCTTTCGCAACGGGATTTCTTTTATTCGGAATTGCGCTCATTTATGGAGTGTGCGGAACATTCAATTTGCGGGAAATCGCTATTTATGCCGGGCAAAATTCAGAAAACCTTCCTGTTATTTTTTATGCAGGAATTATTTTGATGCTCGTTGGTTTACTCTTTAAAGTTTCAGCCGTGCCATTTCATTTCTGGGCACCCGATGTTTACGATGGCGCACCAACAGTGGTCACAGCATATATGGCAACGATTGTAAAAACTGCTGCCTTTGCTGCTTTCTATCGTTTGTTTTCTACTTGTTTTTCTTCCGTGGCTGATTGGTGGACCCCCTTAATTGCAATTATTTCAGCAATCACAATGCTCCTCGGAAATATTCTTGCCGTCTATCAAACGTCTCTGAAACGAATGCTTGCTTACTCAAGCATTGCTCATGCCGGATATATTTTAATGGCAGTGGCTTCGTTGAATCAAACTTCTTCAGGAGCAATTTTACTTTACGCTACTGCATATTCGCTGGCAAGCATCGGAATTTTTACAGTGTTGCATGTAGTCAGCTCCTCAACAGGTGATGAATCAATTTCAGGATTAAAAGGATTTTCAAAATCACATCCATTTGCTTCAGTTTTAATTTCAATTTTAATTTTATCAATGGCAGGAATTCCGCCAGTTGCCGGTTTTTTTGCGAAGTATTATATTTTTTATGCTGCTTTAAAAAGCGATTTAACATGGCTGGTTCTAATTGCTGTTTTGAGTTCGCTTATCGGAGTATATTATTATTTCAGAGTAATCATTGCAATGTATCAGCCGGACGGAAAGGAAAATAAAAATTTTTCATTTGAAGGGATCAATTTTTTAGTTCTCTTATTAACCGGAATATTATCACTTGCAATTGGAATCGCCCCGGGATTTCTGATTGGGCTGCTTTAACACGTTTATTTGAGTTGCATCAGTAAAACATAATACGTTAATCTTATTGAAATTTCCAACAACTTATGATTTTAAATTCTTTATGAAACTCTTTCATTGCCTCATTTTCAATGAGAAACAAATACTTTTTTGAAAATAATTTTTCTATTGATTTCAATTAAGCGTTTTTTGGATGTTTAAACAGAAATTTTACCTAATTTAGGCGAGAATTTCAGCTTACCATTTTAGCCTTTAAACATAAAATAACAAGAGCTCGAATTAACTTTAATCCCGTATGAAATTTTTTTACTTGAATTTGTTGAATTTCTTTTTTCCGAAAGTTGCAGCACGAAATATTTTTTCAGCATTGTGTGTTTTCTTTTTGTTTTTTTCTTTTACCGCAGAATCTTCCGTCATTAAGAAATTTAATTCTTCAAATAAGAAATTTGCAGCGCCTCCTGTCCTTACACTTGGAGCTTCTGATTTCAATGGATTCAACATCAGTTGCAACGGTGACAGTGATGGTTCAATTGATTTAACAATAACCGGAGGGCTGCCTCCTTTCGATGTTTTATGGTCAAACGGAGAAGTCACGGAAGATATTGACACACTTACAGCAGGCAATTATTCAGTTCGTGTTATTGATGCAAATAGTGATACAGTCTTTTCAAACATTGATTTGATTCAGCCTGATCCAATCGGAATTACTATTGATTCAATCGCAAATATTTTGTGTTTTGGCGGCAACAACGGTTTCATCGGAATCAGCATCACAGGAGGAGTACAGGCTTATTTATATTTATGGTCCGATGCCTCAACTGTTCAGGATTTACAAAATGTAATTTCCGGAACATATACTGTTACCGTTACAGATGCTAACAGTTGCACAGCGACTGTTTCAGGAACCATCACCCAGCCTGCAGCTGCACTGAGTGCAACCACTTCATCCACAAATTCCACGTGCGGCACTGCAAACGGAACTGCCACAGCAACTCCCGCAGGAGGAACTGTTCCCTATTCTTACCTTTGGTCAAACGGACAAACAACACAAACTGCAACGGCACTTGCTGCTGCAACATATACCGTTACCGTGACGGATGATAACGGCTGCACCACTTCTGCTTCGCAAATAGTTTCTAACACCAACGGACCGATAGCAGTTCTTGATTCCATACACAATGAAAATTGTTTTGGGGAAAGCACGGGGGATATTTTTATCACTGCAACAGGGGGAACAGGAACATTAACTTACCTGTGGTCGAATGCAACGACAATTCAGGATTTGCAAAATGTAATTTCCGGAACATATACTGTTACCGTTACGGATGATAACAGTTGCACAGCGACTGTTTCAGGAACCATCACCCAACCTGCTGTGGCATTGAGTACAACAATATCTCCGACCAATTCCACTTGCGGCACTGCAAACGGAACAGCCACAGCCACACCTGCCGGGGGAACTTCACCCTACAGCTACCTCTGGTCAAACGGACAAACGACACAAACAGCAACAGCGCTTGCAGCAGCAACCTATAGTGTAACGGTGACGGATGCAAATATTTGTTCCAGAACAGATTCGGCAACTGTTATTGATTTACCTCCACCGGTTATCACGGCTACTGCAATAAATTATGTCAGTTGCTATGGCGACAGCAATGGTTATATAAACGTAACAACAAGCAGCGGAACTCCTCCATTTTCTTATTTATGGTCAAACGGTGTTACTACAGAAGACCTGATCAATGTTCCTGCAAGAAATTACACCGTAACTGTTACTGATGTAAATCTTTGTTCAGCATCCATTTCAGATTCTATACATCAACCTGATTCGATCACATTAACTTTGATTATTGTTCCTTCAACCGGACTTCCTGATGGAAGTATTGAGACCTTTGTTATGGGCGGTACAATGCCATATTCTTTCTCATGGTCTAACGGAAGTACAACATCTTTAATAGATTCTTTGTTGCCGGGTTCCTATAGCCTTACGTTGACGGACAGTCATGCATGCGTAATAGATACGACTGCGATTGTTGCAGGAATATGCAGTATCAATGTTGATTCAATAACTCCGGTAACGTGCTTTGGTGGTAATGACGGTGCAATTGATATTTCTGTAATCGGTGTTGTTCTTCCTGTAGTGTATATATGGTCAAATAGTGCGACTACACAGGATATTTCCGGACTTACTGCGAACACCTATACTGTAACAGCAACAGATAATTTACTCTGCTCTGCAACTGTGAGTATTCAGGTTCCTGAACCGACCCAGTTAAATGATTCTCTTACTATCACCAATGCAACGTGCGGACAATCAAATGGAACAGCTACAGTTTATGGTTATGATGCCACTGGTCCATATACTTATTTATGGTCAAATGGATTTACAACCCAGTTAATTAGTAGTTTGGCAGCAAATACCTATACAGTTACTATTACAGATGCACATGGTTGTACAAAAATTGACAACGCTTTTGTTGGAAATACCAACGGACCGGTTGTAGCTATTGATTCTATTAAAAATGTAAGCTGTTTTGGAGATAGTACAGGCGCAATTTATATTGACGTTACTGGGGGAAGCTTACCTTATGGGTATTTATGGTCAAATAGTCAAACCACCCAAGATATTGATACTATACCTGCAGGACCTTACTCTGTAATTGTAACTGATAATAATTCATGTTCGGTAATTGCTTCTACAAACGTCTTACAAAACGCTTTACTTCAGGTTGATTCAATTGTAACCACTCCTTCAACTTGCAACGGCTCAAATGGAACCGCGACTGTTTATGCTTCGGGAGGAGTATTGTCTTATAGTTATTCCTGGTCCAGTGGCGGATCGAATCAAACCATTGTTAGTTTGTTCCCCGGTACCTATACGGTAACAGTGACGGACAATGTCGGATGTCAGGCTATTGGAATAGATTCCGTTATCTCTCCGGGAAATCCAACCGCTCAAGTTGATTCATTAAAAAATGTAAGCTGCTTCGGAGCGAATGACGGGGCAATTTACATTTCAGTAGTTGGGGGAACAGGTCCTTATACATATGTCTGGACTCCGGGAGGATCAACCGGACAGGATACAACCGGTCTTTCTCCTCAAAATTATACAGTAATTATTTTTGATGCGAATTTGTGTAATTCTCAGACAGTTTTCACTATTACTCAACCAGCCACTTCCTTGAATGATTCAATTCATGTAATTAATGAATCATGCGGTTATGGAAACGGCTCTCTTACTGTTTATCCTCTTGGGGGAACACCGCAATATACATTTCTATGGTCAACAGGAAAAACGTCACAAACTATTGACAGCTTAATTGCCGGAACATATACCGTTACTGTTAGTGACAGCAATAGTTGTACTAAAACGTCTTCAGCAACTGTAATAAATATTACTGCTCCGGTTATTCAATTAGACTCTATTGTAAATGTAAAGTGTAACGGTCAGAGTAATGGTGCAATTTATATTTCAATTTCCGGGGGTACAGCTCCTTTTCATTATTTATGGACACCCGGTGCTTTTACCACTCAGGATGATACGGGCCTTGTTGCAGGAAATTATTCTGTTATTGTAACAGATACCAATAATTGTAGCGATACCTCTGCAATTTTTCCAGTAACTGAACCATTGATATTATACGATTCAATTCAGTTTACAGCTGCTACGTGCAATGGTCCAACAGGATCCGCTACAGTATTTCCTTATGGGGGATCACCGCTGTTTACTTATTTATGGTCAAATTCAGTAACTACACAGACCATTTCAAATGTTTTTGCTGCAACATATACAGTGACAGTGACAGATTCAAAAAACTGCTTCATAACCGACACTGTGATAATTCCTAATATCGGAGTTCCTGTGATAATTGTTGATTCCGTGAAAAACATTAAATGTTTTGGCGACAGTATCGGGGCTATCTATATAACTGTAACATCAGGCGTTCTTCCATATTCTTATCAATGGTCAAATAGCGATACTATCCAGGATGGATTAAATCTTATTGCAGGTATTTATACAGTTATTGTTACAGATGGAAATAATTGTACGGCTTCTGTAACAGATACTATTCATCAACCTTTAGCTCCTTTGAATGATTCTATTTCTGTGGTTAATGCTCACTGCAACCATGCAGACGGATCACTTACAGCCTTTCCTTTTGGCGGCACAGGATCTCAATATTCCTATCAATGGTCTATTCCTTCTACTGCCCAAAGCATCACTAATCTTTTTGCAGGAATTTACACTGTTACAGTTACTGATGGAAACGGATGCACCATTATATCCACTGATTCTGTGGTCAATGAGCCTCCTCCTTCAATCAATGTAGATTCAATTCATAATCTGAAATGCAATGGAAACAATATCGGAGCTATATTTATTTCTGTTGCAGGTGGAACACCCGGTTATGGGTATTTATGGTCTAACGGTTTTACTAGCCAGGACATTTCAAACCTTCTTGCCGGAACTTATACAATAACAGTTTCTGACGCAAATCTTTGCTTATCAATAGATACAATTACCATATCTCAACCTGCTGCTTTGCTTGATTCCATTGTTATAACTGACGCAACCTGCAGTGGCTCAAACGGAGCTGCTATAGTTTATCCCTATGGCGGAGTTTCTCCTTATACTTATTTGTGGTATAATGGGCAAACCACTCAAAGCATCAGTGGTTTGATAGCCGGTTCATATACTGTTACTATAACCGATTTTAACTCCTGTACCTATATTGATAACGCAAATGTTTCAAATGTCGGAGGCCCGAATGTCATTATTGATTCAGTCAAAAATGTCAGTTGTCAGGGGGCGGGTGACGGAGCTATATATGTGACCCCTACAGGAGGATTGCAGCCGTATACATATTTCTGGTCTCCCGGAGGTGCGGCCGGGCAGGATACAATTAACCTTGACGGGGGAACTTATACCCTGACTGTAACGGATGCTGCTAATTGTATAGATGTTATTTCCCAGGTGATTAACGAACCTGCTTCGCTGGTTCTTACCCCCGGAGCTACATCTTCAAATTGCAATGCATCAACCGGTACTGCAACGGTTTCTGCTATTGGAGGTACTTTACCATATACATATCTATGGTCAAATGCGCAAACAACACAGACAATATCTGGAATATCTGCAGGTACATATACAGTTACAGTGACTGATTCTCATGGTTGCAAAGAAGATACTGTAACAATTGTTATTAACCCGAATGGTCCTGCAATCTCAGGTGTTGTTATTACCAATGTAAAATGTTTTGGTGACCTGACAGGAAGTATTAATATCACTGTCAACAATGGAACCTTACCTTATTCGTACTTATGGTCGAATACCTTTCCTACTGTTACCAGCCAGGATTTGATTAATGTTGGTGCGGGTTTGTATTCCGTTACTGTTACAGATGCTTTCAATTGTACAGTCACCCAAAATTATACTATCACGCAACCTCCGGATATAGTAATCAGTTTCTTTATTACTCCCCCTTCATGCAATTCCTCAAATGGATCTGTTATTGCAACTGTTACCGGAGGAACCGGAAGTTTAACTTATACTTATAGTTGGAATACAGGTCAAACGACTAACAGTCTTTCAAATCTTCCGGCAGGAAGCTATACATTTACAGTTACGGATGCCAATCTGTGTAAAGACTCTTCTATCGCTAATTTAAGCAACATTTCAGCTCCTGTCATTACTGTAATTGATTCGGGAATGGTTAGTTGCTTTGGGGTAAATGACGGGTTCATCAGCGTTAGTGTAAGTGGTGGAAGTCCGCCTTATGTTTATTCGTGGTCAAATACTCTGCAAACCGGGCCTCTTATCAGCAATCTTCCTGGTCTTCCGACCGGGTTAGATTATACACTGACCATTACAGACTCTGATAATTGTGTCAGTGTCCGGACTGTAAAAATATTTGAACCGCTGCCGTTAAATATTCCTGCAAGTATTCCATTGCAAAATGGTATTTATAATATTAAATGTCATGGAGGCAGTGATGGTTCCATTACTATTATTCCTTCAGGCGGAACTTCGCCTTACACGTATCTTTGGTCATATAACGCAAACCAAAGTCAGAATTTAACTAATATACCTGCCGGTATTTATACCGTTACTGTTACCGATGCGCACGGATGTACAAAGGATTCAATTTTTGCATTAACTGAGCCTCCTGAATTAATTTCAAATGCCGGAAGCGATTATGTAATTTGCGGTGAAACTGCTGATACCCTTCATGGTAATACTCCGGCTTACGGGACGGGGCATTGGATTGTAGCAGGAGGAAATGGTA
This sequence comes from Bacteroidia bacterium, assembly GCA_039914625.1. Classification (GTDB taxonomy): domain Bacteria; phylum Bacteroidota; class Bacteroidia; order AKYH767-A; family OLB10; genus DATEMK01. Next base: position 3,999 of record JBDSOU010000222.1, on the reverse strand, counting down.
CTGTGCTGTTTCCCTATTCTCCGGTAACGCCAGTAACTAATTTGAGCGTTGACAATAACAATATTTTCCAATGGATTGTAAGTGATGATTCTTGTTCTGTTTTGTCGCAAATTATTATAAGGGTAAATTCTGCTATTACAGCTATAGCAGGTGCTGACCGAATCGTTTGTAATGATAGTGTTGTTCTTACAGCTGTTCCTCCTCAATTCGGTTCAGGTTTCTGGGCTATTATCAATGGCGGTAGTATTCTTGTTGATTCATCAGTAGCGCAAACTGCAGTTATTTCTTTAAGCCCGGGTGTAAACCAGTTTTTATGGACAGTAATGAATGGCACTTGCATTGACTCTGCAGTTGTTACCATTACGTTAAGAGATCCATCAGATTGTCTCGAAGCAATTCAGATGCCTACGGGTATCACTCCTAACGGGGATGGCAAAAATGATGTATTCTATGTACAGGGACTTGGTGATTATTACCAGAATAGCATTCTCATTTATAATCGCTGGGGAAACAAAGTGTTTGAACAAAGCCCATACCAAAATAATTGGGAGGGAACAAACCAATCGGGTGACTTATTACCTGAAGGTACGTACTTCGTGATATTAAAAATAAAAGAAATTACTAAGGTTTTCACAGGATATATTGATCTGAGAAGATAGTTACTAATATTAAATCTTTAGTCTCATGAACAGCTTGCAATTTAAGATTTTCTGCTTCCGGGTTTCATTACGTGGTATGATCAGGTATTTACTATTATCTATATTTTTAACATTTGCTTTTTTACTGAAAAGCAATGCTCAGCAAATACCGGTTATGAGTCAGTATATGTTTAACGGATTAGTAATCAATCCCGCTTATGCAGGGAGCAAGGATTACATGAGCACGACTTTAATGGTTCGCAAGCAATGGGCAGGTTATGAAGGGGCTCCGTTATCAGAGAATGCAAGCATTCACGGCCCGCTGAGGAAAAAGAAAGTTGGTTTAGGCTTTATGATCTCTTCCGATAAAATTGGTATTACTAATGAAACTGATGTTTTTGCAAGCTATGCCTATCATCTCCCGATGGGAAAAGGGAATGCAAAATTATCTTTGGGTTTGCAAGGCGGTTTTTCTTACCTGAAATCCAATTTTACAGAGCTGCAGGTATGGGATGCAAATGACCCGGTATATGAAGCAAATACGTTAACCACTTTGCAGCCCAATTTTGGTTTTGGCGCTTATTATTATGCTGAGCGCGTATATGCAGGTTTTTCCATTCCGCAATTGCTGAGTTATGATTCTATTCAGACATTTCACGTAAACCAGGATGATGTTCACCATTTGAGCAGGCATTTTTATCTGAACGGGGGAATTATTTTGGAAGGAAACCGTGATTTTGTTATCCGCCCTTCTTTTCTTATAAAATATGTTCAGAATGCGCCTGTCCAATTTGATCTGAACCTGAACTTTCTTCTAAGCAGTATTTTCTGGACAGGAGTATCGTATCGTTCGGGTGATGCCATAGTTGGCATCTTTGAATACCAGGTAAATCGCAAGATGCGAATCGGGTATTCTTATGATTATACGTTATCGGAGTTAAAAAACTATTCATCCGGCTCACATGAGATTATGATAGGATATGATTTTGGCTATAATGTTTTAAAAATGAAAACTCCACGTTATTTTTAACCGCTTTCTATAGCTATGAAAAACCATGCACGGTTTAAACTCATTTTAGCTTGTGGGGCTTTGAGTGCTTTCGCTGCCGGATGTCTTTCCGTAAAGTTGAGAACTGCCAATAACTATTACGAAGATTATGCTTTTGCCGATGCAATTGTTAAATATGAATCTGTTTTAAGCAAAAAATACGATTCGCCTGCAATGATAAGGCTGGCAGACTCCTATAGAAGAACCAACAATTCAGCCAAAGCTGAACAGTGGTACAAAGAAATAGTGAAGCTTCCCGATGCCCTCCCTGAATACAAGCTTTACTATGCTGAAGCATTAATGGAAAATGGAAAATACAGTGAAGCAAAAACAGCATTCAGTAATTATTTACAATTTGTAAGCAACGATGAAAAGGCAAAACGAATGATGGCTTCATGCGATTCGGTCCAATCATTCTTTGCTGATACCACCTCTTATAATGTTTCTTTGTTTCCGTTAAACATTGCAGGAGTTTCCAGTTTCAGCACTATGTTTTTCCGTTCAGGCATTGTGTTTTTATCTGACCGGACAGCACCCGGAAAAAGTTCGCTCCGTTCTGACTTTACAGGTAAACCATTCCTCGATCTTTTTTATGCAAAAAAAACAGATAAGGGAAACTGGCTGGATCCGGAAATGCTCAGAGGCGACATCAACGGTTTATATAACGAAGGGCCTGTCGTATTCACTAAAGATTATAATACTATCTATTTTACAAGAAATGATTACACCGGATTTACTGCAAATAAAAATAAAAAGAATTTTAACCTGTTGAAAATATATAAAGGAAATTCTGTTAGTGGTGAATGGGCGCTCATCTCTGAAATGCCCTTTAACAGTAATGAATACTCTTGCGGGCATCCCGCTTTATCTGTGGATGAAACGGTTATGTATTTTGTGTCAGATATGCCGTGGGGCTATGGCGGCACCGATTTATATATGGTAAAGAATGAAAAGGGCAATTGGGGCACTCCCCTAAATATGGGTCCTAAAGTAAATTCTCCGGGCAATGAAATGTTTCCTTTCATCTTAAATGATTCAACTTTATATTTTGCTTCTGACGGAAACTATGGTTTAGGCGGGCTCGATATTTTTATGGCCACCTTTGATGGCGATGGCTGGAGAACGCCCGTCAATCTTGGATATCCTGTAAATACTTCACATGATGATTTCGGGTTTATTATAGACAGTACCGAACTCAATGGTTATTTTTCTTCGGACAGACTATCAGGCGTTGATAAAATATTCAGTTTTACAAAAAATCCTCCTAAAATTTCTGTCAGCGGAATTATTACCGACAAGCTCACATCAGTGCCGTTGGGAAAAACCAAAATCTTTTTTAAAGACCAGTTTCAGAAGGACACCATGACTGTAAGTTCACAAGATGGAAAATATTTATGTTCTCTTGAACAAAATAGAACCTATAAAATTGCTGTCCGCAAAAGCGGGTACTATGCTTATCTTGCCTCGCTGTCAACGGCAGGGCAGCGCGAATCGCATACCTTTACTGAAAATTACAGGCTCGATAAAATAAATGTAGGCAAATCTATTATCAGCTACAGCATGATATTTTCAAGGCATGATTACAAATTAACACATGCTGTAACTCAAGCTCTCGATTCTGTTGCACAATGGTTGAAAGACAATTCCGGTATTACGGTTGAAATAACCAGCCATACAGATTCACGGGGTAATGACAAAGACAATCTTTTGCTTACGCAAAACCGGGCTCAGGAAATTGAAAAATATTTAATTAAAGAAGGAATTCCTCCCCGCAGGGTGGTGACTAAAGGTTATGGCGAAACCCGCCTTTTAAATGGTTGTGTAAACGGCATACTTTGTATTGAGGAAGACCACCGTATAAACAACCGGATCGAAATCAAAGTGAGCGGGGTGGAGTCCCAGTGAGAAGAGTTTAAGGTAAAAGGTATTGATTTCTTAATCAAATACAGCTTAAATACTTCATTTTCAGTATAAATAGTGATTTTTTTCAAAAAGGCATTGTTTATCTTTTCATTCCAACTCCCCACCTATAGCCTCGTTAACCTCAAACCTGCTCCCCAAGATATTTATCATCTCCACGACACTTCACATGTGTTCCACAAGAAGTTTTTCGTCTCCACACGACTGCACGTGTGTTCCACAAGATATTTTTCGTCTCCACGACACTTCACACGTGCTCCACAAGAAATTTATCATCTCCACGACACCTCACACGTGCTTCACAAGATATTTATCGTCTCCACGACACTTCACACGTGCTCCACAAGAAATTTATCATCTCCACGACACTTCACACGTGTTCCACAAAATATT
>JBDSOU010000009.1:0-16613 GCA_039914625.1 Bacteroidia bacterium | reverse complement strand
GCATTCCGAAATCCATATCATAATCCATTGAATCAATTGCAGTGAGCACAGAAGTCTGAAAACCCGCAGCAGGACACGTAACCAAAACAGGCAAATCGGTTGTGTCCACTGTGTAAGTATAAGTTCCTGTATCGGTATCGAAAGAATACAATCCTTCACCGACTGTATAAGTTTGTTGAATCATAGTTCCGGCACTATCAAGTATTAATTTCATATTAGGATTTCCAAATTCTCCTGTTTCGAAAGTACAATTAGAATTGGTATCGCCATATACTTTTCCGCTTATGTTCCAATATACATCACATCCGTTTGAATTGAATAGATTGCAAAGTGGCAATGTAGAAAGTAGCGGAGCGCTAATTTGTACCGTACCATAATTGGGCAAACAGATTATACCAGTATTGAAAAATTTTAATACTTCAACATAGTTAAGTTTAGGCAGACATAGCAACTGTGGATTATCGTTAACTTCAAAAGTTATAAGTGAATCGGGGACTTCGGGAACTGATAGAATTTGAGAGAAGGCACAAAAAAACCTTCTTATGCTTTTTGGTAAAGACGGTAAAGTGATTATTGGATTTGAGCCACAATCTAAAAACCATAATGCAGGAGGCAAAACCGGAAGAGAACTCAACTGATTATTTGCACAACCAAGGGCAAACAAAGAATTTGGCAATACAGGAACTACTGTAAGCAGATTTGAATTACACCATAATTCCGTCAAAGTGGATGGCAATGCCGGAATGAACCCTATACCGTTTTCAACACAATTAAAATACTCTAATGTGGGAGGAAGGGAAGGCAGATTTGTCAATTGATTCTGCCGGCAATTTAATTCCTTTAATGAATCAGGCAGAAATGGTAAATTAGTAAAGTCGGACCCATAGCAATTAAAAATCCTCAATGAATCAGGTAAACTTGTAGGTAAATTTAATGAAAAGCAAAACTCACTGTATAATTCAACTAATGAATTAGGTAATGTCGGAAGATTTATAAGGGTCGTACTGGAATTGCAGTTAAAGACTTTTAGAGAAGAAGGCAGAGGAGGTATGCTATCTAACGCAATACCACCGCAGGTAAGTACGATTAAGTTACTTGGTAAGGGTGGAAGCGTTGAAAAATAATCTGCATTGCAAAGAAGTGTATCCAGTCCATTTGGTAATAGAGGCAAACTTGTTAGGGGATTACCCAAACAATTAAGATATTCAAGATTATTAGGTAGATTAGGTAAGTTAGTTAGGTTATTTCCCCCACATCTAAGATGTAATAATGAATTTGGAAGATTAGGCAAACTTGTTAATGAATTACCACTACAATCTAAAATTTGCAAATTATCAAAATATTGAATTCCTGTCAAATCTGAAATATTACCTGAACTACAGTTCATATAAGATGCATTCACCACTGAAGTACATGTTGTATCCAACATGTTTCCATTCATACAAAAAGGGTAATTAGTTTGAAGCAAAAAAGCAAATCCGAAATCAGGTATCGTTACCCACTGCGCTTTCGAAAAAGAAAACTGAAACAAAAAGAAAAAAACAAGCAGAATTTTTTTGTAATAGTGTTTCATTTGCAAGGTTTAGTTAAACAAATGTATAGTTAAAAACGAGAAGTGCAAAAAGAAATCAAAAAATCATACGTTTGTATGAGTTTGCAATTTGCTTTCTCTATCAACAAGTGGTAACTTTGAACAAAATAAATAAATAAGTTATGGGACTTGTGTATTCTGAAATTACATTATCAAATCCGGTAAATACCAATTTGAAACCACTGACCGTAAAATGTCTTGCAGACAGCGGTTCTACTTATTTAGTAATTCCACAACACCTTGCAACTCAGCTTCAATTAACAGTTTTGGAAACACGCGAGGCAACCACAGCAGATGGAAGTTCACATACTGTACCGTATGCGGGTCCTGTAAGAATAACTTTTGAAAACCGTAATTGTTTTGTCGGAGCGCTTATAATGGGAAATGAAGTGCTGCTCGGTGCTGTGCCTATGGAAGACATGGATTTGGTTATACTCCCAAAACTTTTGAAGCTTTCTGTAAACCCTGAAAGTCCGAATATTCCAAGAGGGCTTGCGAAATAATTTTGCTTTAAAAACTTTACTCCCCGGTTTGTACCGTTCTGCGTTCATTTTTCTCAATACCCCTGCTTTTAACCAACCTTCTCCGGCTCCTGCAAATCAAAAACAGGATCAAGATCCACCTTCCGGGTTATAGAAAGCCCCCGTTTAAATTTAACCTTAAATGTTTTTCGCATATTCCCTTTTATCACAGTTACCTGCCGTTCGCCTTCAGGAACTTCCGAAACAGTACACTTTCCTTTTACGTTAGTTGCCCCGGTTAATATAGTTCCCTCAATAATAACCGCAGCTTCAGCAACAGCATTTGCAGGTTCGCCCGTTTCTGCCGTTATTCTTATTTTAGAATGCACCGAATGGCTGTAAACCTTTGCATTCATAACCAATCCTTCATAAAAATCAGGATGTGCTTCCTTAAAACACCGTCCTATTTTCAGTAGTTGTTTGCGCATAATAGCGTTTGCTTCTTTCACTAAACACGCGCAATTATTTGTTAATTTTGTTTTGTTTGTAATTACAAGCCGTGTGCTCGAAGCCACTTCGGAATACCTTTCAGCGGATTTATTTAAGGAAAAAAGTATATCATCCGTAATGCCATAAGAAACTATTTCACCTGGCGGCAATTCCTTTCCCGTATCATAAACCAATTTCGCTTTGGTAAGAGCGCTGGCATTCATCCCTCTCATAATATCCGAAAAAGTAATGTTCATGGACTTAAGAAGGTTTTGGTCCCCTTTATCTATACTATACGCCTCTAAACCCGCTGCTATAGCAGATGCTTTGATCGCCATATCGGTTTTCCTGCTTTTCTTGGTTTCCGTCACACCCTTATTATTTTTTTCCTGTTCCGATTCAGTAAAAATAATCTTTTGAATTTTAAGATCGAGCGCTGAAACTCCGTTTGCAAACCCCGAAAGCCCTTCCCATATAGGAACATGCTCCGGTTGTTTGCAAAAATTAAAAAATGCAGTCATCGAATCCGTTTGTTCTTTCAATCTTTTTCTCATTGTATATAGTGAGTTTAATAGTTAACTTTTGCCGTAATTAAATGTCGTAAGGTTTTTCTTTTCAGAATCCGGTTTTTGCTTTCCTTATATTAAATTCACAAAAAAATGTTTCATTTTAATTGAAAAATAATTAAGTTTAATGCTCCGGGTAAATAAATTTTATACCAAAACATAACAAAATCAACAAGTTAAATAAAAAATTTACTGTAGTGTATTTAAGAAAATGCAGCAGCCATTTGAACAATCAAAATAAACATTCGTGCAAATGCCGCGGACATTTCTGTAAACAAGATGTACATTTGAAATTATGCCGCGAGTATTTGCTCAAACAAAAATAACATTCAAACATTTGCCCCTGCACTTCGTGTTGACATAAAGGCAACTTCAGAAAACTTCACGGCATTGTGCTCACCCCGGCCGAACAGCAATGCAAAAAAAGAAAGAATTCTTTCTTAGCTTTGGCGAAACAGGAAAGGGCAGAAAGAAATCAAAGAATCATAAGTTTGCATTAAATTCTTTCTGAAGACATGCGCAACAAAAAATATCATGATGAAAAAAATAACATATCAAATCCTCATTTTCGTTTCCATAGTTATCAATGATAGCTTTGCTCAGAACCTGGTTATTAATCCCGGTTTAGAAAACTATATAACTTGCCCCGGCTTCGGGCAGTTTGACAGCACCTTTATTAATGACTGGTGGAAACCATCGTATGGCAGCACGGACTACTACAATAGTAATTGCGCTTTAATTCCTCCTGTCAGTCAGGCACCTCATGGAGGAGATGCATATCTTGGCATTATCGCTTACAACTATGGAACCGAATACCGCGAGTATGCAACAGGAAAACTTTCATTACCGCTTGCTGCCGGAACTCAATATACCTTGCAATTTTATGTGAGCCTCAATGACGGATACATCCAGGCAGTGAACGAACTGGGGGCTTATTTCAGTTCATCGCCTCCGGGCCCTTATCCTAACGCATTGCATATACCTGTTACCCCGCAAATACAAAACTCAGGCGGTGTACTTGGCAGCACCACAGCATGGATGCTTGTGTCAGGAACTTTTATCGCAACAGGGGGAGAACAATATTTCACTATCGGTAACTTTAATGACGATGCATCCACAACAGTAACAACGGTGGGCAATACCGGAAGCTTTGGCGCATATTATTTTGTTGACGATGTTTCAATATCAGCCGAACCGGATGGAATTTCCGTTTTCGCGAAAGGGCAAAATTCAATCGCTCCAAATCCTTCAAGCGGTATTTTTAATTTGACTGTGGAACCCGGTTATGGAAAAGTTTTTGTTTGTCAAATCACCGATCTGTCTGGAAGTGTGATTTTATCAGAGCGCTTTACAGCGGATAAGAATTCTCTCAGCAAAGAAATTAATTTATCACATCACAGAAACGGAATTTATTTTCTGAAGCTTCGCTCCGAAAACAAGCTGGCGGTTTATAAAATAATCAAACTCTAAGATGATCTAATAGTTATATTGCTATATTGTTCAATTATTGTTGAAAATATTCTTGTTATAACCCATAACAATTTAACAATATAGCTATTCAGCAATTCAGCAATTATTCCTTAATCACCACTATTTTAAGAACCTTTACCTGGTTTGACAAGCGGATATTAAGTAAATAATTTCCGTTGCTCAGCCCTGATGTTTCAAAATGCAAAACATGATTCTTAGCAGCAAGGTTTCCTGAAAACACGGTTGAAATTTTTCTTCCTGTAATATCATTCATATCAATAGTAACGTGTTCGGCCGATGAAAGAGTAATATAAAGATCAGCGCCCGATGAAGACGGATTTGGAATAACAGAAGCATACTGAACAGGAGTTGAAATTTCATTCACATCCAGACCGGGAGGACATAAGCGATAAATTGCTCCTGCTGTTGTATAGCCGCCCCTCATCGCATAAATGCAGCCATCTGTTCCCTGCCTGATAGTTGTTAAACCGGCACCTGCCATAACGTTTAATAAAACAGTATTACTCGTAACAGTATCATAAGCCGGAGCATTGCCAAGCACGCAATCATGAATATTACCAACGTTATTATCAGCCACAAGCAGGTGATTATCCAATTGGGGAAAAACAGTTCCTGAATAAACCATAATCCCTGTAACAGAAGGTACAGGAGAATGCCATGTTGCTATAGGAGGAGTAAATGCAGGATTGGTGCATGGACTACTTGAAGAATTAATAAGAAAATTTCCTTCGCATGAATTCCATCCGTAATTATGACCGGGAAGAATAAGATTCGCTTCATCCCATGTATTGAGCCCGTTTTCGGCCACATACAAACCGTCATTCACAGGACTGAAACAAAAATCAAACGGATTTCGATGACCGTAAGACCAGATGCGATCATCCTGTAATGTAAGCGGATTGCCATCATCATAAAAAGGATTGGTTGCGGGGATAGTACCATCTGTATGAATTCTTAAAACTTTTCCATAAGGATTAGTCAGCAATTGTGCATTGGAGGATACTGCAACATCGCCAATCACCACATACAACATGTCGGGTTCGGATGCATGCATGTGCACATTGCCTGCCACGTGATTGCCCGCAATAGAATTGGAAACATCAATATCAAGAATCATAGTCGGATTGGTTCCAATATTTGCTGTTTCGGTAAACCGTATGACACGGATGCGTTCATCGCCATTAAAATTATGATTGTAATAAGCATACACATAATGATTGACAGAAAAATTAGGGTCCACACAAACACCCAGCAAACCTCTTTCAAAATCAGCATCGGTGGAATCGGTAAGATTGTAAAACGTATTCAAAAAAAGCCCGGTCGGGGAATAGACTTGTATTTTTGCATTCGCAGCAGGGAAGGCACTTCCACCTTTCAGGGTAATCAGGTAATTGCCGTTAGGCATCCAATCAAATGCAACAGGATAAGAAAGCCCGGCAACCGCAGTAGTTTTTACAAACTGTGCTTTGGAATACAGTGTAATAAAGATTGCGATAAAGAAGAATATAATTTTTTTCATGGATAAATGCTTTTGTTAAATTGTTAAATAAAAATAATTCGCTTGGCGTAAAGTTAATGTTTTTTATCTCAGGAATAACTGGTGAAAAATATAGTTTCAAAAACTAAAAAATTTTGTTTTTTTTCTGCAAAATCTTGCGAAGGCATAATTTTTTAATGTTTTGATGGAAACGACCCGATTTAAGGTTGAAAAAATAAAAGTTATGGCATACGAAAGTGTAATTTATTCAGATGGTCATGAAGTAAAGGTAACACCTGAACAATTAATTGTTGGCAACAGGCATTATAAATTGAATGGTGTAACAAGGTGTCAAATGTATTTCATATCACCAAACAGAATTCCTTCAATACTTGTAATTATTGCAGGCATTTTTGGAATTGTGACCGGCAGTATGAAGTTAATGCCTGTGAATGTACTTTTAGTGGGAAATATTTTTTTTACTTCGAATAAGCTGTGCCTCGTTGTCGGAGTGTTGCTGGGGATAATTGGAGTTATTTGGGCCGCAGCAAAGCATGTTAAATATGCCGTTCGGATTACTACTGCTGAAGGTGAGAAAAATACTGTAATCAGCCAGCAAAAAGATTACATCCAGCAAATTGTCATTGCAATTAATAGTGCTTTCACAAGGGCGCACTCCCGAAAATTAGTTTAGCTTATTTTTTTGGTAAAAATTTCACCCCGTATTTTCCAAAAACGTTAATACTAACCGCTATTTCCAAATACGATTTCCGGCATAGTTAATCTTGAATTTTTTTTTTGGAAATTATTTTAATAACATTTCCAAATGTTACATTTGCCTGAAGTGTTGATTTCTTTATAAAAACCGGTTAGAAAAGTTTTGAAAAAATATGCCCGATAATATCAGCAGGTTACTTAAAAATAATAAACTCTGGGTAGAAAGCCAGCTTATTAAGGATAAAGATTTTTATACCAATCTTTCCAATGCGCACCAACCCGAATATTTGTGGATTGGCTGTTCGGATGCAAGGGTTCCGGCAAATGAAATAACAGGCACGCTTGCAGGAGAAATTTTTGTTCATCGCAATATTGCCAACATGGTTATTCATACGGATATGAATATGCTCAGTGTACTGTCTTATGCTGTGGAAGTTTTAAAGGTGAAACACATAATTGTTTGCGGACACTATGGGTGCGGTGGAATAAATGCCGCGTTAAGCAATAAAAAATTCGGCCTGATTGACAATTGGCTGCGTCATATTAAAGATGTTTACAAGATTAATCTTGACGAGCTGGAGAATATAAAGAATCCCGTTCAGAGAGCTAATCGTTTAGTAGAGTTGAATGTTATTCAGCAGGTACATGATTTGTGCACAACATCCATTGTGCAGGATGCGTGGAAAAAAAGTGAATTCCCGTATATACACGGATGGGTGTATGACGTGCATGACGGGCTGCTCCGCGATCTGAAGGTGACCTTGAACAACAACTCTTCACTCAAAGGCGTATATAAATTTGAAGGTTAAACATGTTTGATACGCTTTACCAACCAGATCTTTCAATTTGTTTTATGTGGGTAGTTGCCCTCACTTTTTTCTTTTTCATTAAAGCATTTATTCGCGGAACAGTTTCGTGGCATATAAAAATTGCATTAGTAATTATATTGGTCGGGTGGCTTTTTCTTCAATGGACACTTTCAGTAAAAGGATATTATTTAAACTTTACCGGAATGCCTCCCAGGTTCATCCTGGCAATAGGTCCTCCATTTTTTTTAATATCTCTGATCATGATTTTAAAAAAAAAAGCATGGCTGATTGTTTTTTCTTTAAAAACATTAACATGGATTCATGTGGTACGAATTCCGGTAGAACTTATTTTACTGGGATTATATTTTGATAAACAAATCCCTCAGTTGATGACTTTTGAAGGAAGAAATTTTGATATTCTCTCAGGACTTACGGCTCCCCTCATTGCTTATTTTTGTTTCACTAAAAATATATGGAATAAGAAAGTCGCTTTGGTATGGAACATTATCTGCCTTGGTTTGCTTTTGAATATTGTAATAAATGCTGTGTTGTCTGCTCCCTTCGCTTTTCAAAAATTCGCTTTCGATCAGCCCAATGTTGCAGTTGCTTTTTTTCCTTTTGTATGGCTGCCCGCTTTCGTTGTTCCTGTAATTTTATTCAGTCACCTGGCAAGTATTTATCAATTGATTACTTTTAAGAACAATTTGAATGAGACAAATGCTTCGTAAACTTTTTATTCCATGCTGTATTTATTTCCTTTTTCACATAGAATTATATGCCCAGCCATTTCCGTTTCAAAAATCATTTGGCGATTCACTACATAATGAATTTGGTATTTCTGTAATCCAGCTAAACAGCGGCTCTATTTTCTTTTGCGGTTATAAATACAATGCACAATTGTTGTCAGAAATAACGTTAACCAAGTTAGACTTGAATGGAACTATTCTCTGGCAGCAACTATACAACGATTCACTACAAAGCTACTCTTCCGGCAAAATGATTTTACATAACAACGCATTTTACATTGCCGGACAAACCATGTATCAAAACGGTAATCTTGATGCGCTGGTGTTGAAAGTTGACACAATGGGTAATGTTCTATGGCAAAAAGAATACGGCAGCTCCTCTGCAAATGAATCCTTTGCTTTTATTGAAGCAGATTCAAGTTATGGATTTATGTGCTGCGGTTTTGCAACGGGAAGTGCAGGATCGGGAAATGATATCTATATAGCACGAATTGATACTGCAGGAAATTTAATCTGGGCATCAAATTATGGCGGGTTAGACAATGATGTTTCAATGGCAATAAAAAGAACTCTTGATGGAGATTTTATTTTATCAGGAGATAAGCTTGTTCCGGCATCATCGAATTACAATGCATATGTATTAAAGATTGATACAGCCGGAAACACCATTTGGGATGCAGATATTGTAAGTACCTTTAACAGCGGTTGCCGCAATATTATGGTAAATCATAATGGAGATTATATACTCGTAGGTGAAAGTGCAACTCCAACCAGCAGTTATTTTGATGTAATGATTTCAAAAATTACACAGTCAGGAATTGTGCAATGGACAAAAACAATTTCGGCAACTGATAATGGAGATGCGGGATTTTCTATTATAGAACCCGTTCCTGATCATTACCTTATTACAGGATATGGATACAATTCTTTGGATTCAAGCACTGATGTTGTTTTACTTCACATTGATTCTGCGGGCAATGAAGTTTCAAAACGTTATTATGATTTTGCACAACTTGATTTTGGCTTTGAAATTTCCCCTTCTATATATGGAGGTTTTCTTATTGCCGGAACTAATTACGGAATAGATGATCAGTATTATCTTATTTATGATACCCTTTCTATTCCGGTTGGAGTGAATGAAATTTCATCTTATCAAAATAACTTTCACGCTTATCCTAATATCTTAAATGGAAACGACATTATTTATTTTAACAGAATGACAGACAATTTTTCTATTGATGTTTTTGATCTTTCCGGAAATAATATTTATCATGCTTATTTAAAGGAATTTGCAAATCAATATCGTTTCAAATCTTTTTTCAGGAATGGATTTTACATTCTGAGAATTTCTACCGATAAATTTAATTACACTCAGAAAATTATTTTCAGCAAATAAAATTTTTATAAAGACACGTTCTGTTTTGTTCTTACGTTCATGTGATCACATTGCCACATAAAGATGTTGTTAACTAATTGTTAGCATTTTTCAAAACACTTTCTGAACTAAATTTACCATGTAAGAAAATGATCCTATGAAGAAAATAATTCTTTCGCTGCTATTTTATTCTTTGATTACCTGTGCAAAGAGCCAGCAGGCTCCACCGCCTGACACTACTAAAAAATATTCTGCGGTAAGAGTAAACGAAACTCCTAAGATTGATGGCGTTCTTGATGATGCTGTATGGAAAAACGTTTTACCCGCTTCTGACTTTGTTATGTCGCGACCAATAGAAGGTTCAGCAGCAACACAAAAAACTGAATTCAGAATTGTATATGATAACACCGCTATATATGTAAGCGCGATGATGTATGACAGCGCACCGGACAGCATACGGCATGAATTAGGTTTGCGTGACGCCAAGGATCCTAACGGAGGACAAAATTCTGCTGTAGATTTAAACGCTGATTTTTTTCGTTTTGTAATTGATCCTTATAATGCACGGCAGGATGCGTATGATTTCGGGGTGTATGCTTCGGGTGTGCAGGCTGATTCAAAATTCAGTGATGCAACTTTTGATGCTGTCTGGGAAAGCGATGTAAAAATAAATGAAAAAGGATGGTCAGTAGAAATAAAAATTCCATATTCGGCTATCCGCTTCCCTAAAAAAGATGTGCAGGCATGGGGATTACAAATCACGCGAAGCATAAGGCGTAACCGCGAATTTGACCAGTGGTGTCTTACTCCTTCTGTAGCTTATAATGCACAGCTTTACTGGGGGACATTGCATGGAATTGAAAAAGTTGATCCGCCATTGCGATTATCACTCACTCCTTTTGTTTCCGTTTATGCCGATCGCGCACCGGATTATGATGCAAATAATACCTACTCCTATTCCAACACATTTTCATATAATGTTGGCGCTGATATAAAATACGGAATAGATGAACGGTTTACTCTTGACATGACCCTGCTTCCTGATTTCGGGCAGGTGCAATCGGATAATAAAATTAAAACACTCGGCTACGAGGAAATCACCTATAATGAAAACCGTTCGTTTTTTAAAGAAGGAACTGATTTGTTTAGTAAAGATGGTTTATTTTATACAAGACGAATCGGGGAAGTGCCTTCCGGTTTCTATGATCTGCAATCACAATTGTCAGACGGTGAAAAAATAACGGGCAACCCATCGCAGGTGGAATTGCTCAACGCAACTAAAATAACCGGCAGAACAGATAAAGGTTTGGGGCTGGGATTTTTCAATGCAATTACGGATAATATGTACGCAACTATAGAAGATGCTTCGGGAAGTAAAAGAAAAGTATTAACAGAGCCGCTCACTAATTTTAATGCTATAGTGCTCGACCAGCAAATAGGGTCGGCATCGAATGTATATTTTATTAATACAAATGTGATACGATCTAAAGAATATAATGACGCAAACGTGTCGGGAACCGGTTTTACTTTTACTAATAAAAAAAATACGTATGCCACCGATGGTACTTTTGCATTCAGCCAGCAATTTATCCGCCCGGATGATTTTACAGTAAATCTCCATAACGAAACAGGTTATAAATATTTTTTTGGTTTGAGAAAAATAAGCGGCAATGTGCAGGCAGGTATCAGCAGGCGGGTTATCAATGACACGTATAACCCACTGGATATGGGATATTACATTACAAACAATAGGGAAAGAACCCAATTGTATGTAACGTTATTTCAATTCCAGCCGAATAAAATATTCAGGGAGTCTAACCTCAATTTCAGCACTCAATATACTACTGATTTCATTCATAAGAAAAGAACCAGTTTTGAAATTAACATGGATGCCTTTGCAAACCTGTTAAGCTATAATGCCATTTTCGGGGGCGGAGGTTTTGCTCCGCTCAGCAGCTATGACTATGATCCGCGTCTTAATGGAAAATATATAAATACATTGCGTTACTGGTATGCTTTTTTCGGGGTGAGTTCCGATTACCGCAAGCGGCTTGCTGTTGACCTGACTCAAAACATCAGTAATTTTATTGACCGTTTTAAAAGTGAAGGATATAACACCGATCTGAGTTTAAGACTTCGCGTGAATGATAAGTTTACACTAAACTATACCCTCGGGTATTACTTTGATCCTTTTAATTTCGGATTTGTAAAATACCTCGATGATGATTCCATCTTATATGGCGGACGAAAACTAATTACGATCTCTAACAGGGTTTCGGCACGGTATATTTTTAAAAATGATTTATCTGCAAGTGTATCTGTGCGTCACTATTGGCTGACGGGGCAATACAAGAGCTATTTTATTTTAGAGGACGAGGGAAATTATTCTGACTTTGCCGGAGAAACAGGCAATAATGATTTCAGCTATAATGCTTTTAATATAGATTTTGTTTTTTCTTGGAGGTTTGCTCCCGGAAGCACTTTATCCATTGCCTATAAAAATGCGATTGAAAATGATGGACCTTTCATTACTCAAAACTACAGGGAGAATTTGCAGAATACCTGGAACCTGCCGCAATTAAACAGCTTTTCTGTAAAGGCGGTTTATTATTTTGATTTTCTTTACTTGAAGCGGAAGTCTGATTTGAAAGGCTGAAAAAAATCAATTAGATCTCTCCACAAGCTGCTTCAGCAAAATATAACTTTCCTCCTGCTGTTTTTTCACTGATCCGCTGAATAAAGTAAGAATTGATTTTTGAATAATATGCGTTCCCCTGTAACTCACTTTGGCAATTATTTCAGTTGAATTTCCTTTCGGAATAAACCGGATTTCATTTTTACTTTTCATAAAATCATTTGCAATATTGAACGAAACCAATTCATCTTGCTTGAATGCTGTTACTGTTTCATTCATAGAAATTTCTTTCCCGTGATCAACGAAAACAACTTTCCATTTGCTCCCCACCTCATTTGGCTTTCCTCGAATGTTTTCCATGTATTTGAAGCCGGTAAGCCATTCATGCAATTTTGTAGTGTCATTAAAAATTGCAAATGTTTTTTCAACCGGTGCGTTCACCGTTGTGGAAATTGTGTACTGATGAGATCTGAATAAAAGTCCAAGCGAAAAGAAAATAACCACGATCAAAACAATAACGATCACGAAATATTTTAAAAATTTCTTCATAATTGCGTTTACCGAGGTTTTTGATTCATTTTTTGATCATTTTTTAAAATATGTTGAAAACGAGCTATTTACACAACTTCGTTGACCTTCTTTCGACTTTGCTTGAGTCTCTTTCGACTTTGCCTGAAATTCTTTTGACATCGCCTGAACCTCTTTCGACTTTGCCTGAGTCTCTTTTGACTTTGCCTGAATTACTTTCGACTTTGCCTAAGACACTTTTGACATTCGCCCCGGTACTTTTGACATACCCCGCCTTACTTTCGACTTCCACTAACTTACTTTCTACATTGCCTGAACCTCTTTTGACATTGCCGGGGTAATTTTTAATTGCGATGCTGAATTTTTTTACAATTCGAATAACACTATTACTTCTTCTTAGTCGCCTTATAATATTCACAAACCGTATTCATCACACACTCTTCGTGCTTAGGGTTAGTGGGCCTGCATATTTCGCGACCAAGAAAAGATATGCACATTCCTGCATCCCAGTCTTTTTGAGGAAGCGCATCAATAATTTGTTTTTCTATTTTCTTAGGGTCCGTGCCCGATGCTATACCAATTCTCGGAGCCACACGAACTACATGCAGATCAACAATAACACCTTCCGGTTTCTCTCCCGACTCCCGCCTGATAACATTAGCTGATTTTCTTCCTATGCCCGGCAAGGCAGTTAATTCTTCCATTGTAATCGGAATATTTTTATCATTTTTTATTTTTTGTGAAAGCTCAGTCAGCCATTTTGTTTTATTGCCAAAGTTGCGCACTTTGCTGATGAATGGGAAAAGCGCATCAGGTGTTGCCCGCGAAAGCGATTCCATATCCGGAAAAGCATTGAACAAAGCAGGCGCGATATTGTTAATGTTTCTGTCGGAATCTTGTGCAGAGAGAATCACCATCACCACTAATTGATAACGGCTTTTATATTCTAGCGGATGCTGTTTCTTTTTATATTTTTTGAGAAGCGGTTGAATTGCTTCAGCCCAGTTTCTTTTTGGAGCCATATTTTAAATATTTTAATTCATCCAGCTTTTCAAATCCTCCAAACTCACCATCGGAACATCTAATTTCATTTTTTTTCGCATCCCGCCAAGGTCATTAAATAATTTATTGGGATTTAAATTTTTTAATTGCTCAAGATTAGTAACTCCCATTTTTGCAATCACATCATTCCATGGCGAAGGAATATGAGAAAGCCCCGTTTCTTTTATACCTGATGTTTCAACTGCTTCAGCGCGCATTTGCGGAAAAAATAAAACATCCTGTATAGATGGCTGATTGGTCATAATCATTGTTAAACGATCAATTCCAATTCCAAGTCCTGCGGTTGGAGGCATTCCATATTCAATGGCACGTAGAAAATCTTCGTCAAGTTGCATAGCTTCTTCATCACCTCTTAAACCAAGTGTTAGTTGTTCTTCAAATCTTTTTCTCTGATCAATCGGATCATTTAATTCGGAAAATGCATTGCAGATTTCTTTTCCGTTGCAGATGGCTTCAAAGCGCTCTACCAATCCAGGTTTGCTGCGATGCTTTTTTGCAAGCGGTGACATTTCAACAGGATAGTCTGTAATAAATGTTGGCTGAATTAAATTCTGTTCACATTTCTCACCGAATATAGTATCAATTATTTTTCCCCGTCCCATTGTCTGATCCAGTTCAACCCCCATTCCTTTTGCTGCATTGCGCATGGCTGTCTCATCCATTTCAGAAATATCCACTCCTGTAAAATGCTGAATGGCTTCATACATCGTATATCTTTTCCAGGGACGTTTGAAATCAATTATGTTCGCTCCGGTTTTTACTTGAGTTGTTCCATGTAAATTCATTGCTACTTTTTCGATCATTTCTTCAACAAGATTCATCATCCATTCGTAGTCTTTATATGCAACATACAATTCAATTTGTGTGAATTCAGGATTGTGTGTCCGATCCATTCCTTCGTTTCGAAAGTCTTTTGAAAATTCATACACACCATCATACCCTCCGACAATTAATCTTTTTAAGTACAGTTCATTTGCAATCCGCAAATACAAAGTCATGTCCAAAGTATTGTGATGTGTCTTGAAAGGACGGGCAGCAGCACCTCCATACAAAGGTTGAAGAATCGGAGTTTCCACTTCAAGATAACCTTTTTCATCAAGATAATTCCTCATAGTGTTAACTAACTGTGAGCGTTTACGAAACACCTCGCGTACTTGAGGATTCACTATCAGATCAACATAACGTTGACGATAACGCATTTCAGGATCAGAAAAAGCATCAAACACTTCTCCGTCCTTTTCTTTTACCATCGGAAGAGGTCGTAATGACTTAGTAAGCAGCTTGAATTCCTGCACATGTATTGATATTTCTCCCATCTTGGTTCTGAAAACAAACCCTTTAACACCGATAATATCTCCGATGTCTAAAAGCTTTTTCCATACAATATCATATATCGTTTTATCTTCTCCGGTGCAAATATCATCACGCTTAACATAAATCTGAATTTTACCTACAGCATCCTGCAATACAGCAAACGAAGCTTTACCCATATCGCGTACACTCATGATGCGACCTGCAAATGAGATGTTTTTTAACTCTTGGTGATCCTCATTAAAGTCATCTAAAATATATGTTGAGTCATTATCTGTTTTCCATTCATCGGCAGGATATGGATTGATGTTAAGCTTAATAAGTTCATCTAATTTCTGCCTTCTGAGGATTTCCTGTTCTGTTAATTGTGCGGACATCTTATTTTTTAAGTATGCGGCAAAGATATTTAAAATGCTGGCGCTTCAAACTTACACTTGAAGTAGGTCGTAGGGCTTATGTCATTCCGGCTTAAACTATGCAACATCTGTCCGGATGGAGTTATCACCAATAAATTCTTTACCCTGCAGAGTGGGGGGCAAATATTTTATCACTTCCTCTATGGTACACTCTTTCATTTAATTCGTCAACCAGTTTATCAAAAAGCCTGTTTGCAATACCCTGTTTTCGCCATGGTGAAGTTACTCCTGCTATTCTAATAAGTTCCTATCTTTCATTGAATTCTGCACCGATGGTTGCTATTATATGGTCACCGATTGCACATAAATGTATAAGGGGCTTTGATTTATTTGTATGGAAGGTTTGAGCTTGTTTTCAACGAAGAAGTTTTGGAACAGATTAAAATCTTTCTCCTGCGCCCTGTTGATTATAATTTAAACGTGAAAATTTACTACAGGCAGCATTTCACACCAGGTGCAGCAGAGCTGCGAGGAATTCTTTTGAGTAAAAACAGATAAATAAACGGGCGTGTCCTGAAGGGAAGAATCATAGAACATGGCAATCCTCATGTATCCGCACGAAGTTCTGCCTGGCATGTTTTTTTAAAGATTTAGGTAAACTTTTAAAAAAGGAAATGAAAATGAAAAATCTTAAAAATGTATTGTCCTGTACACTAATAGTTTCCCTTCTTATATCGTGCAGTGAAACAAAAAAAGTGAGCAACCAGGATAAAGGAGTGGCAATTGGTGCCGGATCGGGAGCGGTTGCAGGTGGTGTGATTGGCCATGCTGCGGGAAATACTGCAGCGGGAGCAGTGATTGGCGGTGTAGTAGGCGGAGTGGCAGGTGGTTTAATCGGACATAAGATGGATAAACAAAAAAGGGAAATTGAAGAAATAAAAGAAGCCAAGGTAGAGACTATAAACAATGGTGAAGCATTAAAAGTAACCTTTGAATCGG
>JBDSOU010000071.1:0-22246 GCA_039914625.1 Bacteroidia bacterium | reverse complement strand
TCATCTTCTTTTTTTACTCAAACTACATTGCGTATAAGAGATCAGCAGATCGTAAGATTAAATTTCAGTTATCGTTTCGGCAAATTTGATGTGTCGCTTTTTAAAAGAAAAAACACAAGGGTAGAGAACGAATCTATTACTGAGTAACTCTAAAATATTCCGTATAAAAATACCGGGAGAATTTATTTCAAATTATACGCGATACCGGCAGTAATAGTAATAATGCTGACACGTTGCTTAAGAGTACTTGAATCATAAAGCACTCCGTCAATATAGGTTCTAACGTTGGATAACTCCGGTTCGGTAGCATAAAAATCAAGATTACCAAGGAATGAAAATTTTTCGCTTAATGCGGCTTTAAGTCCTACACCAAAATCAGAGCACAATGTTCCTCCGGAAACCGATTCCTGTAAAAGATCAACCTGGGCTCCGGAAAAATCAGTCAACCGCACACTTATTTCAGGCGATGTAGTGTTAGCATAACCTATGACAAGACGCATTTCAAAACTGACTTTAGATGACGCTGAAGAATAATATCCTCCCGCCATGACTCCGTTACTTTTCCATGGAGTTGAATTCACCTGTGCAAGAGTGGAAAAAATCTTTTCAAAACCTGCATTATCAAAAGAATTGGAATTGCCACACAGCATAGCCGCTATTCCAAAATGTCTTCCAAGCCTATATCCAAAGGATACATTCAGGTTGAAGCCGGTTTTAGCAAAACCAGCATTTTCATTGTTTATATCCTTGCTTGCAAAATCAGTATAAGAAAATGCAGGTCCAAGACTGAGTCCTATAAAACCTTTTTTGTCTTCAGAAGAAGCCTCTGATGATTTTGACTGGGCACTCGCAGCGAAGACTACGAGGCAAATAAAAATTAAAATATAAATTGTCCTTTTCATTTGATTTAATTAAAAGTTTGAAGACAAAAATAGAATTTCAAGCGTTAATCCTGAACTCTCATTTCATAAATTTTTCCATCACAGGCAGGCTTACCCCTGTAAAAGAAAAACCACCGTCATGAAATAAATTCTGCATGGTCACCATGCGTGTTAAATCAGAAAACATAACGGCACAATAATTTGCGCAATCCTCGGCAGACGCATTTCCGAGCGGTGACATTGCTTCAGCATAATTATAAAATGCATCAAAGCCTTTAACCCCGCTTCCGGCTGTAGTTTTAGTGGGTGATTGGGAAATGGTATTTATTCTCACTTTTTTCTTTGTGCCATATTGATAGCCGAAATTACGTGTAATGGATTCCAGCAATGCTTTTGCATCAGCCATATCATTATAATCAGGAAAAACCCGTTGTCCGGCAATGTATGTTAATGCAACAATACTTCCCCATTCACTGACTGCGTCTTTTTTCAAACAGGTTTGCAGCAAACGATGAAGTGATATTGCAGAAATATCAAGCGTTTTTTTCAGAAACTCATAATCCAACTCCGTATATACTTTTCCTTTGCGGATGTTTAAAGACATGCCGACAGAGTGGAGAATAAAATCAATTTTCCCTCCGAGAATTTCAATGGATTTATTTAGAAGATTTTCTATGTCTGCATCAGAAGTTACATCTGCGGGAATTACCTGTGCATTACATTCAGCGGCAAGCTGATTAATTGCACCAAGACGTAAAGCGACAGGTGCATTAGTTAATGTAAAAATTGCACCTTCATCATGACAGCGTTGTGCAACTTTCCATGCAATAGAATTCGGATCAAGCGCTCCGAAAATAATTCCCCGTTTTCCTTTTAGCAAATTGTACATAAAAAAATGTTTAAAGTTTATTATTAAAAAAATTTAGTTGAATAAAGTAATAATTTACCTGGCAAGAAGCTCTTTGGCATTTTCAATCGCAACTTCCGAAAGTTTTTCTCCGCTCAGCATTTTTGCAATTTCATTCACACGTTCACCCGATGATAATTCTTTCACTTTCGTTGATGTTGAACTTCGTCCTGTTTCTTTGTAAACAAGATAATGGGCATCACCTTTACTTGCCATTTGGGGGAGATGTGTTATCGCAATTACCTGGTGTTCTTCAGATATTTTTTTAATAATATTTCCCACTTTGAATGCGATTTCACCCGAAACACCACTGTCAATTTCATCAAATATAATTGTAGGTAATGAAGTAAGTTTTGCAATCATTGCTTTTATGCAAAGCATCAATCGTGATAATTCACCGCCAGATGCAACCTTGTTTAATTCCTGGTAAATAATTCCTTTGTTTGCAGAAAACAGGAAATTCACGTTGTCAATTCCTGTCGAATTAAATGAATCATTTTCCAATTTGGTTATTTCTATTTTCAAAACCGCATTATGCATTCCTACTTCCAAAAGCATTTTCTTAATTTCCTTTTCAATCCTTGAAGCCGCCTGTTTCCTGTTGCCACTAATAGTTGCTGCCTGCTTAAATATTTCATTTCTTATTTTCTCTGATTCAAACGTAAGTTTTTTAATATCCTCATCCAACGTTTGAAAGCCGGTTAATTTATCTGACAGCTCGTTTTGAATTTTTAATAAATCCTCCACTGTATTTACCCTGTGTTTTTGTTCCAGTTTGTAAATGATATCCAAACGATCGTTAACCACCTCAATTCTCTCCGGATTAAAATTAATTTCATCCCCGACAGCTTCAAGCTCTGAAGCAATATCTTTTAATTCAACGTAACTACTTTCTACTCTCCCTGCAAGCTCTAAAATTTTTGAATTGAACTTTGAAACAAAATTTAACGCAGAGGAAATAACACTTATTTGCTGTAAAATATTTGATTCGCCTTCGAGAATCGTACTGCCTGCATTATTCAACGCTGACTTAATTCCTTCTGCATTATTCAACGTTTCCAGCTCTTGCTCCATCTCCTCCTTCTCCCCTGCTTTTAAACCGGCTGATTCTAATTCATTAAACTGAAACTGAAAATAATCAATATCTGATATTGTTTTTTTCTCACGCTCTGACAATTCATTTAATCTTGATTTTATTTTTATAAAATCATTGTACAGCGAATTGTATCCATTCAATTCTTTTGAATGATCTGAATACGCATCCACAACAGAGAGTTGGAATGAGGAATTATTCAGTGTAAGCGTTTCATGTTGTGAATGAATATCCACTAAACGAACTCCCAACTCTTTTAAAATATTCAGATTTACCGGAGTGTCATTTATGAAAGCACGCGATTTTCCTTCTGGATTTATTTCTCTCCTGATGGTGCTGATCGCTTCGTAATCGAGTTCATTGTTATAAAAAAAATCTTTCAGACGATAATCAGCAATGCTGAATTCTCCTTCAATGATACATTTCTTTTGTTTGTTCAAAAGCACCTGCATGTCTGCCCGGTTACCAAGAATTAAACCCATTGCTCCAAGCAAAATAGATTTTCCTGCACCAGTTTCACCAGTGATAACAGTAAATCCTTTACTGAATTTTACATTCAGCGAATCAATCAAAACATAATTCTGAATGTCAAGGCGGATGAGCACGAAACAAAAATAGAGAAAAGTTTGAGGATGGAAGTTGGAAGTCTGAAACGGGACGTTGAAATTTGAAAAATAAATTCCCGTTACTTAATTCTTCATTATCTGTTGATACTTGCTTCCGTTTGCTGGATCAATTTCGTTTAGCGTGTTTAATATCCTCGCTTTCACATCAGGAAAAGCCTGTGAAAAAATATTAACGATTTCATCTGCTTTTGCAGTAAACAAGGTTGCCAGTAAAAATGATCCGGGTTTATCTCGATGTATCGGTTCGAGGTTTTTAATACTTTCAGCAATCACATTAATGGCATCATCTTTTTTCTCTGTCATAATATCAAGCCCTCTTCGATGATAATCATACAACAATTGACGGACAGGTTTAAAAATCGGATTATTCAGATTTTCAATCAGCCAGTACCGATTGCGCGTTCCTTCAAAAGCTTTCCATCCTGCTTCGGGAAGATTTTGACTGTTTGCTGCAATACTTTGTGCTTTTTGAAAATAAATTCCACCGCCCATGGGTGAAAAGGTATCATAATCTATTCCTAAAATAATGTAGGCATAAAATGCAAGCACAGCAGTAAGATTAGGATTTGTTCCTGATTGATTGAATTCAATTGTCTGATATTCGAGGTAACGAAAAGAAAAATCATCATCTTTAAAAATAAAAACGGGAGAGTTGTATGAAGTTTTTAAAATCGGCCTGTTTGCCTGCACTTGAATAGAAGCTTTAAAATCATCATTTGAAACTTTTTCGCTGATAGTAATTTGAATGCTGCACTCAATTCGCTCCTGATTCTGGTATTTATCGCTTGTCCATTTTGTATTATTCATGAATTCAAAAATGGCAGTTTGAAGTGTAGTGTAAATTCTTTTATCGCTTGATTGAATTTGAGGAGTAAGAACGTTCACCTGGCAATTCAATTCCTGTGCAACGGAAATGTAAAATGCAAAATGTAAAATGCAAAATATTAAAAAACTCTTTTTCATAATATCATTTGTGAAATTTTATTAACTATATCAGTTGCTGTTTCTGTTTTTGACTTCAGGTCAAATTCGGTTACGTGGCTATTTTTTTCAATAATAGTAATTTTATTGGTATCCGAATTGAACCCCGCCCCTTTATCGCGCATGGAATTTAGAACGATAAAATCAAGGTTTTTATTTTTCAGTTTTTTTTCTGCATTCGAACGCTCGTCATTGGTTTCAAGTGCAAACCCGACCAAGAGTTGATTTTCCTTTTTTAGTTTGCCCATCTCGCCCAAAATGTCAACTGTGGGCATCAGATCAATTACCGGTGAAACTTTATCCTTTTTTATTTTAACATTCGCTTTCACTACAGGAGTAAAATCCGCAACCGCTGCAGCCATGATTGTAATATCAGATTTACCATATTCTTTCATGCAGGCATGGTACATATCATCGGCCGAAATAATTTTGATATGCCTTATATTATTATGCAATGGTTTTAGATTCCCCGGACCTGAAATCAAAGTAACGTAGCCTCCTCTTGCCGCAATTTCTTCTGCTATGGCCAATCCCATTTTACCGGATGAGTGATTGCTGATGAACCGGACGGGATCAATTGCTTCTTGAGTAGGTCCTGCCGTAACCAGAATTTTTTTTTTCTTTAAGGATTGTTTTGTGTTGCACTCCTTTATTATATAGGCAACAATTTCTCCCGGTTCTGTCATTCTTCCTTCTCCTGATAATCCGCTGGCTAATTCACCTTCTGCCGGCCCGATAATTTTGTTTCCGTAAAAAATAAGTTTTTCGATATTATTTTTTACGGATGGATGTTTAAACATATCGAGGTCCATTGCAGGTGCAATATAAACCGGACATTTTGCGGAAAGATAACATGCAGTCAAAAGATTATCACAAATTCCGTTTGCAAATTTCGCTATGGTATTTGCGGAAGCAGGAGCAATTAAAAATAAATCAGCCCATAGTCCAAGTTCAACGTGATTATTCCAGGTACCATCTTTCCCGTTCTTAAATTCAGTAAGAACAGGATTTTTTGAAAAAGTTGATAATGTAAGTGGGGTAACAAAATCATACGAGCTAAAAGTCATGACAACTTTGACAGTTGCACCTCCTTTTATTAACAAACGAATTAGCTCAGCGGATTTGTATGCAGCAATGCTGCCTGTAACTCCGAATAAAATTTTTTTTCCGCTGAGTTGCATGTCAACGGTTATTCAATTTTTGCCTCTTTCGCATCCCTTGCAGGATTCCGAAAATATATTCTGCCGTCAAGGTATTCCTGTATGGCAATCAAAGTTGGTTTCGGAAGGCGCTCATAAAATTTTGAAATTTCAATCTGTTCCCTGTTTTCAAATACTTCTTCAAGATTATCGGTTGAAGATGCAAACTCCAAAAGTTTGTTATTTAATTCTTCGCGCATTTCGGCTGAAATGTGATTTGCTCTTTTTGCGATAATCACAAGCGTTTCATAGATGTTGCCTGTTCGCTCTTCAAACTTCACCAGGTCGCGGGTTACTGTTGTTGTTGCTGCTGCTTTGTATGCCATTTGGATTTATGATTTACGATTTTTAAATTTATATTTTATATTCAGTCAATTTACTTTTCTTTTAATAGCAATATTATTATGGTACTAATTCCGGGAAACAACTTTTTCTTTTTCCAGCTCTTCAACTTCATATTTTGAATCATTGAAAATATTTTGGCTTTCTTTTAAATATTGGCTGTCAGGAAAGGAATCAATTAATTTATAATAGTGTTCAATCGCTTCTTTATACCTTGCCTTCTTTTTTGCTTCAATGCTATTTTCAGCATATTTATAAGTTGCCTTTATCATAAGAAACATGCATTCCTCCCTGTATTGTGTGGTCGGGAAATCGTTAATAACATTTGCAAAAGCAATTGTTGCTGATTTATACTCTTCCATTTTATAATACAGTTTCGCATTCACGAATGCTTTTGATTCGAGCTTCAATCTCAATTTATCAATCAGCTTATTACACTCCTGAACACGTTCGCTCTTCGGATATTTATTAATGAACAGTTGAAATTGCTTTATTGCGTCATTCGTGTTGGTCTGATCAAGCGAATAGATGGGAGAGTCAAGATAATAACAATACGCATTCAGGTATTGACACTCTTCAGCGTGCTCGCTGGCAGGAAATGTTTTCGTGAAATTGTCAAGATGATAAGCAGCAGTCAGGTATTCCCCTGTTTCATAATAACTTTTGCAGTAATAATAATATGTTTGCTCAGCGCGTGCAGTGCCTTTGAATACAGAAATCAATTCCTCAAACAATTGCAGGGCCTGATAAAATTTTTTGTTGTTATAATATTTCATCGCTGCTTCGTACTTCATATTCATATCTGTACTTTTCATGATCTTGTTAAAGTTACTGCATGAAGTAATGAAAGAAAGAATTATGAGAGTAGATACAATTAAAAAGCAGGCCTTTTTTAACATGGGCACAAAGATACTACTTTTAGTGAAATCTGGCTTCAATGTTCAATGTTCAATGTTCATTAATCACTATTCAATTTTCAATCATCAATTTCCAAAATTGAAAGTTGCAGGAAATATTTTGTATTATGGATAAATTTTAAATTCCGTGTAAATTAATTTTAAAATTTTGGAATTTCATTTCAAAGTTTATTTTTAAAAACATTTTGATTTTACTTTGATTTTTTACCGACTAATTTTTTTATTTTATTTAAAAATTTAAAATTCAATTTTCAATTTTAACCTCATGTTTTGAAAGAAATTTTCCATGATCAACATAAAAAAAAAATTCAGTTATTAACATTCAGGCGAATTTTATTTTAATTCTTCACCTTCATTCAACAACAAAAAACATTTCCCGGAACAATTTTAAACTTTAAACTTTGAACATTGAATTTAATTTTCTCCTCTGAAAATTTTGCAAATCGGTTTTTTTATATTTTTGTACAATGAGATTTTAAATTATTAAAAATAAAAAAATTTTTTTTAAAAATCATTAACATCTTTATGTTGAAAAAATTATAAATTGAAGTTGTTGCAATAATTTTTTTGTTCTGATATTTCGCTCGTTAAATTTTGAACAAAAAAATTTTTCAACAGCAACAAAAAAAAGCTGAACGAAAAATAAAAATTGATGACAGATTTATTTGACAAAATAGAAAAAAATCCGGGACCGCTCGGTATCCATGGTGATGAATCGTATGGATATTTTATGTTTCCGAAATTGGAAGGTGAGATTGGAAATAAAATGGTTTTTCGCGGAAAAGAAAAGTTAATCTGGAGCCTTAATAATTATCTTGGTCTTGCAAATCATCCTGAAGTAAGAAAAACAGATGCAGAGGCATCTGCAAAATTCGGACTTGCTTCCCCAATGGGTGCTCGAATGATGAGCGGCAATTCTGATCTTCACGAAAAATTAGAATCCGAGCTGTCTGCTTTTGAGAAAAAACCGGATACTATACTCCTTAATTATGGTTACCAGGGAATGGTAAGTGCAATTGATGCATTGGTGGATCGCCATGATGTAATTGTTTATGACGCAGAATCACATGCATGTATTATTGACGGACTACGTTTACATTTGGGAAAACGTTTCGTGTTTCCACACAATGATATTCAAAATCTTGAAAAACAACTGGAGCGCGCTACAAAATTAGTTACCGAATCTGGCGGAGGAATTTTGGTTATTACAGAAGGAGTTTTTGGAATGAGCGGTGATCAGGGTCGCCTTGGTGATATTGTAGTGTTAAAAAATAAATTCAACTTTCGTCTTTTTGTGGATGATGCGCATGGATTTGGCACGATGGGAAAAACAGGAGCAGGCACTACAGAAGAACAAAATGTAATGGACGGTGTAGATATTTATTTCGGAACGTTTGCAAAAGCCATGGCATTGATCGGTGGATTTATTTCGAGCGAAGAACGGATAGTAAATCATCTGCGTTACAATTCCCGTTCACAAATTTTTGCCAAGTCACTACCCATGCCTTGTGTTGTTGGTGCGTTAAAACGACTTGAACTGCTTCGTACAAAACCGGAACTCAAAAATAATCTTTGGAAAATTGTAAAAGGGTTGCAGCAGGGTTTGCATAATGCAGGATTTGAAATCGGGAAAACACAATCACCAGTTACTCCTGTTTATTTAAACGGAACAATTCCTGAAGCAACAAATTTAATTCATGATTTGCGGGAGAATTATGATATTTTTTGTTCAGTAGTTGTTTATCCGGTAGTTCCAAAGGGAATTATCATTATACGTTTGATACCAACTGCTGTCCATACAATGGAAGATGTGAATTATACAATTGAATCATTCAGAAAAATATACGTAAATCTTAAAGCCGGAAAATACAAGGCAGATAAAATTGTGAGCGTTTAATTTTTGCTAATTCGATCACAAAAAAATAAAACTGAAAATTGTTTGTAACCTTTATATTGAAATTAAAGTAAAACACTTCAAAAAATAATTCAGTTATAAAGAAAAGATTGAATGGCCAAAAAGAGAACCAAGTCTGCGAGTAAAATCGGAACAAAAAAATCAAATGCCACTAAAGTTAAGGTCATCGGATTCAAATCCATTTCTGCAAATAAAACTGCTCCAAAGAAAAAAAAATAATTCAAAAATTTTATTTCACAATCAATTTAATCAATTAATTTTAACAACTATGGTATCTGCAAAAAAAGCGGCTCCTAAAAAGAAAGCTGCAAAAAAAGGCGGAAAGAAAAAAGCCGCTAAAAGAAAGAGGTAATTTAGCCTGAAAGCTAAATCGGACTTCCAAGGTCATTCGAAAGAGTGACCTTTTCTATTTTTATGAACCGATACAAAAATATAATCGTTGTGATATCATCCATTCTCAATTTTAAATGATGCCATATTAAGAGATCCTGTAGCTGCTTTATCATCGAACAAGGTAAGTTTTTCATTTACTTTTAAAATTTTGAAAGGCTTATCCATCGCTTCCTAAATTATAAATATAAAATGGAATTTATTCTGTGAGTTTTTAAATCTTCATTTATGGAATCGTAATTTTTAACTAACTTTAGCCATCAAATTAATTCCAGCATTATGCTAAAAAAAATACTGACAATTATTTCTTTAATTATTTTAAATTTTCAATCAGCATTTTCACAGGTTTTCGGAAATGCTGGTGATACCATTCCTGATGACGGGACAAGCATTGACTTTTTAATAACTGTTAGCGGACTGCCAAATACAATTGATACCGTAAGTTTTGGTGTAGAAACTATTTGTATAAATCTTGTCCATACTTATGACAGTGATCTTGACATCAGTCTTATTGCTCCGGACGGAACTCAGGTGATTTTAACTTCCGGCAATGGAGGTGGCGGTGATAATTATATCGGCACGTGTTTTAATCAGTCTGCACCAAACAGTATCGTACAAGGTTCTTCTCCGTTCACCGGCAACTATCGCCCACAGGGACAAATGGGAATTGTAAATAATGGTCAAAATCCAAATGGCATATGGAGACTTCATATATTAGATACCTATCCTTTTGCAGATATCGGTTACCTTTTTTACTGGTCCATTGGATTTGGAAATAATCCCGCAACTTATTCTCCCTTTGTTTCATCTAACCTTCCGATTGCAGTCATTAATACTTTCGGACAGGGCATTCCTAATGATCCGAAAATTACAGCCCGACTGGGAA
Source organism: Bacteroidia bacterium (assembly GCA_039914625.1). Classification (GTDB taxonomy): domain Bacteria; phylum Bacteroidota; class Bacteroidia; order AKYH767-A; family OLB10; genus DATEMK01. Next base: position 12,109 of record JBDSOU010000071.1, on the reverse strand, counting down.
TCATTGATAACGGCACGGGAATCCGAAATTACATGACTGATTCGTTTAACGTTTATAACGGATGGATGGGAATTGAAACACGCGGTCATAGTTCGCAAAGCTTTCCACAAAAACAATATTCATTTGAAACTCGTGATTCATTGGGAAATAATCTTGATGTTTCCTTGCTCAACATGCCTGCGGAACATGACTGGATATTATATGCCCCTTATACTGATAAGTCGTGCATGAGAAACTGGCTTACTTATAAACTTTCTAACGATATGGGCCTGTATGCTGCGCGGGGAAAATTTTGTGAAGTAGTTATCAATGGAGAATATAAAGGCATCTATGAAATTACTGAAACTATAAAACGAGATGCTAACCGGGTGAACATTGCAAAACTTACCGCCAATGATACTATTGGCGATGATGTTACCGGGGGGTATATTGTAAAAATAGATTGGGTGGATGGACCTTATTGGGTATCTTCTTATCCGCCTGACCAGACTAATCCGTGGAATAATGTTATCAACTTTCAATGTACATCTCCCAAGCCGGATTCATTATTACCGCAACAACAAAATTATATTGAACAGTATGTTGATAGTTTTGAAGATGCTTTGGCCTCTCCTTTGTTTGCAGATCCTGTTACAGGCTGGCGAAATTATACAGACGAATTATCAGTTATTGATTTTTTTATTCTGAATGAAATAAGTAAGAATGTTGACGGCTATCGATTGTCTTCATTCTTTAATAAAGACAAAAACAGTAATTTCCCAAAAATAAAAATGGGACCGGTCTGGGATTTTAATCTTGCATGGCATAATGCGGACTATTGCAATAATGAAGTACCTTCTGAATGGGCCTATAAGATCACCGATTATTGCGCGACAGATGTCCCTTTTTGGTGGAAGCGTTTTATGCTTGATGTGCAATTCAGAAATCATTTAAAATGCCGTTGGACTTATTTAAGAAGTAATGTGCTTGATACGACTTATATTTTTAATTACATAGACAGTATAGCATCATTGCTGGATGAATCACAGCAAAGGCATTTTGTCCAATACCCTATTTTAGGTGTGTATGTCTGGCCCAATCCTTCTCCATTAGCAACCACTTACTATGAAGAAATAGATTATCTCAAACAATGGATCATTGACCGTATAATATGGATGGATGTAAACATACCGGGCACCTGCAGTACCACCGGTGAAGAAGAAAATTCAGCTGCTGCTTCATTTACAATTTACCCGAATCCTGCAAATAACATGATCACCGTAGATGCATTTCATAATTTTAAGCACGAAGCAAAAATTATTTTTTATGATGTTTTAGGAAAAATTATATCAGAACAAACTGTCAGTAAAGAAAAAATTTTCAGTGATGCATTTAGAACAGATATTCATGCGCTCCAAAGCGGAATTTATTTTATCAGAGTATGGGATGGTGATGAAACTATCGGTATGAAAAAATTAGTAAAAAGATATTAATGCTTTAATAAATATATAGGGGAATTAGCCATAGATTGTTGTGACCTCTTTAAATAATTTTTCTTACACCTGTTTATTTATATCTTCCATTCTCTGAAAATAATTTGTTTCATTAAGGCTGGTGAAAGGAAACAATTATTACTCCTCTAGTCTTGTTTGAGCCGTGTCATTCGTTAATTCGTAATTTCGTACCCGATTCACCCGCTTAGGTTTTTAGCAGGGTTATGCACTGATGCTGTTATGCAAAAAAAATTTGTAACCAATCTTGCTTTTCTACTTGTCCTGAATCTTCTTGTAAAACCATTTTGGATACTCGGTATTGACCGATCGGTACAAAATGCGGTGGGTACAGAAGTTTATGGGCAGTACTTTGCACTATTTAACTTTTCTTTTTTGCTGAATATTTTTCTCGATATAGGCATCACCAATTTCAACAATAAAAACATTGCCCAGAATAATCATTTGCTGCATAAACATCTTTCCGGAATTATTTTACTGCGCGTTTTGCTTGCAGCTTTCTATTTCCTGTTTAGCTTTTTCAATGGATTCGTTATCGGTTACGAAAGACAGCAACTGCTGATGCTTTGCCTGATGCTTCTAAACCAGTTCCTTATTTCGTTCATCCTTTATCTGCGATCCAACCTTGCAGGGCTTCATCTTTTTAAAACCGACAGTGTTATTTCCGTAATGGACAGGTTTATAATGATTGTCATCTGCGGAACACTTCTTTGGGGAAATGTAAGCCATGTTCGGTTCAGGATAGAATGGTTCGTCTGGGCGCAGACAGTTGCATATATCATCACCGCACTACTTACCCTGTTTCTGCTCATCAGGCGCGCACAACTAAAAAGATTAAACTGGAATCCGCTTTTTTTCCTGATGATTTTAAAAAAAAGCTACCCCTTTGCGATCTTAATTCTTCTCATGACATTTTATAACCGTATTGATTCCGTAATGATAGAACGCCTGCTTCCTGACGGAGATACTCAGGCAGGCATTTATGCACAGGCATACCGGCTGCTGGATGCGTCCAATATGTTTGCATACCTGTTCGCAGGATTACTGCTTCCTATTTTTTCGAGGATGATTAAGTCAAAACAAAATATCCATGATCTGTTGCGACTGGCTTATTGCCTGTTGGTAATTCCTGCCCTTATTGCGGGTATCGTATGTTTTGTATTTCGTGAAAACATAATGACACTTCTTTATCATGAGCATGTGGTAAAAGATTCATTCATCATTTTCGGCTTGCTGATGATTTGTTTTTCAGCGATTTCTACCAGCTATATTTACGGAACACTGCTTACCGCAAATGGCAACTTAAAATATCTGAACCTGATGGCATTAGGAGGAATGTTGCTGAATATTTCATTAAATCTTTTTTTAATTCCACGCTACAATGCTTTGGGAGCAGCTATTTCAAGCCTGGTCACACAATTTATTATGGCATCCGTGCAGGTTTTGCTGACCTATAAAATTTTTCGTTTTAAAGCAGATTTTAAATTTGTCTCCGCACTGGGTATTTTTATTGTGCTTGCAATTCTTCTTTCGTTGGAGTCATACGAATTAAAATTTCAATGGGTAATTAACTTAATGATTGCCGCAGCAGGTTGCCTAACTCTTGCCATTATCCTGAAACTTATTCAGCCAAAAGCCATTTATAGAATTATTAAGTATGGAGAGTAGTCGGAAGTTATAAGTCATTTTTCATGAATTTGATCATGGTTTATGGATTATGCATGGTTTAAATGTCAATAAAAATGTCCTATTTTTGCCGGCTTCAATTAAAAATGCGATTAAACTTTTTTAAATTTTAAACCTAAATCCAAAATGGATTCTCAACTAAATCCTTCATCATTAAGGTTAGAAGCATCCGGAATATTAAAAATTGGGGCAAAGTGGTGGAAACCGCTGTTATTAGTTGCTGCTGTTTCAGCCATTCTTGCAATTATATTTTCATCTCCGGCTTTTATCAAACCGCTATTCAAATCAAATGCTATTTTATATCCATCCAACCTTACACCTTACGCCACTGAAAACGCAACTGAACAAATGATTCAGATTTTTGAGTCAGAGGATATTCTTGATCATGTAATCAGAGATTTTCATATCTTCAAGCATTATGAAGTTGATTCAGCCCATGAAAAATATCCCATGAGCCTCATAAAATACATGATGAAAGAGCGTATCAAAATTTCAAAAACCGAATTTGAATCTGCTGAACTAACGGTATTTGATACCGACCCTTTGGTTGCAGCAAATATTTGCGATTCTATGATCTCTTACATGAATGATAAGGCGCGTGAAATGCAACGCATAAAATATGCTGAAGTTGTATCTATTCACAAGCACCAGATGGATTTGACAAAACTGCAAATGGATTCCATGGAAGGTGCTATTTCAAAACTCAGGACAGATTATGGAGTTTGGGATTTTGAACACCAGGTGCGTCCTTTTGCAAGTGCATATTATAAAGCAATGGAACAGGGAAAAGCAGGAACAGGAAGTTCGATGGATAATATCAGAAAAAATTTATCGGAAAAAGGTGGAAACTATATATCCCTCCAGGAACATCTTTCCAGAATAAGAGGAGTTTATAATGATTTAAAAGTTCTTTATGATAATGCCTCTCGTGATCTTTCGAAGAATCTGACATTTACCAACGTGGTCACAAAACCTTTTCCTGCTGAAAAGAAATCATATCCCGTTCGTTCGTTGCTGATATTAGGATTTACTGCTGCCATGGTTTTTGTTTCTTTCCTCATTATTATTATTATTGAGAAGAATAAATCATTGTGAAGGTAACATAATAAGGAACACAAACACAAACTGCATACCTCTTTGTCTCTTAACTTAAAATGGTTTTATAGCGCTATATTTATTTTTCTCGCCATCATGGTAGCGGGGATGGTTTCTGAATTTTACTGGGTTTTTCTATTGCCGTTAGCACTGCTCATTATTTTAATGGCTTTTTACCGTTTAGAAGTGCTGATGCTGATTGCCGTTTTTGTAACTCCGCTTTCAATAAATCTTCAAAAAACAGATTTAGGCATAGGAATGAGCCTGCCTGCCGAACCTCTTATTTTTGGTATTATGCTGATTTTCTTTATAAAATTAATATATGACAGAAAATTTGATAAAGCCATTCTTACTCATCCTGTTTCCATTCTTATACTGCTGCATCTTATCTGGATGTGCATTGCAACTGTCTTCAGCACGCTTCCTTTAGTTTCTGTAAAAGCTACATTAGCACGAATATGTTTTGTTTCGGTTTTTTATTTTCTTGCCACACAGCTTTTCAGGGATTTCAAAAATATAAACAGATTTTTATGGCTTTATTCAGGAACCTTGATTGCAGTAGTCATCTATACAATTCTTGTTCACGCTTCTCATAATTTCGATGAAAAATCAGCGCATTCGGCAATGACTCCTTTCTATAATGATCATACTGCTTATGCTGCAGTAATTGCAATGTTTATCCCAGTCATGGTTCTGAAAGCATCAGACAATACGCAAACCATTTCAATAAGGACATTAGCACTTTTGCTTACAGCCATTTTCATTAGTGCACTTATTGATTCTTACACAAGAGCTGCATGGATTAGCATAACAGCAGCATTGATAGCATCACTCGCTTTTTTATTTCGGGTTAAAACCGGAATTGTCATTGCAGCCGCAGGCATTGTATTAATAGGAATAGTTTCACAGTGGACGCAAATTATTATTAAGCTGGAAAGCAATACTGAAAAATCTTCTACTGATTACAAACAGCATCTTGAATCCATATCAAATATTTCAACCGATGCTTCCAATGTTGAACGTGTAAACCGGTGGCTCTCAGCATTGCGCATGTTCAAAGAAAAACCTGTTTTCGGCTGGGGGCCCGGAACGTACCAGTTTCAATATGCACCCTTTCAGCGCAATAATGAAAAAACATATATAAGCACTAATGTTGGAGACAGAGGGAGTTCGCACAGTGAATATCTCGGACCTTTATCAGAAGAAGGTTTTATAGGGATGCTCTTGTTTATGATGATTGCAATAGCAGTAGTTTATCAAAATTCAAAATATACAACTCATGCTAAAAACAAGACAAACAGAATGCTTGCCATCGGAATTATTTTGGGTCTCACCACGTATTGGGCACACGGCTTTTTAAATTACTTTCTTGATACCGATAAGGCCTCCGTTCCATTCTGGGGATTTATTGCTGCTTTGGTGGCTTTGCAGGTGTATCATAATGATGAGAAAGATCAAAATCCAAAGCTCAGGGTAAGAAATTAAAAGAAAATGTTCCCCTGCATGAGGAAAAAACAATTCTTACCATCCTGCTCCAGCAGATCCCGTTAATCCGGTAATTTTTTTTCTTAAAAGTCTTTTTTCAATATTATAATTTTTATCTTTGAACTCTCTTGCAAATAACCAATTATTTAATTTCAAAATAAAAAACAAATGAAAAAAACTTTACTATCTTTTGCAGTCTTGATTTGTGCAGTATGCGCTTCTGTAAACGCACAAACGGCAAGCGTTAAACGCTGTTCAACTGATGAATACACTGCATGGCTTAAAACACAGGATCCCGGTCTTGCAGCGCGAATGGCTGACATTGAAAAACAAACCGGGGATTGGATCAGCTCACATCCGAATGGAAAAAGTTCTTCTTTAACAGTTACCATACCTGTAGTGGTGCATGTGATTTATAGTTCCGCATCACAAAATATTTCTGATGACATGGTTAAATCACAAATTGATGTGTTGAATGAAGACTATGGCGGTTATAATTCTGATGTGTCAAAATTACCTCCTTTTTTCAGAGACAGAAAAGCGGGCGATTGCGGAATCCGTTTTGCACTCGCAACCAGTGATCCAAGTGGTAATGCAACTAATGGGATCAGAAGAATTTCAACTACAGTAGGTTCATGGACATCAGGCAATGCGGTAAAATACACTGCACAAGGTGGTGATGATGCCTGGCCTTGCGGTAGCTACCTGAATATGTGGTGCTGTAATCTTGGCTCAGGCCTTCTAGGTTATGCACAGTTTCCCGGAGGCAACTGTGCTACTGACGGTGTAGTGATTCTTTATACTGCCTTCGGCAGAATAAGCCCTTACCCAGGTGGTGCCTATGCTTACGGACGTACCGTTACACACGAAGTGGGTCACTGGTTGAACCTGCGTCACATTTGGGGTGATTCCAATTGCGGAAATGATTTGGTTAATGATACACCAACATCACAAGCGCCTAATTTCGGTTCTTATACCTGTCATGGATTTACCTGTAGCAATCAACCTACGGGCGATATGTATATGAACTATATGGATTACACTGATGACCGGTATATGTATATGCTTACTGCAGGACAAAATACAAGAATCCAGTCATGCCTTAGTACTTCAAGGTCGGGGCTTGCAACTTCGCTTGGACTTAATGTGGTATCGCCTCCGGCAAATGATTGCGGCATTGATGCAATTATTACTCCGGGAGACGTACCGTGCCTTAACACTACGGTTACTTTTGTTCCGGAAGTAACCTTAAAGAATTTTGGCTCAAATGTGCTTACTTCTGCTACCATAAATTATAAAATTGACAATTCCGCAACACAAACACAAGCATGGTCAGGCAGTCTTGCTGCAGGATCTTCGGTGAATGTTACCCTTCCTTCAATGACATCCGCTTTGGCAGATCATCTTTTCTATTGCTGGACAACCCTGCCTAACGCAGTAGCAGATGCTACTCCTTCCAATGATCGTACGCAGCGTAATTTTATCGGCCATGCATCAAATACCGCTTACCCGCTTACACAGGGTTTTGATGCTGTTACTTTCCCGCCTGCAACTTGGACAAATAAAAATTTTGATTGTGGAACAGGCTGGGCACGCACTACAACTGCTTTCCATACCGGATCAGCCGCTGCTTATTTCAACAACTTTACTGCTTCTGCTACACTTAACGGTGTGATGGATGAACTGATTACTCCTCCTGTTGACATGACCAACGCACCGGCAAATGCTGTATTAACTTTCTGGAAAGCTTATGCAGAAAAATCATTGACTGGCTTTGACACCCTTGATGTTTTAGTAAGCACTGATTGCGGATATAATTATACTTCTATTCATAAAGAATGGGCGCTTATCCTGGCAACTGCTCCTGCAACTACCAGTGCATTTGTGCCAACATCAGCACAATGGGCACAGGTAACGGTCAGCCTTGCTCCTTATGCGGGTGTAAAGAACCTGCTGATCGCTTTCAGAAATATCAACCATGGCGGAAACAACCTTTACATTGATGATCTGAATGTGACTACTGTGGGAGTTAATGAAGTAATTTCAGGTGTGAGCCTTAATGTATATCCGAACCCGACTGAAGGATTATTAAATATTTCCACTCAATTTGAAAATCCTGAAAACATGCAGTTCGTTGTTACCGATGCACTGGGACAAGTTGTTTATCAAACCACTCCTAAAACAACTATCGGGGAACTTACAACTATTGACCTCAGCCAGGCAGCAAAAGGAATTTATTTTATTGAACTGAGAACAACAAAAGGCAAGGTTGTTAAAAAGGTTTCTTTAAGTAATTAAAAGATAAAAAAATAAATTACCAGAGCGCCTTTGAAATTTCAGAGGCGCTTTTGGTTTATTGAAATATATTTGCGCAAAAAAGTACCAAGTACCAAGTACCAAGTACCAAGTACCAAGTACCAAGTATCAAGTATCAAGACAAACAATTTCTAATTTCTAATTTCTAATTTCTAATTTCCAAAATGAAAATAACTTTTCCTGATAAAAATGTAAGGGAATATCCCGAAGGAACCACTGCTATTGAAATTGCTAAAAGCATCAGTGAAGGACTTGCACGAAATGTGCTTGCAGCAAAAATAAATGGTGAAGTGCGCGATCTTCAGCGGCCGATTACTGTTGATTCAACTTTGGAATTGCTTACGTGGGATGCTGCTGAAGGCAAGTCAACTTTCTGGCATTCGTCAGCGCATTTGATGGCGGAGGCATTAGAGTTTTATTTTCCGGGAGTAAAATTCTGGGTAGGCCCTCCTGTGGAAAACGGATATTATTATGATATTGATCTCGGAGACAAAACAATCACTCTTGAAGATTTCAAAAAGATAGAAGATAAAATGCTGGAGCTTGCACGCCAAAACAATGCTTACATACGCAAAGAAATTTCAAAGCAGGATGCAGTAAATTATTTTTCTGAAAAAGGCGATGAATACAAACTTGATTTATTGCAGGGATTAGATGACGGAAACATTACGCTTTATTCACAGGGAAATTTTACTGATTTATGCCGTGGTCCGCACATTCCTCACACCGGATATATCAAAGCAATAAAGCTGATGAACATTGCAGGTGCTTATTGGAAAGGTGATGAAAAGAACAAGCAGCTTACAAGGATTTACGGAATCACCTTTCCCAAGCAAAAAGAGTTGGATGAATATCTTAAAATGCTTGAAGAAGCAAAGAAGAGAGATCATCGCAAGCTCGGCAAAGAGTTGGAGATTTTTATTTTTGATGATGAAGTGGGTCCCGGTCTTCCATTGTGGCTGCCGAACGGGGCTGTAATAATTGAAGAGCTTGAAAGGCTTGCAAAAAAAACGGAGCAGGAAGCAGGTTACAAACGCGTGCGCACTCCGCATCTTGCAAAAGAATCCATGTATCGTAAAACAGGGCATATTCCTTATTACGAAGAAAGCATGTTTCCGCCAATGGATTTGGACGGTGAAAAATATTATTTGAAACCGATGAATTGTCCGCATCATCACAAGATTTTCGGAAGCATGAATGCAAGTTACCGCGACCTCCCTATTCGCCTTGCTGAATACGGAACGTGCTATCGTTATGAGCAATCAGGTGAATTATTCGGTTTGATGCGTGTTCGTTCATTGCAGATGAATGATGCGCATATTTATTGCACCGAAGCGCAGTTTGCAGAAGAGTTCAAAGCGGTGAATGAAATGTATCAGAAGTATTTTAAAATATTTAATATTGAAAAGTACGTGATGCGTTTTTCAACCCATTCGCTGGAAAAGCTCGGAAAAAAATATGTTGACAACCGCGATTTGTGGCTCAAGACAGAAGACATGGTTCGAAGGGTGCTGATTGATTCTAAAATTCCTTACGTGGAAGTGGCTGATGAAGCGGCTTTCTACGGGCCTAAGATTGATGTTCAGGTATGGAGCGCCATCGGAAGGGAATTTACGCTTGCAACCAACCAGGTTGATTTTGCGATTCCTTCGCGGTTCGGGCTTACTTACCGTAGTGAACATAATACGATGGAAACACCTATTTGCATTCATCGGGCACCGCTTAGCACTCATGAACGTTTCATAGGTTTTCTGATAGAACATTATGCAGGAAATTTTCCGTTATGGCTTTCGCCAAAACAGGTGATTGTTTTGCCTATCAGCGATAAATTTAACGGATACGCCAAAAAAGTTTCACAATTACTAAATAATTCCGATATTCGCACCCTCGTTGACGAAAGGGACGAAAAAATTGGCAGAAAGATTCGCGATGCCGAGATGAAAAAGGTTCCTTATATGCTTATTGTGGGAGAGAAAGAGGAAAAAGAAAATGCTGTTTCGGTGCGGGAACACAGTAAGGGAGATAAAGGAAGTTTTAGCGCAGAAGAGTTTGTGAAGATGGTGAAGGAGGAGATTGGAAGGTTGATGGGGGAGAATGTTCAATGACCAATGTTCAATTATCAATTATCAATATTGAATGATCAATAATTAATAATCAGTAATTAATAATCAATTTAAACAGGAGGTTCTTATAGCAACGTTTCACAACAAAAAGCCATTTACACCGGGCTCACGACCTAACACCGGCAGACCATTTAACCGATTCAGAGGTCCGGTTAAAAGAGAGGATGAACATAAAATAAACGGGAGAATTACTGCTCCGCGTGTCCGCTTAGTGGGTGACAATATTGAGTCTGAGGTGGTTGATTTAAGTGAAGCATTACGCATAGCGGAGGAAATGGGTCTTGATTTAGTGGAGATTGCTCCTACTGTTGACCCGCCTATCTGCAAGGTTGTTGATTACCAGAAATTCCTTTACGAGAAAAAGAAAAAAGAAAAAGAAACCAAAGCAAAAACGGCAAAATCAGTTTTAAAAGAAATCCGTTTTGGTCCCAATACTGATGATCATGATTTTAATTTCAAAGTTAAACATGGAATTAAATTTCTTGAAGAAGGAGCTAAAGTAAAAGCTTATGTTCATTTTAAAGGAAGGTCAATCGCTTACAAAGAACAGGGCGAAATAATACTTCTGAAATTTGCACAGGCGCTTGAAGAATACGGTAAAGTGGAAATGCTGCCGAAGTTAGAAGGAAACAGGATGTTTCTGCACATGATTCCGTTGCCTAAGAAGAAAAAGTAAATGGTTGATTAGGTTAATTAAGTTTATTAAGTAAAAGAAGAAAATATTTATAATTTACAATTAAAAGAAAATGCCAAAGTTAAAAACTCACTCCAGTGCTAAAAAAAGATTTAAGCTCACGGGCACGGGAAAAGTAAAGAGAAAGCACGCTTTCAAAAGTCATATCCTCACCAAAAAGGAAACAAAACGCAAACGCAATCTTACTCATATCGCATTGGTTGACAAAACCGATATGAAAAGAGTAAAGCACATGTTGCATATTTAACAGAAAGTAGAAAGTAGAAAGTAGAAAGTAGAAAGTATATTCCACTTCTGATTTCCATTCCCAACTTCCAAACATTAAAATATAAACCCGGTACTTAGCTTACAAGATTCGCCAGTGGGCGAACGCTAACGCCAAAAATCAAATAATAAAATGCCACGTTCAGTCAATTCGGTTGCTTCCAAAGCAAGAAGAAAAAAATTATTAAAGCTCGCAAAAGGTAATTGGGGGCGGAGGGGTAATGTGCTCACCGTAGCCAAGCACACAGTTGAAAAAGGTTTACAGTATGCATACCGCGACCGCAAAACCAAGAAAAGAAATTTCCGCGCTTTATGGATTCAGCGCATTAATGCAGGAGCGCGCGAACACGAAATGTCATATTCTGAATTTATGGGCAAGCTGATCAAAGCAGGCAACCCGATAAACCGTAAAGTTCTTGCCGATCTTGCTATGAATCATCCCGATGCTTTTAAAGCGGTGGTGGACTCGGTGAAGTAGGTTTAAAAAAATATTTTTGAAAAGGGAAATCATACATTGTTTTCCCTTTTTTTATAATTTTAATTCTGAATAATAACTTCACTTACCCGCACTTAATGAGGCCGTAGTTTTGATTGGGATCTGAACATATTCTTTCAATTAATAATTATATCATTCATTCTTTTTCTAAGCTATAATTTCTTTGAAATTTCGGTTGTTTAAAATTATTATGTTTGCAACTCAAAGCGTTTATAACGGGTCGTTAAATTATAAAACGTTTTTAGCAAATTTAAAAGCGCGTCTTATGGTGCGCTTTTTTTATTTGTCACAGGTAGGGTAAGCACTCTCCATTTTAAATTCCCCAACTTGGGGTGTCTAGTCCTGAAATAGGTTGACGGATTTTACAATCAAATTCAAAAAATGAAAGATGTAAAAACAGAACACAAAAAAAAACAATTTGTAAAAGAAGGACCAGCCTTTTATGTAGCACACAAAAGGT
>JBDSOU010000153.1:0-13216 GCA_039914625.1 Bacteroidia bacterium | reverse complement strand
GGCTTGTTCATAGTTCCGTTGAGCTTGAGAAATGCAATGACACTTCCTGAAAATGAAACGCTGCCGATGATCATTCCAAGCACTATAGCGATGAGCGCCCCTGTGTTGCCTGTGTTATGGTGAAACTCCATTAATCCTATCAATGCCGCGCAACCGCCACCCATCCCGTTAAACATGGAAACCAGTTCGGGCATTTTGGTCATTTTAACTTTTTTTGCTGTCATCCATCCGATGATGGTTCCGATGATGATAGCGCCAAATATGAGTGCATAAATAAACCCGGGTGGTGCGCTTTCTATATAATCTATTTGCCCATTTATACCGGGCGATTTTTTTACATTTATGAAAATAGTGGCAATGATGGCGCACAGCATCCCTCCTGCTGCAATCAGATTTCCCGGTCGGGCAGTTTTCGGATTGCTCATTTTTTTCAGCCCGATAATAAATGTGGCTGATGCTATGATGTAAATAATGGTTCGTAAATGATAAAGAGTTTCAGATGTCATTAAAAGAGGTTTAAGGTTTAAGGTTCAAAACTATTCTTGAAAATTGAAACTTATAATTTATTAGTAATTCGTACATTCGAATTTAATTCACAATTTGTTGATGGCTATTTTTTCTTAAACATTTCCAGCATGCGGTCAGTTACCACAAAACCTCCGACCACATTCAGCGTTCCGAGAATAACAGCAAGGCTGCCAAGCGCCAAACCGAGATAATCACCGGGATCAATATTGAGCATGACGATGATTGCACCCACGACAACTACACCATGAATAGCATTGGCACCGCTCATCAGCGGAGTATGCAAAACTGTAGGAACACCTCCAATCACCTCAATGCCAACAAAAACTGAAAGGAGGATAAAGAAAATAATTTCCTGGTGTACCCCGATAAAGTTTAAAATGTTTTCCATGGAGATAGATGTTGAGTTAATGAATTAATGAATTGAAGAATTAATGAGTTAATGAGTTGGTGAATTTAGATTTAAAATTATTTCCTGTTTTTTGTAAATGTACTTCTAGAGGATGCGACAATTTTTAAAATTTCATTTGCTTCTTGCAGCAACTCATTTAATCTTTCTTTTTTGACAATTTCAGCTTCAATTAAAATTTCAATCCAGAATACAGTCTCGTCCGCTTCTTCAACTACAATTGAAAGTTTAGAATGAAATTCTGCGTCCGATCTTGCTCTGCAAACTGCACGATAATTTGCTGATGTTGATGTTGCAGAGCGCAACAGTTGCTTTCCAATAATTCTTGCTTCATCTGTTTTAGGTAAGTTCTGAAATAACTTTATTATCCGTTGCAAAATTCTTTGTTCTTAGTTTGAGTACTTCGGCAAAGTTTTCCACACGTTAGTTATGAATTGTTGAATTAATGAGTTGTTGAGTTAAAATCCAGTTTCTGTTTTTCAAATTTATTTCTCAACAGGGTAAAGTTTTAGCCACTAAATATTTTCAAATAATTAATTCTTCAACCCATCAAATCAACAACTCTTCAACTCTCCAACTCATTAAATCAACAACTCTTCAACTCACAACTGCCTGCTTCGCAACACTCGGATGCACAGCAACTCCTTTATGAACAATTAAACTACCTTTTGTAATTTCTTCTTCCATTTCCCATTTAAATCCGTCTTTGGTTGCGAGATGTAAAAACAAGGTCTGAATATTTTTTGCATACAAATCACTGGCATTCATCGGAAGCAAGCTGGGAATGTTGCTTTCGCCAATAATTATAACACCATGTTTCTGAACCGTTTTATTTATTTCGCTTCCCACCACATTTCCGCCCTGTTCAACTGCCATATCTAAAATGACAGAACCGAACCTCATGCTCTTTACCATTTCATCAGTGACAAGAACAGGAGCTTTCCTTCCGGGAATCAACGCAGTGGTGATTACTATGTCAGCTTCCTTAACATGCTTGGCAACAGTTTCCTGCTGTAGCTTTAAAAAATCTTCTGAAACACCTTTTACATAACCGCCTTCTATTTTTATGCTTTCGTCACCTTTTACTTCAATAAATTTTCCTCCAAGCGATTGCACTTGTTCTTTTGTTTCAGGACGAATGTCTGTTACCTCTACAACTGCTCCGAGGCGTTTTGCTGTGGCGATAGCCTGCAATCCTGCAACACCGGCACCAAAAATTACCACTTTTGAAGGACGCAATGTTCCGGCAGCTGTAGTCATCATAGGAAGAATTTTACCGATAGCATCAGCAGCCATAATAACTGATTTATATCCGGCAAGGTTTGCCTGTGAGCTGAGCGCATCCATTTTCTGCGCACGCGAAATACGCGGAATGGCATCCATTGAAAATGCAGATATTCCTGCTTTTACACAGGCATCAGTTAGCTGTGGATTTGTCGCTGCAAGCATAAAAGAAATAAGCACTGCTTCTTTTTTCATTTGTGAAATTTCGCCTTCTAAAGGGGCATTCACTTTAAGCACCACATCCGATTCGCTGTAAATTTTATTTTTATCGTTTGATAAAGTTGCTCCTGCAAGACTGAATTGTTCATCGGAAAAAAAGGATTTGATCCCGGCACCGTTTTCAATTATCACTTCAAACCCGCTGTTGACTAAACTTTTCGCAACATCAGGTGTAAGCGCAACGCGGTTCTCACGTTCTTTGGTTTCTTTTGGAACTCCTATTTTCATTTTTATGATTAAGTGATTGGGTGATTAAGGAATCAGGGTAATTGAGGTTCTTGAAGTGTATGATTTGGGGTGCAAAGAAAAACAAAAATATGAAACAACGAAAATGAGAGAAGTTCAGCGTCTAATACCTCCTGCTGCCTGCCGGTAAAAAGACACTATCTTTTTGCTTTCACCATCATTTTCTCATTCACTCATATTTCAAATTGTCACATCTTTGCAAAATCAAAAAAGATTTTTCAAATGATTAAATACACTCCTCAATATTTACAGAAGCTGGAAGATTTGCTGAAAGAAAATAATTACACCATCCGCAATGAAAAAGGAAATTTTAAATCGGGGTATTGCATTCTTGAATTCAGGAGGGTAATTGTGATCAATAAATTTTCAACCATTGAAAGCCGGATTAATGCTCTTATCGAAATACTTAAAGAACTGGATTTAAAAGAAGAGCTGACTGAAGATGCAAAAGAGGAAATTAAAAAAGTAAGTAAAGCGAAAACGGGAAGTTAGAAGTTGGAAGCTGGAAGTTAGAAATCAGAATACCTCCTATCCAACCTCTATTCTCAAAGAAGAACCAAACACCAAACTACAACCTCCATCTTCCAACTTCTAACTTCCAAAATGAAAATTACCTTTCTCGGAACCGGAACTTCGCAAGGTGTGCCTGTTATTGCATGTCCGTGTAAAGTATGCGCTTCTCTTGATGCGAGAGATAAGCGGTTGCGTGCTTCGGTAATGATTGAAGAAAAAGGAAAAGTTATCGTTATTGATTCGGGCCCTGATTTCAGGCAGCAGATGCTCCGTGCAAATGTGAAACAATTGGACGGGCTTGTTTTTACGCATGAGCATAAAGATCATATTGCCGGCATGGATGACATACGGGCTTTTAATTATGTGCTTAAAAAAAAGATTGATGTGTATGCTTCGGAGAAAGTTCAGGAAACTATGAAACGCGAGTTTCCTTATGTGTTTGAGGATTTTAAATATCCGGGAATTCCTGAAATAAATCTTCACACTATCAGTAATAAAGAATTTGAAGTGGCAGGAATAAAATTACTACCTGTTGAAGTGATGCATTACCGGATTCCAGTATTTGGTTTTCGCATTGGGGATTTTACTTACATAACGGATGCAAATTTTATTTCGGAAGAAGAAAAGAAAAAGATACGGGGATCAAAAATTATTGTGCTGAATGCTTTACGCAAAGAAAAACATGTATCGCATTATACTTTAGAAGAAGCTCTAAATGTTCTTACTGACCTTAAACCTGAAAAAGGTTATCTTACTCATATCAGTCACCAACTTGGATTGCATGAGGAAGTTAACCGGGATTTGCCGGATAATATTGAATGCGCTTATGATGAATTGGTGGTGGAGATTAATTGAGAACAGTTACCGATTAATTCAAAATAATTTTTCTCACCACTGTACTTTTTTCAAATCCCACTTTCACAAAATAAATTCCCGGTAATAAACCTTTGCGATCAATTTTATAAAAAGCACGTTGAATGTTTTCAATTCTTCGTACACTTTTTCCCGTAATGTCGTTTATTGAAATGAAAGAAATAAGGTCATTCTCATTTTGTGTTTTTATAAAAATTGCAGATTCAGCAGGATTCGGATAAACAGTTACCTGCTGATTTGACGGTTCGTTTTCACTGATGCCCACTGAAAGATTGAGGCAATAAACAATTCGCGGATTTAAATATCCCATGATGGTATCAATGTATGCAAGCGCTTTTACTTTACTCATACCCGGATTATCAAGGACGGCATCGTGATAAATCATCCCACCGTTTAACACCCCGGCAGCCTGCGCGCCTGCCACAGTAGCAAGCGAATCATACCATTCCCAGGGCGCAACCTGCGCGGAAGGGATTGTGGCAAAAGGAAATAATCCGTCATTGCCATTGTTTAATGTGTTGGCATGTTGTGTATAGGCATCGCTGAAACCGGCATTCACAAAACAATTATTATTACCTGAAATATCAGCAATATGTAAAACATCATAACTGCCGCTCACTTGCATTATTGTATCACCTGTGGATGGCACAAGTTCCATTCCGTTTGTGTAAGGCGTATATGGATCACCAATAACATGAAAACCAACCATGGGAACATCACCGGCTGCAAGCCATGAATTGTCGCATAAAGCGCCACCTATGTTGAAAACAAATTGCACGGAATTATTGTGGCCCGGAGAATTGTTCGGAAAATTCACAGTAGCTGAACCACCATATCCGTCAAAGTCACCTTGCTGGGCAATATTAATATAAGGTTGATTGGCTGTAAAATTATAAGGTGGTCCGATGGTGTTGGCTGAAATAAGTTTTGGAATTGCAATTTCTGCAAAATTATTTAGTGTGGCATAAGCAAGAGCGACAAATCCGCCCGAACCCGTTCCGCCAAGGATTACTTTATTGGAATCAATTTTATATGCATTGGCTGCAGCCTCATCTTCTCTGAAAAAACGTACGCAGCTTTTTGCATCCTGCATAGCTCTATAAATTGCCTGGATAAATGTGCCTTTTCTAATGTCGAGATTGATGCCGCCACCTGAAACAAAAGGATTATTGCCTAACCGATAGGACATTGCTGCAACTACATATCCGCGTTTTGCAAACCGAGTGCTCATTTCAACTATTGCACTGTCAGTTCTTGAACCTGTTGGAGACATGTTAATATAAGTCGGTAAAAAACTTCCGGGATGCATCAGAATTATCAATGGGCGGTGAAGCAAAGGATCAGGAGCACCACCGGGTTCATAAACATCCATTGTAAGAGCAGTAAGTGTTGGTGTTCCGGTCAATACCGAAAAATTACTTGCGTACGTGACATTCGATGTTTTGATGACAGCGGGGAAAACTTCGGATAAAAATCGTTGCGCTGAAATTTTACCTGCTGCAATTGCCAACAGGCCTATCAGAAAATATTTTTTCATGGATGTTAAATTGTTAAATTGCTGAATTGTTATAATGTTATTTGCTTAATGCAAATTTACGTTGCAGGTAATTGGATAATGATCGGAGAGTTTTTGTTTAATGGTGGTGTAGTCATAAGATTTGATTTGGGGTGAATGTAAAATAAAATCAATTCTGAAAGCAGGAAAGGCTCCAATATAGGTGGTGCCAAGCCCGTTGCCGCTTTCGCGGAAGGCATCAGATAAATTTTCGCTCAGTGTTTTATAAGAATAGGAAGTGGGCGTATCATTAAAATCACCGCAAAAAATGACCGGATAAGGAGATAAACGGACATTTGCCGCAACGGTATCGGCCTGTAATGCACGCTTGGCGAAAGCAATTTTTAAACGACTTAATATTTTCTTAATCCCGTTTGTATTTTCTTCTTCGATATTATACCCTATTTGATTCATGAATTTATAATCTTCCTGGCCGAAACGGATGGATTGGAGGTGGCAATTGTAAATACGAACGGTGTCGTTTCCTGCAATCATGTCAGCATACAAGCACAGGTTGGAGCCTTTGTGATTAAAATCAATAACACTTTTATTGAGGAGCGGGTATTTGCTGAACGTTGCCATTCCCCAGTGATCTATACGGTAAAGATTAACAGGAAGGACTACATGCGCATAGTGCATCCCGATATCCTGCATCATAATTTTAACGGTTTGAAATTTTCCTGAATCGCAGGTGTAAAATTCCTGGAAGCAAACTACATCAGGCGATTCTTTTTTTATCATTTCAAATATCCGGGCTCTTATTTTTGATTTGCCGGTAAAGTTGCCGAGCCAGTTGTAAAGATCAAATGAGCGGGCGTTGAATGACATTATTTTGAGAGAAGTTTTCGGATCAGCGATTTCTTTAGTGCCTGAATTGCCTATTTGAACGATTGTCGGTACCATTTTTAATCCCATCAGAAAAGGAATGAGGGGGATGATAAATAATTTTTTTCTTTTTATGATCCAAAAGAATAAGAAGAAAAGATTGAGGGTGTAAATGAATGGGAACCCCAATCCGGTGAATGCAAGCACCCATGATTTTTGAGGACTGACGTATGGGGCAATTGCTGAAAAGAATGCAGTTATAGAAATTACCAGCGAAACGGGGAAAATAAATTTTTCAAAAAATGAAAATCGGTTCATGAACGAATAACGAATCAATACGAATTTACGAATGTGAGAATTTTTATTTCATTTTATGATTCCATTTTACACGCTTCCTTAAGATTTCTTAGTTCCGCTTGCTTTGAATAAAATATCTTTTTCTTCTTTTGATAAGCTGGGGTAGCCCGAACGGCTGATTTTATCGAGTATGCGGTCAATGGTTTCCTGGTCGGGTTGGGATGCGCTTTTGCGGGAAGCGGGATTTTTATAGGCTACTTTCATTTTAGGTTTTGGTTTGAAAATACCGGAAATAGCATCTGCGACAGCATTCAATCCTTTTGCAAGATCGTTTCCGTTTTGCAATTGTTTGATGTAAATGAATCCGAATAACGCGCCTCCGAGATGTGCAATATGCCCCCCGGCATTTGACCCTGTAATGCTGATAAGGTCTAACAGGACAGAGAAAGCGGCAATGTATTTCATTTTTACGGGGCCGAGGAATAAAAGAAAAATGGTGTAGTCAGGAACCAGTGTTGCAACAGCCATCGTTATTGCAAGCACGCTGCCGGAAGCGCCAAGCGCGAACGATGAATGCACAGAAGGCTCGAATAGCGGAAAAATGTTGAAGAATAAAATATAAAGCAATGCCCCTGCTATGCCGCCAAGGATGTAAGTGCTTAATAGTTTTTTATTGCCGAGGTATTCAACAAGTATTTTTCCCATCCAGTAGAGCCACAACATGTTGAAGAGGATGTGTAACAGGTTTTCGTGAAGAAATGCATAGGTGACCATGCTCCAGGGTTGTTTTATGAGTGTACCGAGGGCGGCCGGTACTGAAAGATGGCTGATTATGGTTTCATAAAGTGAGGAATTTATTTTGAATAATTGAAAAATAACCTGGCTCAGGTTTACAATTACAAATACGGCCACATTGATGATAATGAGCTTTTGGAGCGTATCGCTTTTTCTCAGATTTTGCTTTATGTCGTCAATGAAAGATGACATGATTGGTTGTTTGGGGGATTTTGCGGTTTGTGCAAAATTGCATTAAAATAAGTTATTGGTTATTGATTATTGTTTTTTGATAATTGGTTGTGGGTTATTGGTTTTTCTTTAGTGCTTTTTGTTTGTTATTGGATGCTTAACGATGGTTTAAAAAAGGTTATTGGGGAGTGTGTGTAATTTATTAAAAAACTTCTATGGGTTTTAGTTGTTTCCTAATGGATTATGGATGGTTTTTGAAGGGTTATGAGGTGGTGTTTTGGTTAAGAAAATGCTGTATTAAAAGATTAATAAAGCACTGTATTCTACTCATTTATTGAGAAATATCACTTTTTATATTAAGTAATAAATGAATATATGAAAAAACTAAGAATAGAAGTTGTAAGATTGGTGTAAGATTTTTTGAAAAATGATGTAACCTTGCAATTTTTGATTTTCGTATAAAGATAATAAGGGTGTGGCTGCGAATTGAAGAAAAATGAACGCATCCCGACTTATCGGGACAGGAAAGCGCGGGGACGCGGAGCGAATTTTAAATGAATTGCAAGTAGGATGCCCGGAACGGATTATTGAAAAAATATCTTTTGAATTTCTTACAGCGGGAAAATTGGAAGTTAGAACTTAGAGGTTGGAGATTGGAAGTTTAAAGTTAGGGTTTAAAGTTTTTCTGATATGCAATAAAGTAAAAAGTAAATCCAAATCCGATAGATGGTCTGCTGATATTTAATTCTTCATGTGCGTTAATTAGAGGTTGAGGCGGATCATATCCCGCATAGGAATAATACCGCGTAAAATAACTTTTAGATATTGCCCATCCAATAATTGTTGTATATTCTATACTGAATTTTCCTGATTCATAAATTGGTTTTCCAAATATTAAATTAAATACCAAAACCTTTCTTTTTTCACTTTGGTTATACCATGTAGTATATTCTGATTGACTGTTTCCATCAGGATAATTATATGCGGGAAGAAATAAATCTTTATACGTAATCCTTAATTCACGAATCTTATCATTTGCCGTTAAAGCAGCTTTTCCTTTTCTTACATACCTGTATCCGAATCTTACAATACTTCCATACCCATTCCAGTTATTCTCTTTTGCAAATGTCAGAAAACCGTCATTACCTGAATTAAGAAAATTATAATTACAAAAACTAAAGCTGTATTTTAATTCGAAATAAGAACTGTTTTTTAAGAAATATTGAACCTGTACTCCCGGTTCAAGGTAAAAAAAGGAAGGGGTAAAAAAACCGGAAATGAAAAGCTTATTTGGTGATTTATTCGTCAGTGTATCCTGCGCATAGCTGAAATGCACACCTGAAATTAAAAAAATCAGATAAAAGTTTTTAAATGACTTTGGTATCATAATAATTTTATCCTTCCAAAAGTATCTTTTTCCCAAAGGTGTGCAAATAAGGAATATTATTTTTTTAACCTTAGTAAAAAAACCACCCCACCCCGGCAAAACCTTATTACATTAATATACCCGGACAGAAGGTAATAAGGTTGCCTGTATCTGCTGCTTATTTCTACTAAGGTTAAAAAAATATGATGTGCAAATAATCCCCGGAAGGGGTTAAAACCCATTTGGGGATGAGAACCATGATGGCAACACCATCATATTCGACTCATTTGTCATTATTATTTCAGATGTAATTTATTTATTCGTCCTTTAAAAGGTTTTGAGTAAATAAATTGTTCAGTCGGATAATCAGGCGGTTTATTAACAAGCATTTTAAAACGAATTTCCGTTTCAAAATCTCCTTCTCTCTTTTTTACAACCAAATTGAAAATCTGCATCCCCTGAATAAAGCTTTTAGTACAAGAATGACCACTGTGAAATTTGTCTTCTTCAATATCTCTCCAATTGCCACTCTCATCTTTCACTTGTCGAACAATAAACGTACTATTCGGATTTGGCGGAGAGTATAAAGTATAAAACTTTTGAGGCGCATCAGATGCATTAATAAGGGATAACACACGCAATTCGCTTGCATTAACTGTTTGTACCCATTGATTTACCATTAAAGTTGTATCAATTATAAGTCCGGCACTTCCATCCTTCGTAGCAATTTCTTTCCATTGCTCTCTTTTATACTTTGGCTCTAACCACTTTGCAGATGGAATTGAATCTGGATAAAATACTAATTGTAAAGAGTTTTTATTGGCTTTGAAAGAAGTACCGTTCACATTTGCTGTATCAACAATATAATAATCATTGTATGTCTGGTCACGCCAACTCTGCCCTTTAGCATTGTTGTAGTAAACAAAATAGAGTATGATTAACCAACACTGTTTATTCATCGCGATAAATGGCTAATAACAACTATTATCATCACCTTTTAAATTCAAAGATGCGGAATATTTCTTAAATAGAAAATATGGGGGAAGCACGGTGGCAAAACGCCACTAAAACACCAAACCACCAAATCCCACCAAGTGGAAGCCCCCCTTTTTTGAAGTTTTTTTAAAATTTCTTACGGAATGGATTTTTTATCTCTGAGATGAGAGGGCGCATGCTTCTGCATGAATGGATGGTTACATGCGGCTGTTTCATTGGGAGAGGGGTGTTGACTTTTTGAAAAATCTTACATGATGGGCATTCAATTCAACAAACTTTTTTTGGGGATGCCTGAAACCATTTAAAACAGTTAACGTTCTTAGGGTTGTAAATTAAAAACTATCAAGATTATGTCAATTATCAAAAAAGAATTTCCCGGATCTCAGGCTACGTTGTATTTGGCTACTTCAATTATCACTGAAAATGTGAGAAAACGCCTGCAAAATTTTACTAATTTTTCCAACCGTTATAATTCCGCTTACTTAACGGAGGTTGATGAACAGGCCGAAGCAGCGCGTTTGCTGGCTGATGATTCAACCCGTACGATGGGGCACGAAACGGTGCGTCTGGAGCTGGTGCTAACGGCTGCGGTATGCCTGAAACGTTTCAGAGCGTTTAAAAGATATATTGCGTTTGCATTTCCGGAAAATACACAATTGTATTGGTCAAATGCCGGCTGGAATTTCTACACCGCTGCCTCTAATCAAAAATGGCAGGCAGTAAAATCATTATGCGAGGCTTCGCTGAGCTTTATGTCGGCTAACCTCGTTGCGTTATCCGCCAGCCAGAATATGCCGGCCGGATTTGTTCAGACTTTTGAGGATGCATTTGAGGCATTTACTGTACAGATGAATTTATTTTACCAGAAAACTGAATTGGCAAAAACAGGCACCGAAACAAAGTTGATAGCTAACAATGCTCTTTACAGGGTGGTGATGGACAATTTTTGCCTCGCGGGGCAGACTATTTTTGAAGATTCGCCCGCGGTGAGCAGCGAGTATTCGTACGAGGCGGTAAGCGCAATGATTTCGCCTGATAACGGTTCGGGAATAGTTGCTGAAATAGTGCGGGATGAGGACGGGGTGATGGTGGCGATGCCTAACGTGGAGCTTTCTATAATTGGTACGGATAAGAGCAGCACCACTGATGCACAAGGCCGCGGTGAGTTGCAGCAGCTTGCTTCGGGTGCGGTGAAGTTACGGGTGGTGGCAGATGGTTTTGAGGAGCGTATTATTGACATGGAGCTTACCGGTACTACTAAACATATAAATATTGTGATGGTTCCCTTGTTTGAAGGGGAGTTTGAAATTGGAAGTGCGCCTGCTGAGGAAGTCGTAAGTCAAAAGTCGTAAGTCAAAAGTCGTAAGTCAAAAGTCGTAAGTCGTAAGTTGGAGGTTGGAAGTTGGAGGTTGGAGGTTGAGGGTTGGAAATTGGAATTTGAAAATTGAAATTTTTTATTTTTTTTAATTATTGTTTTTAATTATTGTTTTTAATTATTGTTTTTAAAACCTGCTTTCTGCCGTAAGCAGGTTTTTTTTATGGGGATAAATTCAAACTTTTCTTGAGTTAGCAATGCAGTTTATTCGGAGCGTTAAAATGACCGATAACGTTATGCGGCTTGGCGAAAGTGGCGATTTTTAACACAAATGCTGATGCGGAGAACCAATGTTTGATTAACCACAAATGCATCTGCGGAGTACTGAACCGCCACTTTTGCCAAATCGCTGTTAGCGGCAGTTTTATTTGAAAGCGATAGCTGCACTTGATGGTCCAGCCAATTGAATTATTTTAGTTGACGTAAAGCCAACTGCTTTAGCCCATTTATTAAAGTCGGCAAAGGTATAGTCAAACCCTTTTCCGGTCTCAATAAGCATATTTATACTCATCATCATTCCAAAAACATTTTTGTTTCTTTCGTCATCAATAATACCTTCAATGGCGACAAATGCTCCACCAGCTGGTAAAGCATCATATGCTTTTTTCATTAACATCAGTTTTGTTTCTTCATCCCAATCATGCAATATATTTCCCATCGCAACAATGTCGGCTGTTGGCAATGGGTCTTTAAAGAAATCACCATTGGCAGTCTTAACTTTGTCTTGTAATTGAAATTTTTGAATGTTTTCGTTTGCGATGGGTGCAACTTCGGGTAAATCCCACGAAACACAAGTCATGTGTGCTTGGTGCTTTACAACCATCAAAGAAAGTAATGCGCCTGAGCCTCCCACATCAACCAATGTTTTAGATTTAGAAAAATCAAATGCTTGTGCAAACGCCATAAAGTTACCCATTTGTATACCGCTCATGGCGTGAATAAATTCTTTCAATCTATCGGCATCGGAATAAAGAGTTTCAAACATATTTTCTCCGCTTTTAGCTTCGTTCTGCGGAAGACCTGTAAGAAGGCCTTCTTCCAAACTTCCCCAAAAGCCATAGAGTCTATTGTTCATCATTTCAAGAATTCCTCCAATATAGGAAGGCTTGTTTTTATCTAAGAAAAAATCGGTGTCGTTGTGGTTTGAATACTTTGCTGTTTGCAACAAACCTTCTCGGTTGAGAAAACCAAAAGTTGTAAGCGCATCTAAATAATCATACACATTACGGTCGGTGCATTTTAAACCTAATTGCGTTTTAACCTCTTGTGCCGACATTGATTTTCTTTCAGCAAGCGTAGTGAAGATTTGAAATTTTACAGCTGACAAAAGAATTTTAGATGCCCAAAATCCTGTCCCGATTTTCATGATGTTTTCAGGTGTAGGATGATTTTCGTTGTGTTCCATATTTAGTTTTATTGTTTTTATAATGGCCTACTCTAGTCGGTTTTCGGCAACCCCTATTGACTTAATATTATTTCGAAGCGTAATTCTAAAATTCCCGGTTACGGTCCTGCCGTGCTTTTCTTCCGAAGTCATGAAATTTCCAGTTAGTAGAAATGTTTATTAGAAGTGTCTTGCAAACAAATGGTTCATTGTCGTTACGGAAAAAAGCGATTACCATTTTTATATTGGCCTACTCTTGATGGTTTTCGGCAAATCCGGTTATCTTATTTATTATTTTTTAAGGGCGGTTTGTAAACAGGCAAAGTGTTGTTGCCCCTGCATTTGTGCCTTTGTTGGTAGTGATGCACCTGCAATGAGGGTGA
>JBDSOU010000232.1:0-31489 GCA_039914625.1 Bacteroidia bacterium | reverse complement strand
TTTCCGATACAGAACTTCCGGAAAATATTTTCCAGCAAATCATCCGTTGCAATTTCGCCTGTTATTTCACCGAGGTAATTCATGGCATGGCGGATGTCGGCAGCAATAAAATCATTGGTCACTTTTTTTTCAATTCCTGCAATCACAGTATCCAATGAGCCGTTCGTTTTTACTAATGCTTCGTAATGCCGCGCATTGCTCACTGTGGTTTCATCAATGGCAAATTCGCCCTGCTTAAAAGGAAAAGTGAGCTTGTTTTTAAGCGCGTCCAGATGCGTTTTGTTTTTTGCCGAAATGCCGACCAATTGGTTGAAACCGGCAAAATCTTTTTGCCACCCGTTTTTAGTTTCATCAATTTTATTGGCAACAGGAATAATAAAAGGTTTTGTTTCGGAAAGATTTTCAGCAAGGCCGGAAAGAATATTTTTTAATTCATCGGGAGTAATTTCATTCACATCAAAAAGATAAATAAGCACTTTGCTTTGCTTTAGTTTTTCCAAAGTTTTATTTACGCCCATGCTTTCAATTATATCCGATGTTTCGCGCAAGCCTGCTGTGTCAATAAAGCGGAACAAGATTCCCTCCAACACAATTTCTTCCTCTATCGTGTCACGGGTAGTTCCTGCAATGTGGCTTACTATTGCCCGGTCTTCATTCACCAAAGCATTGAGCAACGTTGATTTTCCTGCATTGGGTTTCCCTGCAATTACTACCGGCACTCCGCGCTTAATTACATTTCCGGCAGCGAATGAATCCATTAAGCTTTGAACTTTAAGCTTTAAACTTTGCACCAGTTCAAAAAGTTTTTTCCTGTCGGCAAATTCAACATCTTCTTCCGCAAAATCCAGTTCAAGCTCTATCAGCGAAGCAAAATGAATAAGCTCACCACGAAGTTTTTTTATTTCATTTGAAAAACCTCCGCGCATTTGCTGCATAGCAATAAGGTGAGAAGATTCGGATGAAGATGCGATAAGGTCGGCAACGGCTTCGGCCTGCGAAAGGTCGAGCTTGCCGTTTAAAAATGCACGAAGTGTGAACTCTCCCGGCTGTGCAGGGCGCGCCCCTGAATTAATTAAAGTGTTGATTATTTTTTGTTGAATAAACGGTGAGCCGTGACAGGAAATTTCCACAATATTTTCACCGGTATAAGAATGCGGTAATTTAAAAACAGAAATCAATACTTCATCAATTACCTGCTCACCATTTGAAATAGTACCAAAATGAATGGTTTGTGTTTTCTGATCTGATAACTTTTTTGATTTGTTTTTCTTAAAACGAAAAACTTTATCAGCAATTTCAAAAGCTTTTTCACCCGACAGGCGAATCAGAGCAATAGCACCCGTTCCGGCAGGTGTGGCCAATGCAACAATGGTATCGTTATTTTTAAAATGCATCATAAAAGTAGAAAACAAAATTACCCATTTCGCATAAGCGAATAAATAAAACTTTAATTTCGCATGGGTGGGGGAAAACGGAGTTGATTGTTAATTGAGTTAATTGAGTTAATTGAGTTAATTAGGTTAATTAAGTTAATTAAGGAATAAAAAACCAATATACCCGACCAACCCATCAACCAATAAACCATTCAACTTAATCAACTCAATCAACGATTCAACTCAATCAACCAATCAACAAAATCAACTCAATCAACCAATCAACCCATGTCAATCTTAGTAAATAAAAATTCGCGCATAATAGTTCAAGGTTTCACTGGTACAGAGGGAACGTTTCATTCCACACAAATGATTGAATACGGAACCAATGTTGTGGGTGGAGTTACTCCCGGCAAAGGGGGAACATCTCACCTTGACCGTCCTGTATTCAATACCGTTGCTGATGGCGTTAAAAATGCCGGTGCTGATGTTTCAATAGTTTTTGTTCCTCCCGCTTTTGCGGCAGATGCCATTATGGAAGCTGCTGAGGCAGGAATAAAATTAATTGTTGCCATCACTGAAGGCATTCCTACAAAAGATATGATTATAGTAAAGGAATATCTTAAGGATAAAAACACAAGACTGATCGGACCGAATTGCCCCGGTATTATTACTGCCGGAGAATGTAAAGTAGGCATTATGCCGGGGTTTGTTTTTAAGCCCGGTAGAATTGGTGTGGTTTCAAAATCAGGTACACTTACTTACGAAGCTGCCGACCAGGTGGTGAAAGCAGGATTGGGAATTTCTACTGCTATCGGTATTGGGGGTGATCCTATTATAGGAACCACCACCAAAGATGCTATGGAACTTTTTATGAATGATCCCGAAACGGACGGAATAATTATGATAGGCGAAATTGGCGGAAGCCAGGAAGCGGATGCAGCCCGATGGATTAAAGCTAATTCAAAAAAACCTGTTGTAGGTTTTATTGCAGGGCAAACTGCTCCTCCCGGACGAAGGATGGGACATGCCGGAGCAATCGTTGGCGGGAAGGACGATACGGCAAAAGCAAAAATGGAAATTATGCGCGAATGCGGAATTCATGTAGTGGAATCACCTGCTGTAATCGGAAGCGCGATGGCAGAACTGGTGAGCAAGTTAGTATCTAAGTAGTGCGGGGTAACAGGGCCTGATGATGTATCCTGATTGGCTTATCCACTTTTTTGAAAATAATTTTTTTTTCTGAACCCTGCATTTATTATTACATTTCCTGCAAGTATTTCCTTACAAAACGTATCGCCATCGCCCCCTCTCCTACTGATTTTTTCCAGCCACCCCTCGCTTGAACCAGCAACTTAAAAAAAGTATTTTCAGAGATTGAATATGAAAAACCGGAATGTGTTGATTATCTCAAATATCTGCTACAGGCTGAAAAGAACACCTGTAAATATCGGATTAAGAATGGGAATAAAATACAATACCTAATTTTGCATTAAATATACATTCATGAAAAGAACAAAGTTTTCTTCTGTAAAATGGCTTGCAGCATTGCTTCTGCTTGTTTTAGCAAGCAGTGTTTCATTTTCGCAGAACACAAAATTATCCTCAAAGGATTATTCCAAATACCCGTATTGGATTGAAATGATGGACGATTCGAGCGTAAATTATTTTGAAGCAGTAAAAGCGTATGATGAGTTTTGGTTAAACCGCAAAAAACCGAAAGAAGAAAATGAAATACTTGGCGTGAAGGGCACTCCGGAAGAAAAAAAGAAAAAGTCATTTTGGGACAGGCTATTTGCTTCGCGTGCAGAAAAGGAGGAAGTTGAAACATCCAAATATAAATTTCTCTGCAAAAAATTCGAACACTGGAAATTTATTGTTCAGCCTTATGTTCAGCCTGACGGAAGAATTCTTTCCACCCAAGAGCAGCTGGAGATATGGAAAAAACAACGTTCGACAAACTGAAAACTCTGATACCCTTTCTGTTAAAAAAATAACAACTCTGCAACAAGGTTAATTTTCAAATTTTAATTTATCCCCATCTGATGAACATAAAAAATACGTTTTTCCTCTTAATCATTTTACTTTTCAGTAAAGCATCCGTTTCACAAATTGCAGGCAACTGGACGCTGGTGGGACCTGATTTATTTCCGATAAACAACAGCGGACAAATAAACGGAATTGGCAGAGTATGCCAAATCAAGTTTCATCCGTCCGACCCGCAAACAATGTATGCTGCCAGTGCATCAGGCGGATTATGGATCACCACCGACAATGCGCAAACATGGCAAGTGATGGGAACTGATTTTATTCCGCATACAGCCTGCGCTTCGGTGTGCATTGATTACACTAACGACAGCATTATTTATCTCGGTACAGGTGATCCCAATTATTACGGAAACGGAATCGGAATTTGGAAAACAACGGACAGGGGCGCCACATGGAACATTGCCAACACGGGCTATGGTTTTCGCCTTGCCGTTGAAATATTAATGAGTCCTTTTAATCATGATGAGCTTGTGGTTGCAACCAGCACCGGAATTTTAAAAACTTATAATGGCGGACAAACCTGGACTGTAAAGCTTCCTACGGGCGATTTCAGGGATATGAAATTTAAGGCGGCTGCAAATACTTCAACAATATTTGCAGTTACCTCTTCGCAGTTGTGGCGTTCAGATGACATGGGCGAAACATGGAACCAGGTTACTAACGGTGTGGTTATACCCGGTGGAGGAAGCGGTCAGGGATTCCGTCTTGCCGTATCGGCTGCTGATTCAAATATTGTATATCTCGGAATGATTAAAGATAATGGCACTATTTTAAAATCGGTTGATGGCGGAACCACATTTACAACAGTTTACCACAATATTGCGCAAAGCTTAACCGGATACGATGCAAACGGTAGTGGTCAGGGAAATTATAATTTCAGTATATGCAGCGATCCGACTGATGCAAATATTGTATATGTTATTGCACATGTGGTTTGGAAATCTGTTGATGGAGGAGTTACATGGACACAACTCACTGTATGGTACTCCAATCTCCATACCGACATGCACGATATTGAAGTGAACCCTTATAATCCCAGCCAGTTATTTAATGCCAATGATGGCGGAGTGTGGTTAAGCATTGATGGCGGTGACACGTGGGTTCCGAAAAGCGATGGGCTTGGTGCTACAGAAATTTATCATGCGGGCGCAAGCCCGATAAAAAAAGACATGATAAGCATCGGCACACAGGATAATGGCGAACTGTATTTTTCAAACACTTCCTGGAAGACCAATCGTGGAGGAGACTGGGGTTCAAAAGCAAGCTTTGATTACAACAACAATTCAATGGTCTATTATCACGAAACCGGAAACAGGAGAAATGTTACGGGTGCATCTGAAACGCCCATTGGCTTTCCTTTTGTTTCTTCAAATACCACCGTGCTTGACTTTCCTCCTTCCCAACCGTTAAAAGCTTTTGCCCAGTTACAAAATGTATATCGTACTGATAACCTAACTAACTTTATTCCAACATGGACACAGATATCATCCTTTAACCAGCAGGCAAAAGCAATGTGCTCTCATCCTGCCAATGCAAATCTTTTATATGTAATCACAAACGTAGCCCAGCTTTGGCGAAGCTCTGATGCGACTAACCAGTTTAACATGCCTACGTTTGTCAGCTTCCCAATTCCTTCCAGTGGAACTGTTGCGGGCATTGCTCCTATTATGAATAATCAGAATGTGGTTTATATTTCAAGCGGAAGCAAGGTGTATCGTTCTGATGACAAAGGAGCTACATGGACGAATGTTACCTACAATCTTCCCGTCATAAATATCATTCGCATTATTCATGATATACATTCAACCGATGAATCATTGTATGTCGGAACTGCAAAAGGAGTCTATTACAAAAACGATACAATGACCTCCTGGCTCAATTACTCTAATGGTTTGCCCACTATTGCCGACATCACTGATTTTATGATATATAATGATGGAACCGCAGCAAGTGTTTTGCGCGTAAGCTATTACGGCCGGGGTGTGTGGGAAACTCCTTTGAATTTATCACCGGTTGCGGTTTCTGAATTTTCTCCTTCAACAGATAATTTCTCCATATATCCGAATCCTGTAAAAGACAATCTTGAAATTTCTTTTACTGCCGGAAATAAAAGCAGGGATTTTCTTCTCGAGATCAAAAATCTTTTGGGACAAGTTGTTTACAGTGAAAATATGACATCCATTTCAGGAAACTTTTCCGAAAATATTGATGTTTCAAATCTTACTAAAGGGATGTATATCATTCTTCTTTCAGGTGATAACCAAACATCCGGAAAGAAAATTTTGATTTATTGATTTTTTGTATAACATCTACCCAAACCCCTGTAAAGCACTGTGCAAAATGAGACAGGCGCATTAAAATTTTTTTCAAAGTAACTATTGGAAAATTAACGGAAGATTAAAGAAGTAAAATTTTTTGTACAGGCTTTTATTTCCGGTAATACCGTTTTTAGGTTTGAACTAATTTAATGTAAGTAATGGAAAAAGATCCTTTTAACTTTGAATCAACCTGTTACGTTGAATAAATTTTTTTTTACAATCTTATTACAATCCGTTTTATGAATCAGCGAAAATGAAATCTACTTTTGCATCCGTTTTTCGGGGGGGATAAATTATCATTGATGAAAATTTTTTACTGCTTTACTATTCTTGTTTTCTTTTGTGGCTTAAAGTTCGGTGCAGCACAGCAAGTTAAAAGCGATTCAATTTATAAAAAGGTTGAGGTTCATGAAGTTGTTGTTACCGCGACACGCTCCGAGGAAAAAATTGAAAATATTCCTGCCCCGGTTACCATAATTACTTCAAAGGAAATTCAGTCAGCAGGATTTAACCGGCTCAATGATGTACTCGCTGAATTGAATGGTGCTGCAGTTGTTGATTACTTCGGAAGAGGGTTGCAGATGCAGGGTCTTGATCCGGCATATACATTAATCATGATTGACAATCAGCCGCTGATCGGTAGAAATGGCGGTACGTATGACCTCTCAAAAATTCCGCTCGGAAATATCGAACGCATTGAAGTAGTAAAAGGGCCTTCATCTGCATTGTACGGAAGCGAGGCGTTGGCTGGTGTTGTAAACATCATTACTAAAAAGCCGGAAGAAGGCATTACCTCTTCCACTGCATTGAATTACGGAAGCAACCAGACAACGGAACTTTCGGAAAACATTGGTTACAGCAATAAAAAATTTTCGACCATGATTTTTGGTGACGGCTTTTATACTTCCGGTTATGATCTCAACAAAGCCACACTTTATTTATCGGGAGGACGGAACTTAAACGGAACCGTGCAGACTAAAACAAATTATTCCCTTAATAGTAAGTATTCATTTTCTTTAGATGCCCGATATTACCACGAAAAGGTGAGCAATAAAGATCAGTTTTCGGAGAATAACGTTCTGCAAATTTTTGACCTTACTGATTATACAACAGAGTTTTCAATTACTCCCGGCATCAGGGCTAATTTTAATAACAACACCACGCTAACGCTGAATAATTTTTTTACTATTTATGACTATCACTCTATAATTAATTATGCAGATGAAGGAGCCATATATTATGATGATAAATTCAGGCATTACCTGAACAAGCCGGAAATTATTTTCGATAAAAAAATCGGGAGCCGTTACAGGGTTACTTCGGGTGCCGGCTATACATCTGAAAAAGTTGTGACGACCCGGTATGACAATGATAAACACCTTACAACATCTTTTGCCTTTGCTGAAGCGCAGGCAACTATATTAAAAAAGATGCTGCTCGTTGCAGGCGGGCGCATGGATCATTCTTCTGTTTACGGTTATCATTTCAGTCCGAAAGTTGCCACTCAATATACATTTAGTAAAAAGGTACGCGTATTTGCCTCATGGGGAACGGGTTTCAAAGCACCGGATTTCAGGCAGCTATATCTTAATTTCACTAATTCAGTAGTGGGCTATAGTGTTTTTGGTTCCGAGGAATTGAATGCACAACTTTCATTGCTGCAAAGTGAGGGAATGATTGCTCATGTTATAACTGATCCGGCAGCATCCGGAAACCTGATACCTGAAAATTCCAATTCTTATAATGCGGGAGCGAATGTAAAAGTAACTGAAAAACTTTCCTGCAAGGTTGATGTATTCAGAAACGATATTTCTGATCTGATCGAAACCCAGGCGATTGCACAAAAGACAAACGGGCAATATGTTTACAGCTATTTAAACCTCGATAACGTTTTTACCCAGGGAGTGCAGCCTGATATTTCTTTTGCAGTGAATAAAAACATTTCTGCTTCCGGGGGATACCAGTTTTTAAATACAGGTGATAAACAAGTAATCGCAGATATCAAAGCCCGGAAAATCTTTGCACGTGATCCCATTACCTCCTATTCTTACAAAGTCAGCTTAGATAATTATGGCGGCTTATTTAACAGGTCAGCACATTCATTCAACATAAAGCTGCAATACCTGGATCAGAAATATCACTGGGGTTTTTCACTGCGATATATATACCGGGGGAAATACGGTTTTGCTGATATAAACGGAAATTCAATTCTTGATTCACCGGATGAATATGTTAAAGGATACGGCCTTATAAATTTTGCAACTACAAAAGAATTCTCTAAACATTTTTCAGTACGGGCAACAGTGAATAACGTGGGGGGCTATACTGACACTGAAAATATTCCATCGCTTTCAGGCAGAACTTATTTTGTTTCCCTGCTGCTGAACTTCAATAACAAAAATTCTAAATAATATATATAAATAATCAAACAAATAAAATGAATAACATAACAAAAAACCTCTTTCTCGCTGCATTAACAGCTATCACTATTTCTTCCTGTAAAAAAGACGAAACCCCCGCACCTGAACCGGTTGTAACAACATTGGAGCAAAAAACAGTTTCAAACCTTTTTGCCAATGATTCACTCGGTCATTATACTTTTTACAGCCTTCGGGAAAATACTACTGTAGCGTTAAGTGATTCGGCTACAACAAAATGGGATATTGCCTTTTATTCAACTAAGATACTCATTAACAATGGCACCAGCGGACCCGGCAGCGGAGGTGCCGCAGTGGTGACGCAAATTTTTGATGAAATGATTTCCGCACCGGCAGACAGTTCCATCAAAACGGATAATGGAACGGAATTGGCAATTCCAGGCGGATCAGGCAATGGATGGTACAATTACGATCCTGCTGCCTTTATTATATCCCCCATTGCAGGCCGTACCATAGTTGTCCGCACTGCTGACGGAAAGTTCGCCAAGATTGAAATTCTGAGCTACTATAAAAACGCTCCTGCAACCCCTACTATGACCGATGTTTCCCGTTACTATACATTCAGGTATAAGTTTCAGGCGGACGGGTCAAAGAATCTTAAATGATTTAGTTGCCGTTTTTCAAAGTTTTGAAAGGGGACCTTAAAAAGGGTTTAAACTTTCAACCGGGTTGAGGCTTCTTGCTTGTTAAAATAACCCCGAAGGGTAATGTCACTGAGTTAAGGATTTCTTGTTCACCCCTGACCCCTAAAGGAGAACTATCGAATTCACTTTTGCGGGAAGTTCCCGGCAGGTAATTTTTTCTCCTGCTGGGTTTAACGATACTCTCTAAAATAAAAATATATTTTATCTTCGAACCATTAGCGACTGATTTGAGCCATGTTAAAAAAATGGTTTTACTTAGCAAAACCAGAAAGGAGAAAAAACTAACTGACAGAAGTTGGGCTGCGTAAGCATAAATTCTAAATATCCTTATCCCTTTACTTTTTAAAAACAACCTTTCATCCAACAAAAATATCTTTTCGTCAAATCGATTTGTTTATTCTAAAAATAAAATTTAAAATACTACCAATTTGCAGGCCGAGCAAAACAGCGCTGTTTTTAAATATATAGGCATATATGTAGTGGACGTTACGGAAGTGGGAATACCGGGCGATGAAACCATTGTAACGGTGAATAAGAAAATATGACCGGGAGTAGTTTCCTGGCCGGGATATATATATATAGATTCACATGAAAAACACATCCGGTCAGGTAGTATTCTTATATAAATTGTATTAAGGCCTGTAAGTATCAGACCCGTAGTGAGCCACGGAACCCCCTCGCTGCATAGTAAGATTCTGCACCGTTGTGATACACGAAAACATGGTCGTAGCGGTAATCACAAAAAACAGCACCTCCGAGTTTTCTGATCACAGAAGGGGTTTTGATCCAGCTTGATGTTTTCGTATCGAATTTACCAAGTTTCTGCAGCTCCCGGTAGTGTTCTTCAGTTAATAGTTCAATACCCATTTCAGCTGCCATCTCAGCAGCGCTGTCTTCCGGTTTATGTTCTTTCCTTGCCTCCAGCGCCTGGTGGTCGTAACAAAGGCTTCTGCGGCCTTTGGGGCTTTCCGCTGAACAATCATAAAAAATGTATTCGCCTGTCTTTTTATCATGGCTTACAACATCCGGTTCACCGTTAGTTTTTTCCATTGCATTAAGCGACCATAGTTTTTCCGGATTGGATTCAAGTCTTGCGTGGACGTTAGCCCATTCAAGGCCTTTATGACGGTGCATGTTTTTCTCAAACCGGGCTTTTAATGTGTTTAGTAATTCTTTGCGTTGTTCCGGTGACAACTTCTTTATATTGTTATTCATACTATTAAATTATTTATGCTAAAATTAATCCTTTGTTTCAAATTTTATATTGTTGTGGCTTGCAATTATATCAAGTAATGTATTAATAAGTTGGTTTCCTAATCTGTCCTTACTATAAGAAAAATGTATCCAAACAATCTTTACAGGTTCTTTGTAGTCATAAACACCATAGTCGCCACGTAAAAGATCATTGAATGCATCTAAATTATGTCCTATTTGCCAAACAAGGTCTTTGGTCAAAACTCGATCCATCTCATCATAGAAACTTTCCAAGTCGGAAAACTTGTCTCCGTTTATTGTGATGGTCCGTTTATTCATTATTGCCCGAGTGCTGCCAAAATCTCCAAACAGTTTATTAATCATCTAATCCCTTTCCAACGAAAATTTGTGGTATATATTTTTCAATTCTTGATTCGCGGGTTTTCGATTGTTTGGCTGAAGAAAAATAAAGAAGGTATCCTCTTTGCCGTCCCGGAGTCAATGCATAAAAAGATTTTTTCAAGGAAGAGCTTTTAACTAATTTAGCTTGAAACTCTTCGGGTATATTGAATTCAGCAACCTTTTTAAATACGACTTTCAAACCGGATTTTTCCACTTCAATAGCTTCATAAATATAAGCCTTCAGAACGGATTTTAGTTTTACTATTTCTTTAACATTAGTAAACCGGGTCTGCCGGGCCGCCTGCACATTTTTTGTTTGCCGGATTAAAATACTATTGATATCTTTTAACAAAGCCCCTTTGAAAAACAAAAGGGCACAGTATTCTTTAAACACATGTATTAAAACAATGTTACTTTCCCGGTACGTATAGCAGGGAACACCCCACTTCAATTCTTCCGTAAGCCCGCAGGCCTGAACGATTGTTCTTAATTTCACAATTTCTTCCTGCCATTTTTTGGCATTATTAAAATAAAAATCAACTTTAGGATTTATTTTGCTCTTAGTCATAGTGTATTGTTTTCAAATTGTACTACCAAAGATATGTTGAAAAGATCAGAAAAATATTGATTAAAAAAATAAATTT
This sequence comes from Bacteroidia bacterium, assembly GCA_039914625.1. Taxonomy (GTDB): domain Bacteria; phylum Bacteroidota; class Bacteroidia; order AKYH767-A; family OLB10; genus DATEMK01. The sequence goes on along the minus strand of JBDSOU010000232.1, from coordinate 20,427 downwards.
TATCCGGATGAATTGATTTGTTCTTATTCTAAGGAATAAACATATACATTCCCGTCACCGCTCCCTGCAATAAGATAAAATTTTCCGTCATTATTTAATTCATCTATAGTAATCGGTGTGCTTCCTTTAACAGGAAATCCTTTTACAAGTTTACCGTTAGTATTGAAAAGAAATAACTTATTGAAGTCAGCTGAATTAATTCCGAAAACAGTTTTATTATTTTTAAGCTGGTATTTTTCCAATCTGCCTGTAGCAGCGCCTTCAGTCGAAACGTCATAAATCAGTGTCAGCAGATTCGTGTAAGCCGCCATACGGTTGTTTCCCGAAAATATATAATCAGGAATGCTGTCACCATCGGCATTTGCCAAAATAAAATTATCAAAAGACAAAAGCGATTCATCGGTTTGCCTTTTTACTTTTCCCTCCATTGAAATGTTTACAACAGCCCCTGTGGTATCAAATGTAACAAAGCTGAAGTTATTTTCCGGGTATTCCTCAAGCCAGAATTTTACATTTGATCTCCTTATTATTTTTTCTTTTACATTGACAGCAATTTGCCCAGTTGGGTCAAGAATAAAAACTGTTCCTGCGTTATCCGAAGCTGCGAGGTAATTTTTTCCCTTTACAGTAAATAATTGAACCGACTGATGAATAGTCCCCGTGGTATTATTAAAATTCCACCCGGCTAACGGTTTGCCGCTTCCCTCATAACCATAAATTTTTCCGTTGCTGCAAGCTATATAGACGGTGTAATCATTCATGTTGCCGTAATCAGCCATGACGAGCCCGTTAGTTGCGGTGGCAGGAAGATGGATCGGGTAGTTAGATACATTATTGCCATTCATATCCAGCATGAACAAATCAGTTGCGGTATTAAAAATAAATTCAGAAGAATTGTTTTTATATAGATCAAGCGTAAATATGTCGCTGATTATTTTTCCGGGTATTGATTTTTTCCAGATGATAGTTCCTGAATTGCTGATCAAGTTGAGATTACCGGCATCATCCTGGATCAAAAGAAGATGATTTTTTCCGTCCGAATTATTTACAACCTGGGGCTTCATGGAAATAGAAGTGTCCAATTGTGCAGTCCAGGATAAAGAAACTTCGGAAGAAATTATTTTAGAATTAAATTGCAGCAGGCAGGAAGTCTGCAGGTTTTTGTTTTTTGAAGCAACGCTGAAAGCAAAGGCATCCCACTTATTGAGATAATTTTTTGCAGAATCTACGCGGTGTGTCCATAAACCTGACAAAGCTGATTTGAGGAAATAATTGTTGACGGGATTTTTACAGTATAAAAAATAATTTGCTTCAGCAGGAGTTCGCAACGCAATAGATTTAAATGTTTCGTTCTTTGCAAGCGAATTTTCCACAAGCAAGTTGTCAATGAACATGCGCAGCGAACCGGCCTGGTTGGCAAACACAACATAGTCACCCACAAAAGTATAATACATTTTATTCACTTTTTTAAAAGCATCTCCGTATAAAGCGGGAATTAAACCCTGCAGCCTGATAAAACCTATTGAAAAATTATTATATTTCTCCTGCATGGTTTTTTCGTTTTGTTTTCTATCAATGAGAAGCGTCAGGGACTGAAGCATTTTTTTCGCCTTCGCAGTGTTGCTCGTTTTCAAAATAAAATATGCATTGTTTTCATAATTTACACTTGAAGGAGCGGTGATTGCCATGGCAAATTCATTACCTGAAATGTCATAAAATTTTTCTTCAGCGGAAAAACTATATGTTGTTTTTATTTTAGCAAGCAATGATTTATTTGCCGGAGCATCACCTGATTTATCAAGATATTTTTTGTGCGATTTGAAAAAAACATCGCTGTTGCTGATTCCTACAGCCATAACCGCTGCGGTTTTTCCCGGAAGGATTTTAAAAACATTCATGCTGACAGGTTGCTGCGCGATGAAATGAAAAAGAAAAGAGGAGGAATCATTTGCAAAAGATGTTCCTTCTGAATAAATTCCATTTTCATTTATATCTGGATGGAGTACAGACCAGGAAGCGAAATGATCCATATCATTAAAATTATCCTGCCTGCCGCCATCAGTAAACAGGGAAAGCCAACCGGGAATATTCCTGTAATTAATAAAGAGCTGATTTGATTTTTCGGCAACAGTTTTTTCATGAATATTAATGAAGAATTTGTCTTTGCCAAAAGATTTCGCTGAGACTTTCTGCTGCCTGATGGCATCCTCCACTAAAAAAGCCGTCATGCTCCCGATGAAAATATTTTTTGAAACAGCATAGGTAAAGGTGCTTCCGTTTTTCATAGGCAATTCTTTTATATCCACATCGCCATAAGAACGCGTGACAACATCTTCCTCTGCTCCTGATAACTTTTTAATTATTTCATCTGCATAATCTTCCTGGTCGGGAACCGGAAGGTGTATTAAAAAAAGAAAGTCAAATTCATTTGCTTTAATAACGTGGGCCGAAATGATCAGCTTTTCCTGAGCGAATAATTTTTTAAAATCGTCTTTATTCCGGGTAAGAGAATCAAAAAATATTAATGAATTATTAATTTTCTGAAAAAATTTATTTCCCTGCAATTCTTTCCAGTAAGGAGCTTTTGAAATGCCGTTGATAATTCCTGATGAAACATCCGCTTCAAATAAAAATGCTGCATCAGCCGGAATAGCATTTATAGCTTTGCCGCTTGTTATTCCATAATACCGCTGGAAATAATATAATCCCGCAGCAACTACAATAAGAGTAAATAAAAGAAGTAAAGAGGAACTGACTACCCGCTTCATGATTCAATGCATGCTTAAAAAGTGGTTCAAAGCTACGATGCACAAAGGGAGCCAATCAGAGTATATTTTGTTTTTATTTACATGGGAGTGTTAATTACTTAAAAGTCATAAGTCGAAAGTTGTAAGTCGTAAGTATCGTTAGTTGAAAATTGAATATTGATTAGTGGTAATTGATAATTCGTTTGATTCATATTCTCTGAACTCGTGTTTAAGGTTTTATCTTTGCATCCCCAGAAAAAACATGGATTTGAACTCACCCGGCTATCTCGAAACTCCGGATTATAAAATCGGGAAACAGTTATATGCCTATCAGCAAGGGGCTATTGACGAAATATTAAATCGCCTGAAGGATAATCCGGCACGGTATAATCTTTTGTACCAATTACCAACGGGAGGTGGTAAAACTGTAATTTTTTCTGAGATTGCAAGACGTTTTATTCTCGCCACCGGTAAGAAAGTGCTCATACTAACGCACCGCGTGGAACTGTGTGCGCAAACATCACAAATGCTTCATGAATTCGGAGTAATGAATAAGATAATCAACAGTGCAGTGAAAGAATTGCCTGTACCGAATGACTACTTATGTTATGTTGCCATGGTTGAAACGCTTAACAACCGGCTGCGGGATAAAATTCTGAATCTTGATACTATAGGGCTGATGATAGTTGATGAAGCCCACCATAACTCTTTCGGAAAATTATTTAAGTTTTACGAAAAGGGTGTGGCGCTTGGTGTCACCGCAACACCATTAAGCTCCAATATTAATATACGCATGAAGGATATGTATGACGAGCTGATTATTGGTGAATCTATTACCTCACTGATTAATACCGGGTTTTTGGCTCGTGCTGTCACCTGGCATTATCACGTAGGGTTGACCTCTCTTAAGGTTGGAAGAAATGGTGATTACACGGTCAGCTCTTCGGAACGGCTGTATAATAACCATGCCATGCAGGATAAGCTGCTTGGCGCTTACAGGGAAAAAAGCATTGGCAAAAAGACATTGATTTTTAACAATGGTATCGTTACATCACAGTACGTTTATTCAACTTTCCGGGAAGCGGGTTATGACATTAAACACCTCGATCATACGCATACTGCCGCAGAACGTAAAGAAATACTTCAGTGGTTTAAAACAAAACCTGATGCGATTCTTACATCTGTGAGCATACTTACCACAGGTTTTGATGAGCCTACCGTGGAGAGTATCATATTGAACCGCGCCACTAAATCGCTTACATTATATTTTCAAATGATTGGCAGAGGTTCGCGCGTGCTCCCCGACAAAAAGGAATTTATTGTGATTGACTTGGGCAATAACCTCAACCGGTTCGGGCTTTGGGATGCACCTGTTGATTGGGCAGGCATTTTTAAAACACCTGAACTCTATCTTGCGAACATTCAGAATGATGAAGAAATTGAAAGCAAATATGTATATATAATGCCGGAAGAATTACGCAATAGATTTCTTAATTCTTCTTCAATTGACTTTGATGTTAAATCGGAACATAAGCAGGCGCTGAGCAAAAGAGAACGACCAAAGGTTGTCATAGAACATTCAATAGAACAACATGTAAAAATATGCATGGAAAACAGTACGGGTATTGACGAAGCGCTGGAACTTGCCAGCCTGTTACGGGAAGAAATTGAATACAGAGTAAGAGTTTTTACAAAATGCCTGAGTAAAACTTCGGAGAGCTACGTAAAATGGCTGCAGGATGAATATGTACGCAAACTTAAAGTTACGCTGATCAGGAACGCTAATCACGTGATCCAAACTGATAGTAAAAGCGCTGAAATTTCAGAAGAAGAAGTGCTTACAGAAAATAAAGGGGATAATCCGGATGCTTTGGAAAACTAACATTCATAAATTTATTTTCCTTCCGGTAAAAAAATAAAGGTTCTTATACCGTTTTAGGTTTGGACTAATTTGATGTAAGTAATGGTATTAGTTACAAAGGTTCAAAATAAAAAATCCCTCTCGCATCCAACGAGAGGGATTTCCTATTATTTCAAAAAATTATTCTTTAACAAATTTTGAAACTACAATTGATTCATTTCCTGTAACAGTAAGGAAGTAAATACCTGCACTATGATTAGAAACATCAAGCATCATATTATTTTCTCCTTTAACAGCACTGAATTGGGAAGATAAAATTTCTTTTCCCATAATATCTTTTACAGACATTGTAACAGTTCCGTTCTCTTTAGAATTAAAAGTAACATTGATATGATCTTTAGCAGGAACAGGGTAAATATTTTTAATGCCAAATAAATTATTACTTGATTGCTCTGTAATTCCTGTTTGGCATGTAGGATCTCCCTGTACACGCAAATCAACTTGTTGAGAAGTTCCGGTATTTGTACAATTAGGATCAAGTGTCAATGCAGTTATATTTCCTGAGCCTGTTGCATTTCCATATACTACAGGTGTAAAAAAATAAATTCCGGCAGGGAAAATGGACGCATCGTTGATTAATACAGTCGGAGGAGGATTTCCAATAATTACTCCTGTGCCGCCTAAGATTGAAGGATCACTCAGCGGATCATTATTTCCGCTTATATCAGCTGATGAAACAATCACACTGAATCCATGAGTAGCGCCATCAGTGGGGGCAACAACACCTGTCGTTGTAACAATAAGAGTATCATTAAAGCAAATAATGTGGCTATTTACTGTCATATTTCCAGGATTAATAGAGGTAGAACCACAGGAAATTGTCTGGGGAAACCCATCAAATTTATAAGCTCCGCCTGCCGCGCTGCCTGCCGCAATAAATTCACCTGACCACCCGGTTGATGAATTGGCAAAATCAATTCCTGTGTGTGAGATGCTTGTATCAATCAACGCCCATGTTGCTCCGTTATCATTGCTGTAAGAAGTACCAAATCCGGATGCAGACGATCCTGCACTCACAAAAATATTGGTATCAGGCATTGCGTCCATGTCACTGAGAAAAAACGGGCCGGCTGGAAACACATCAGTCCAGGTTAATCCGCCATCAGCTGTTGATTTAAGCAAATAACCAGTAGCATTAATTTGCAATGCCAATCCGTTCAGAGAATCTGTAAAAGTTATATCTGAAATATCCTGCTCCTGAGTACCTGTGTTATAAGGAGGAAACCCGGTTGCAGATTTAGTCCAGTTATTTCCTCCATCAATTGAACGATAAACATCGCCATAAGTGGTAGCAAACCATAAGTAACCGTCTGCTGCTGCAAACAGGTTAGTGATTCCGAATTCAGCCGTATTTGTTAATACAGGAATGTTGGCACCAGGCACTTGTGTCCATGTTGCACCGGCATCATTGGTAAGATAAAGTTCATATTTCAACGGGGTTCCTGCAGGATCACCCATTGCAAATCCATTCTGTGAATTCCAGAAATAAACAACATCAGGAAATGAAGTGGCTGCAGTAAACATGTTAGTCCCAACTTCTGTCCAATTTGCACCTCCGTTAGTTGTTTTGAAAACTCCGCTTGCGGCTGCTGTTGTTCCGTACATTGAAACATAGCAAGTGTCAGCACTTACAGGCCAAATATTAGCAATTAAATTAGCAGCAGGAGAACCGACAATGCTGCCTAAAGTCCATGTATTGCCACCATCCACCGTGCGTACAAAGGATTTGGTGTATTGTGATGTCGCAGTACCGTTTTGATTGTTTCCCCACACTACGTTTGCATCCACCACTTCGATGTCATTGATGAAACTGTCATAAGTAATGGAAGGAAGATTTTGATTGGTCCATTGCGAATGCGCTCCGCAAACTGTAAGGGCAATAAATGATGTTAGTAAGATTTTTTTCATATTATTTTTTTGATTTAAAGGTTAATAAATACACTGTATTATTTTTTACTGAATTAATTCATGCAAATGTAAGAACAAAATATAAATAATAAGGGTTTGATGAATTTTGGATAGGAGGTAAAGTTAATAAATCATATTCACACTGGAAGGCAAGTTAAAGAATCCACATAATAATGTAGTGTCATGAAGCTTTTTATTGATTAAAGGATAAATTTCTGGCTCGAAAAAGAAGTAATAACTATGTAAATTTCCGTTACTTAAACTTTTAATGACAGAAGTATCATTACAGGAGAAAAAGATTACAATTTAATACAACAATGGGAGATAAACAGGAGGTAATAAAAAATTGTTCTTCAGATCATTTTATCAAAGTCACCGTTCCTCTTTTTTTTACTTCAGTTCCGTTATTGGCAAAATATTGAAGCAGATAAACATACACCCCTGCCGGTGCATCGTGGTTTTTGTAAGAACCTGTCCATCCTTTTTTAGGGTCATTGGTTTCAAACACTTTTTGACCCCATCGATCAAAAACTACAAAAGAATAATTGCTCATATCCACAAAAACATTGGAAGGGGTAAAAACAGGATTGTTTCCATAGGGAGTAAATGCATTGGGAACATACGTTATCGGAATTTGCCAATTGCATACTTCGTTTGAAAAAGAAGAATCTTTGAATCCAAATACATTCAGTGTTCTTTCAACGGCTTCTATCTTATAGCAAAACTGGCCTTCATTGGTATAGTAACCAATTACATCATCCCTGTATTCGTGCACATCACTTGCCACAGAAGCAAGATAAGTTAAAGTTGACGAAGGAGTAATTCTCCTGTAAATATTAAAATAGCCTGTACCGTTATTCCATCCTTCATAGTCATCCCAAGTAATCAGGTTAATAAAATTATTTTCAGCAACAGATTTTGTAACCATTGTTTTTGCAACATTGCTTTTGGAAACAACATTACCGCAGGAATCTATTGATTCGAGCTGGTAAAAGTAATATTTATCATTTGTTATTACACCAGGATCATTAATAACGAACCCGGAAGCTCCATTAGCATACACCGTTGTCACACTGTCAAATGGTCCTGCTGCATTATCACTCCTCATTAAATTAAAGGAAGCTAATTCAGCTGTCGAATCCACATAACATAAAACATCCACTTCTGTGCTGCTGGCAACTGTGGCTGAGCGAATATATGTGAACAAAGGTTCTTTAAAAATATCTGCGGTGATGCAACTGTTGTTTGAAGAAGATGTTTTGGACGAAACATTTCCAATTGCCTGGACAAAAAAACAATACGTTGAATCGGCATCAGGCGGTGAATAGTCAAATGAACTTTCACTGCCGTCCGTGGATCCTGTGTATTGATATAAGCCTGAATTTTTGCTTACAAATATTTTATAAAAACTCACTCCTCCATTCATGTTAGTGTAAGGATTCCATTCAAGATGAATCATACGATCACATTTATTTAAAGAAGTTTTTAAAAAAATAGTAGTATGAGCAATGCTGAACCCTGTTGAATTATTGCAGCTGTCAAGAGTTGAAAGCGTATATTTTTCTGAAACATTTGCTGCATTGGATAAAAGATTTGTATAAGCTGTATTGTTATACCCGTAAACAGTGCTGATGGAATCCCAGGACACACCATTGAACTTATAAATGATATACCCTTTGGTGTCCCTTGTTAAATTCTTATTCCAGCTTATGTATGCATTTCCATTGTAAGGATTCACGCTAACGGTATCTAAAACAGTAAGAGATGTCGGGATCAGGTCACGGAAAATATCTCCGTCAACAGATGAAATAGAAACCGTACCTGAAGCATCTTTTAGCTCAATCCGGTAATTAACCTGCGAATTACATGCTGTTGTAGTATCCAAAAAATTAAGATTCTGGGTAGAATCTGTAAGCACATAAGGTGAGGGTACATATTGGGTGTAAATCAAAAACCATGCTGAGGAAGATGGAAGTTTGGGCGCATGAATTGCATTCCATGATAAGTATGCAATTCCGTTCCCGCTATTAACTACATTCAGTCTCATCGTGCTTAATGTATCAGAAGGTGCTGATAACAACACGCAGCAGTCTGTTCTTGTAATAATATAATAATAATACTTCGCTGAATTCGCATTGACGGCAATATCAGTAAAAGAGTTTTGCGAATAATTAAAAATGCTGTCAATCTTTGTAAACGGACCTGCAGGGTTGTTACTTCGATACAATATATAGCTGTGAAAATTAACTCCCGTATCTGTTGGAGGAATCCAGTAAAGTATTACCGTTCCGGATACATTTACAGCAATGGAGCGCAGAGAAGGAGGTGATGGGGAAGCAAATATAAAGTCTGAAATAAAAAATAAAGGGAAACTCCAAAATAATAAATAAGTAAGTCGTTGCATTAATTAAATTTATAAGCTGAATTTATAAACGAAAATAAAGCCAATAGATTTTAACCAATTAAAATAAAAATCAGCAACTCAACTTAAACCGGTGTCTAATTCATCCGGTGCAAAATATAATTTGAAATTATCTTACAAGAGCAACCGAGCCCTGGTATTCAAAAGGCTTTCCGGTTTTAGTGATCACTTTTATTGAATAAACATACGTTCCTTCCGGGGACGGATTATTATTCCTGTCCAAACCATTCCAGAATTTATGATAGTCATTGTTTTCAAATACCTTTTGACCCCATCGATTGAAAATCATCATATCATAAGAACTTATATCCATTATATATCCGGCATTAAAGAACTCATCATTCATTCCATCACCATTTGGAGTAAAGGCATTCGGAACATAGAATGGAGTAATAAGTACCGGATCACTATATTCAGATACGCAGCCGGCAATATTTGTTATCACCAGTTTTACACTGTACTTGCCAATTTCATCGAAATAATGTTTTGGATTTTGTTCAGCTGATTGTGCTCCGTCACCAAATGTCCAGTTCCATGTTACAGCATAAAGCGATTTATCCACAAAACTAACCGAAGAGTTAAAAACATTTACAACTGACGGTTCTGCCTTAAAGTCCGCCTGGGGCAAAGGAAAGAACATAATATTAATATCATCCGTAAGCGTATCAGTACACATTTCCTGAGTATTAATGACTAGCGTAATCGGATACGTTCCGGGAGCAGTAAACACATGCGAAGGATTTTCCACGGATGATACACCATTATCACCAAAATTCCATTGGAAAGTAGAGCCTGCCGGAAAAACAGAGGTATTAAAAAAATTAATTTTAGGAATTGCGCACGTGAGACTCGTATCATTTGTAAAGCTTACCTCGGGAGTTTGATTTACCACAAGGCTTTGCGAAGTAGCGCTTACGCATCCGAAATTATCAGTAACCGTAACGGTATAAGTTCCTGCTGTAGTTAGCGTAATGTCAGGAGATGTTGCAGTTGTTGACCATATATAATTTACATAACCGGGGTTAGCTGTGAAGGTTGTTGAATTACCGTCACAAATTACATTAACCCCTGAAATTGCCGGAGTGGGCAGGTTATGAACAGTGACTGTAGCTATACTGCCGGAAAAAGATCCCGGGCAATGCAGATCACTCAAACTGACCAATGAATAGTTTGTCGTGGTTAAAGGAGCTACCGGTACAATCAGCGGATTAGTTGAAGTTGTATAAGGACCATGTGTTAAAGTGCCGTCTGAATACCTGTAAGTAAACGGAGCCGCTCCTGTAAATGTAATCGTAAAAGAAGAAGATGCTCCTATACAAATTTCTGAAATACCACTCACCACAGCACTTGGTAAATTATATACTGTTACTGTTGCAGTATTACCTGTAACAGTTCCGTTGCAATTGGCATCACTTACATTCGTAACCGAATAAGTAGTAGTGGGCAGCGTGGGCTGAACCGTTACAATTTCAGGATCATTAGGAGTCGTAAAAGGACCAAAGGTATTTGTTCCATCACTGTAAGAATAAGTATATGGACCTGACCCGGTGAAATTAATGCTGAGATTTGATGAACTTCCGTAGCAAATAGCTGTGGTTCCTGTTAGCTGAGCAGTTGGTAATTGATTAACTGTTACTAAAGCTTGACCTGATGCAGTTCCTGTGCAATTGTCATCAGAGATCGCTGTTACTTGATAAGGCGTGGTAACAGTGGGTGAAACAGTAATCGTGGCACTTAAATTACTTGTAGTGAAAGGACCGAAAGTGGTTGATCCATTACTGTATGAATATGTAAATGGAGGTGCTCCTGTAAATACAATACCAAAAGTTGTTGAAGCCCCGTTACAAATAACAGGGGTTCCTGCAACTGTAGCGGTAGGTAATTGATTAACGGTAATAGCAGCCACACCAGAGGCGGCACCGGAACAGCCGGCACCGGTTACAGCAGGTGCAAGATGATAAGTTGTACTTGAAGTTGGCGCAACAGTAATTGTATAAGGGTTAGCTGAAGTGGTTATCGGCCCATAAGTATTTGTTCCGTCATTATAACTGAAAATAAATGGAGCGGTCCCTGTAAAATTAACAACGAGGGTGGAAGATTGTCCGTTACAAATTACAGGATTAGGACCAACAGTAAGAAGTGCAGTCGGCAATTGGTTCACAGTAACCGTTGCAATGCTTGTCGGGTTGCCTGTACAATTAGCATCGGATATCGCTGTTGCAGAGTAGGTTGTTGTAACAGATGGTGAAGCCGGGATTGAAACACTGTTATTATTAGTAACAATAGGACCAAAGGTATTTGTACCATCACTGTAAGAATAGCTGAATGGAGGAGTACCTGTGAACGCTATGTTCAGATTCGTCTGCACACCTTGGCAAATAATAGCTGTTCCTGTAATGAACGATGTTGGCAACGGATTTACAGTCACCAAAGATGAACCGGAAGCAGTACCTGAACAATGCAAATCGCTGACAGTCGAAACAGTATAAGTGGATGTTGCAGGAGGAGTAACAGTAATTGTTTCGGGATTATTAGAAGTGGTGAAAGGTCCGAAGGTGCTGGTTCCGTTTGTATAACGATAAGTGTAAGGTGAAGTGCCAGTAAATGATATGCTCAGGTCAGTATTATCCCCTGCGCAAATTATTGGATTACCCGCAATGTGCGCAGTCGGCAACGAATGAACTGTCACCACTGCATTTCCGGAAGTATTTCCAATACAGCCATTTCCTATTACCGTAGGCGATAAAGTATAATTCGTTGTAGCATTTGGGGCAACATTGACAATAGCCACATTACTGTTCGTAGTAAAGGGACCAAAAGGAGTTGCTCCTGCATAATAACTATAAGTATAGGGAGCTTGTCCTGTGAATGCAACTTGAAAATACGTTCCTTGTCCAAGGCAAATACTTGGAGTTCCTGAAATTGTTGCAGTAGGAATCGGGGTAACATGCACAACAGCAGAAGTTCCGGTAACAGTTCCCGGACAATTTGCATTACTGATGTTTGTAATCACATAAGTAGTATTTACACTCGGATTTACCGGAATAATCGTTGGATTGCTATTTGTGTTTAACGGACCAACCGATGTACTATTAGCTGTATAGGTATAAGTATAAGGACCGGGCCCTCCTGCAAAATTTATTGCAAGGTTGGTGGCTGTGCCGTTACATATAGTATCAGAACCTGTAATTGCAGCAGTTGGTAATTGATTAACTGTTACAGTAGCGGAACCGCCAGTGTTGCCTGTACAACCTGCTCCGGTAATGGTAGGTGGCAACGTATAAACTGTAGTGGAAGTAGGTGCAACAGGAATAGTAACACTATTCAGGCCAGTGCTGTACGGACCCATAACCGTTGCTCCTGCATTATAACTATAAACAAAAGGAGCGGTGCCTGTAAAATTAATGGTAAGATTTGTTGCTGTGCCTGCGCATACTGTTGCATTGCCCAAAATTTGAGCTGTTGGCAAAGGAGTAACGCTAACAATAGCTGTTCCTGAAGCATTCCCAGTACAATATAAATCGGTCACCGTAGGAGATAATGTGTAGGTTGTCGTAGCAGCAGGATTCACGGCTATTACTGCCGGGCTCACATTTGCAATTAAAGGTCCTGAAGGAGTGCCATTAATAAGATACGTGTAATGCCAGGGTCCTGTACCTGAAAAATTAATATTCAGATTGGCGGCTTGTCCTGCACATACTGTTTGTGTTCCTGTTATCTGAGCAGTCGGTAAAGGATGAACAGTTACAGTAGCCTGGCCATTCACCGTTCCAGGGCAATTTGCATTATTCACACTTACTAACGTGTAGTTTGTAGTTGCTCCCGGTGTAACAGCAATAAATGCCGGATTGGTTGCGCCATTCACAGGCACATTTCCGGGATTATAAACAAAGTTGTAAGGTCCGGGCGCTCCTGCAAAATTCACAGTAAGATTAGCCTGTTGTCCGACACAAATTGAAGGACTTCCTGAAATAAATGCAGAAGGAATGGTATTTACAGTTACAACTGCAGGTGCTCCTGTAATTGATCCGGTACAGTTTGCATTGCTTACTGATACTAATGAATAGTTAGTAGTAGCAGCCGGAGAAACATTAATTATTGCAGGATTGGTTGCACCGGTTACAAGAATCCCACCCGGATTATAAGTGAACGAATAAGGTCCGGGTGCATTCGCAAATGTCACAATAAGATTTGTATTCTGCCCTGTGCAGATTGATGTGGTTCCTGTTATTGACGCAGTCGGTAACGTATTAACAGTAATTGCCGCAATGCCGCTTATGGTTCCTGAGCAATTGGCATTGCTCATAGAAACAAGAGTATAATTTGTTGTAGCTCCCGGATTAACAGGGAAAACATACGGGCTGTTTACATTATTAACCGGAATGGCGCCCGGGTTATATACAAATGAATATGGACCAGGTCCATTTCCAAATGTAACTGTGATATTTGCATTTTGACCCGCACATATTGCAGTAGTGCCGCTGATGGTTGCAGATGGAATCGTATTAACGGTAATGTTTGCATTCCCCGCTACATTTCCTGTGCAGGCAGCATTGGAAACAGTAGCCATAGTATAATTAAATGTTGCAGCCGGGCTTACAGCAATATTCAACGGACTTGCTAAAGCAACACCAGCCTGAACTCCTGACGGAGAATTATAAGAATAATTCCACGGTCCTGTTCCAGTAAAAGTAAAAGTTAAATTAGTATTTTGTCCGGCACAAATGCTTGTCGTACCGGCTAAAGTTGCAGTTGGAACAACATTTACAACTGTTGTTGTTGAAGCGGAAGAAGTGCAACCTCCAGGCATGAATGTCAGCGTTACTGTGTAAGTACCCGCAGCTGCGACATTAATACTTTGCGTTCCTACTCCGGTGCTCCATACATAGGTAGTAGCGTTTGCAGGATTTGCTGTTAACATAACATTTTGTCCCGTGCAGAAAGCAGGGTTAGCAGGAGTAATTGTTGAAACAGGCGCAGCGTTGATCACACGTATTCCTGCATAAGCAGACCATGACGTACACATGAGACTATCATCTCCGGTTTGAATCCTGTAAGTAAGTGTGTCATTACAAATAGTGTTTGTAGTAGGATCAATATAAGTTACTGTGGGATGTGTGGTAGAGTCAATTAAAGTCCAGGTTCCTATCGGGTATTCTTTATAAACATAATATTTATTGTGTGCAGTTGCTATCCATGGATTATGAATAGGATTCCAGATTAAATTAACCACACCGCCTGCGCCTTGGGTTGCAATCGGTTTAATAGTGCGTACAATATTTGATGCTATAGAAATACTATCGCTATCGCAGCCGCAGCGTGTGTACATTTTAAAATAAATGGAACTATTCTGACCATTTGTACCTAACGAATCATTAAGAACAGTATTTGAAATTAAATCAGTGGTAGTATAATATTCGCTTAAACTTCCAAATACACTATCAACTAAATGATATGGACCGGCTGCATTTGTAGCCGCCCAAATTTCATAGTCTGCAAACGTTGCATGCGTATCTCTCGGAGTAGGTGGCGCCCAGCTTAATTCAACATCACCGAATTTGTTGATAACTGATGCACACTTAATTTTTGGAGGTAACAGTTTAGGAGGCATTTTAACTGTAATGCGTATGGTGCCAATGCTGATTCCGTTTGCCGGACAAAAATCATCGCTTGCTTTAATAACAAAGTTATACGTATTTGATATCCGTGTACAGTTTGTATCTAAACCTTTCACATGCGCACAAGCTGTTCTCCAGTTAAATCCAATCTGCATTGCGAAAGGTGATGATACAGGGGGAGGTGGTGAAAGAGTTGCACATGGAGGAAGCACACAACCTGCAAGAGGGTTTGTAAAGCCGGCCCCATATTCATTTCCTGATGCTGTAAATGTTATTATTTGGAACAGGTTAGGAGGATGAACATCGAAATCCGTAGCAGGTAATGTAAATTTAACAGTATCGCCAGCAATAACTGTATCCTGGTAGCTTGACAAGGGCACTCCTGTTATCGGATCAGGGAACGGTGGAGTGATTACAGGCGGAAAATTTTTAGGATTGCCTGCTATGGGAATTGTACAACCATTTATAAGAACTACATTTATTTCTCTCCAGATTTCAGCAGCGAGTGTACCGCACTTCCACGCCTGAACTTTTATTACAGTTACAAAATAGCCTCCAGTGAGAGGAAGATAAGACAGTTCACCGCTTTGAGTATTCAGTGTTGGAGTTCCAGGCAACTGATTATTTACACTATATCCGCAGCAATAAGGAATGTTAGGAGTCCAGGGAGCTGGTACATCTTCAATAGGGGAATCCCAGGCGTAAACAATTGAATCTAATTCCTGATCAACAGCATTATGATTGTATGTAAATCGATAACCTGTACAAATTATCGTACTCGGTTTTTCAGCAAAATAAGGTGAATTATCCTTGCATTGTCCTGCCGGAAAACCAACATAAGGATACATTTTAGCTCTTAAACCAAAACTCCAGCTTCCGCCTCCGGAAATATTATCTAATGCTGCACTGCGGCAACAATCGCCCCACCAAAAGGCCCATCCGGATGCCGGAGGAGTTCCCGGTAAAACAATGGGAGCAGACAGAAAAACAAATTCTTCAACGGCACCTGCTGTATTTCCCGAAGCACCTGCGCAAGTTGGGCACGGCTGATTCCCTGTACCCGCTCCGCCATCAGGACTTATGTCGGTTTGAGACTGCAGCACTAACGAAATGTTGGGACCACCGGGTATATTATGTTGCAAAGTCAGTGGTCCGGGAGGGCCGGGAATACCATTACAATCCCGGTAAAATTTTAATTTGAACACATAAGATGTTCCTTGGCAGGTCCAGGTGATTTCACCCCCCATGCCATGCGAAGCAAACAGGTGAGTAGAAGTCAGGAATAAAATGAGGGTGTAAATGATTTTTTTCACTGCGGTATGGTTTAGAGTTTTTTGAGTGAATTATGAGCGACCAAATGTACGAAAGATTATTAACAAAAAAAAGAATTTTGAAATACTTTTAAACAAATTATACGGTTTTCTCAACAAAATGATTCAATTATCCAAAAGACGCATGGAAACGGGGAAAAGTCGCACGGTAAGATAAAAAAGTTTTCAACCGATTACCACCTCGGTCATCTTTGCTGGTTCCAGGTATTTTTGTGCAAGATTTAATAAATCTTTTGCCGAAATGGTGTTCACCGTGCGGATATAATCGCTGAAATATTCATACTTCAAATTGTAGGTAATTACGCTTTTTAAGCGGTCTGCCTGAGCAAAAGGTCCGTCCATGCTTCTCTGAAAAGAGCCGGTCAGATAATTTCGCACCAGGTTTAATTCTTCCTCCGGAACAGGATCATTTCTTAATCGCTCTATCTCAAAATAAATTTCTTTCAAAGCTGCTTCCCTGACTTTTGTTCCTACTTCCGTTGCAATAGAAAAATATCCGCTTCGCTGCAGCGAAACCAATCCTGAACCTATTCCATAAGTGTATCCTTTATCTTCACGGATATTGGACATAAGCCGTGAACCGAAATATCCCCCAAGAATAGTATTTAAAATGCTCATGCCCATAAAATCGGGATGTGTTTTGTTGAAAAGTATTTTTCCAATGCGAACTCCTGACTGAACCGCGCCTTTTTTATGTGTATGAAATTTTCGCTCAACATAATCACTGTCCCATTTCCTTTCTGAATTTCTTAACTTGGTTCTGTCAACCTTATCTTGCCATCCGTTAAAATATTGTTCTATCATTTTGATGGTACCCACCCCTACCCTGCCTGCTACCACAATGGCAAAAATTCCAAATTCATATTTACACTTATGAAAAGTTCTGAGTGTAACCTGGCTGATTTTATTATAATCAGCCGCTTTGGCACTAAATCCGTAAGCAGTGTCTATGCCGAAAATCTTTTCATTAAATGTTTTTCGCGCCACATGATCCACTTTATGTTTATTCACCTGCAGTCGTTGCTTGCTTTGAACTTTATAAGTTTCTATTTCTTTTCCCGGAAAAGAAGGTTCAAAAATTACTTCCCGGAAAAGCGGGAAAACTTTTTCAGCAAATTTATTGATAGTAAACAAGCTTACTGATGCCCAGTCTGCCGAACATTCTGTATGCAGCACCGCCCCGTAATATTCAAACGTTCCTGCAATTTCTGCTGATGTATGATGCTTTGTTCCTTCATCCAGCAATTCGTTCACAGCATAAGCTGTTAAAAAATCTTCTTTGAAACAATCTGAAGACCCTGCTTTAAAAATTACTTCAATCTTAACAACATCCTGCTCTCCCTCGTTAATTACATAAACCGGAACTCCGTTAGCAAGTATAATTTTTTCAGGTTCACTAAGTTTCAGTTCCGAAACTTTTCCTAATTCAGGGGGTGTTTTTCTTTCGAGCATTTATTTTTACTTTTAGCTTTAAGTTGTTCTATGTATGGTTGAATCTTTTAAAAGGTTTTCCCGATAAAAAAATCGGGACAGGCTCTGCTGAATGACAACACGGGTAAAATCGCACACTTACAATGACGAATTTTTTACTTCTAACTTCCAACTTCTAATTTTCCTCAGGCAGGTAATACAGCACCGAACAATTTTCTTCTCTGAAAATATGTTGCGCCACCTCCTGAATTTGCACATCGGTAACTGCATTGTACAAATCAATTTGTTCATTCGCTTTTGCTGCATCACCGAGCATTTCAAAATAAGCGAGGTTGAGTGCGCGGTTGGAAATATTTATCTCTGAAAACAGGGATCCTGATTCTATCTGATTTTTAGATTTAGACAATTCAGATTCGTTTATCTTTTCGTTTTTTATTTTTTCTATTTCCGCATCTATTGCATTTTCCGCCTGTTCCATCTTTACCCCGTTCACCAGTCTGCCTTCAAATACAAACAGGCTTTTATCAAGATCGCCCATCAGGTAAGCATTGATCTCAGTAAACAATTTTTGATCCTTCACCAGTGCCTGGTAGAGGCGCGATGCCTTGCCCTTCGATAAAGCATCAGACAACAAATCAGTTGCATAAAATTCTTTATCCCTTCGCGAACAGCAATGGTACGCTTTATAAATTCTGGCGGAAGGAACCTTTTTTTCTACTTTCAAAACTCTTTTTTCTGTTTGCACCGGCTCGGCAGGAAGCATCATTTTGTCCCCTGTAAGTGCCGGTGGCGTTATCGGTTCAAACCATTTTTCTGACAACTGCTTCACCTGTTCCGTGTTCACATTACCCGAAAGGGTTAGTATGGCATTATCGGGCCGATAATAATTTTTGAAAAAACTTTTTACATCATCAATTGTTGCATTTTCAATATGTGAAATTTCTTTTCCTATAGTTGGCCATTTGTAAGGATGCACCTTGTACGCCAGCGGGCGGAGTAACAGCCATACATCACCATAAGGCTGGTTCAGGTACCGTTGCCGGAATTCTTCAATAACCACACTGCGCTGCACTTCGAGGCTATTTTCGGAGAATGCAAGATTCAGCATCCGGTCGCTTTCTAACCAGAAAGCTGTTTCTATATTTTCGGCTGACAGCGTGAGATAATAATTGGTAAAATCATTATTGGTAAACGCATTGTTCTCTCCTCCGGCTATCTGTAGCGGCTCATCATAATTGGGAATATTTTCCGATCCGCCAAACATGAGGTGCTCAAACAAATGGGCAAAGCCGGTTTTGTTTTCATCCTCATCGCGTGCTCCCACTTTATATAAAATATTCATGGTGACCAGCGGAGTGGTGCGGTCTTCGTTTACGATGACCGTTAGTCCGTTTTTTAATTGAAATTTTTCGAAAGGAATCATACAGGTACGAATAACGAACGGTTACGAATTTACGAATGAATGAAATTAAAAATTTTTACAAAGAAAAAGAATTAAAAGTTGATTACATAAAAAAAACCCTGCACTTGCAGGGTTTTTTTCAATAACAAAATTGTATAAACTAAAAACTTTTATTTTGTTTCTTCAGGTTTTGCATCAGGAGCCTTTTTCTCATTCATATTCTGATCATCATGCTTTTGTTCATGAATAGCTTTGCTTGCATGCTTCTGGTCTTTCTTTATTTCCTTTTTTTCTTCTCCTGTCACGATACCGTCTTTTTTAGCCTCTTTTTTTTCTTTCTGAATTGCGGCTTCGCGTTTTTCAATGTGTTCTGCTTCTTTCGGTGTCAGTTCTCCTGATTTAACTCCATTTGCAACCCTGTCCTGCTGATTTTCCTGGCGTTCGGGAATTGTATTTTTCTGTTTTTCATCCGGGATAGTTGTTGTTGCCGGAGTTGCAACTGGTGCTGTTGCCGGTTTTGGCTGAATAGCTGCCGGATTTACTTGTTTTTGTGGCGTTGTTTGTGCCATCACGCCTGCACATATCATCATGGATAATGCGGCACCTGAAATCATTTTCTTTATCATGTTTTTTATTTGTTTTTTAGAAAGCAAAAATATAAGCAGTCCTATGAAACCTTAATGAATTAATAAGGTTCATGAAATTTCATTCATAATAAATCCATTTTCGCAAACGCTTTCCTTTTACGTATAATCTATACGCGGGAAGATGGAAAATTAATATTTAATAATTGGTAATTTGAAAAAGGGCTCAGTTTACCACTACAATCTTTCTTGTTACCGTAGCATGTTCCAATTTCAGTGTCACAAAATAAATTCCGTCAGTGTCAAGCTGCAACGAAATTCCGGTTGAATATGGAGTGGCGCTGTAAATAATTTGTCCCAGCGTATTCCTGACTGCTAATTCTTCAATACTATTGGAACTTTCAATGGTGATTTGTCCGTTGCCGGGATTCGGAAAAATATGAATGCTGTTATTTATTCCTCCGTTTTCGGCAACTGATACAGCAGGCTGCACATCGCTGAGATTGCGGATGATTAGTTCAGGCTCAAAAAAATCGCTGATGTATCCGGTAATATCTACCAGTCCGGTTGGCAGTGCGTTAGCGGCAAATGTTGCCTGTGGTCTTGTGAACATAATAATTAAACCTGTTCCATCCGTGATGGAATCATTACCGCTGTAAATTCCCGAAGAATCATTTGAAATGGTGGCATTGTGAATGGTTACCAGTGTTGATTCCCAGGTATCAGCAGCCCCGTTCATGTTGCTGAGAATATCGGCAACAGTAACTACCTGCGGAGTGATGCTCCCCGTGCCTGTAAGTGCTGCCGATGAAATGTCAACAGGGTTGATTTCGAGCAAGCCATTAAATTCCAACAAGGTGTCGCCCGATACATCAATTGTAATATTATCGTTAAGATTGAATATGCTGTTCACATTAAATCTTACAACAATTCCGCCTGTAATGTCCTGCAGGATAACATTTCGTGAATTAGTATTGTGCTGGGCAGTGTCAGCAATTACGGTTCCCGAAATGATGGTGCCGGCAGGTAAAACCAACGTGGTGCCCGTGTACATGCTGCGGAT
>JBDSOU010000288.1:0-6157 GCA_039914625.1 Bacteroidia bacterium | reverse complement strand
CACGACATCAATAGTTACCTGAAGCTGTTACGGGTAGATGGCAGCTTAGCTTTAGTAGGCGCACCTGAACATCCGCTTCCGGTTGCAGCATTCAGCCTTATTACTAACCGCAGAAGCTTTGCCGGATCAAGTATCGGGGGCATCGCTGAAACACAGGAAATGCTTGACTTCTGCGGCAAGCATAATATTGTATCAGATATAGAGATGATTAATATCCGGCAAATTAATGAGGCGTATGAGCGGTTGCTGAAAGGCGATGTCAAATATCGTTTTGTGATTGATATGGCATCTTTGAAAAATTAAACAAAATGCACGCTGATGGCAAGAGTATTTATCACCGGTTCAGCAGATGGCCTGAGACTGTTAGCAGCAAAGGCGCTTATTGACCGGGGTCACCGGGTTGTGCTTCATGCACGCAATGAATGGAGAGCGGGGCAAACATTAAATAAAATTTCAAATGCAGAAAATATCCTGACAGGTGATCTTGGCTCTATAGATGAAACAAAAGAGCTGGCTGCAAAAGTTAATGCTTCAGGAAAGTTTGATGCCGTTATTTACAATGCAGGTGTTTCAGGAGCTACAGTAAAAGAATTATTCGCTGTTAACACATTGGCACCTTATATTCTGACGTGTATGATAGAAAAACCAAAGCGATTAATCTATCTAAGCTCCGGGATGCATTTACACGGACACTTTCAACCGGATATTTTTAAGTCCGGCAGTTGTAACTACAGCGATACAAAATTGCATTTGCTCATGCTTTGCAAGACAGCAGCACGGAAATGGACCGATGTGTATGCTAATGCGCTTAACCCCGGCTGGGTTCCTACAAAAATGGGCGGGCGTGCTGCACCCGATAATCTGCAAAAAGGAGTTGAAACACAAGTGTGGCTTGCGGTAAGCAACGATGTGAAGGCGAAGGTAAGTGGCAAATATTTTTTTCATCAACACGAAAGTCGTTATAACCCCCAGGCGGATGATGAGCTGCTGCAGGAAAAGTTTTTGAATTTGTGTAAAGAAATAACCGGTGTTTCATTTCCCGGATAAACATCTATGGCGAACTGCGAAAGTATAAAGGCAGTTCGTCCTCGCGAAGAAGCGGGAAACTCTGCAACGATACCAACGTTTTTGAATCCAATGACCCAAAAGCAGGATGGACCGATGGTATAAAAATCGTGAATCTCCGGCAGGCGTTTATACCTTTTGCGTTACATGGATAATAATGGAAAGGAAGTGAAGCGGAGAGGGACGGTTACTTTGATAAAATAATTTTTTTAAAACTGTAAATTGTCGCGAACAATCAGGTGAGTTTTAGCTCATATTGCAGTATTAATTTTTTAATTCTGTTGCCTCCTTTCTTGTTGCCGTTGCATCCCGGTAACATGCTTTGCCTCGCTGGTATGCTGCCGCGGCTTACTGACTCGTTACTATGTTGTCCTTGCCTGCTGCTGTGTCTCGCTGACATATTGCTGTGTCACGCTGACATACTGCCACGGCTCCCTGTCATGCTGCCGCGGCTCGCTGATTCGTTGCCTTCTTGTCCTTGCTTGCTGCTGTGTCTCGTTTACATGCTGCTGTGTCACGCTGGCAGGATGCTGCTGTCCGCTGGCACGATGCTGTTTTACCACCCTCTGTTTTTATAAAATTTTTATAAAATCTTACACGTTCTATTTTTTTCAAATTATAAAAACTAACAGCAGGAATAGAAAATTTTTAATTTTTCCTGGTGCAATCCATCAATACGATGCCTTTTTTTGGAAAATATAACTAAAACCTTACAGATTTTAATTTTTTACGAACGCAATAAAAAAAAATGGACACACTACTGTTATATAGGATTCGGTTTTCATAGCATACTTACGAAGCCCCATCTCTCTCCACCGCCTACGCTTCAGACGATTAGGAAAGGAGAATGGCTCACCGAGTACCTAAGGTGCGAAAAGAATAAAGCACACACTTACCCTGTTTTAAACAGGTACGCAAACCAGAAATTCTGTTTCTTCCTCGGGTGATGAATTTAATTCTATGGTGCCGGTGTGGCCATTAGTTATAATATCATAACTTAAAGAAAGACCTAAGCCTGTTCCTTCACCTGAAGGTTTGGTAGTAAAAAAGGGTTCAAATATTTTTTCCTTTATATGATCAGGTACTCCAAGTCCGTTATCTTTTATGGAGATTATAACATTGTTGCGCACCTTCTTAGTCATCACCGTAACATGGGGATTATATTTTTTAGTTGTTTCTTTTTGTTTTTTATTAACAGAATAAAATGCGTTATATATAATATTAAGTATTACCAGGCTAAAGTCCTGCAATACCAATGAAACAAGTGGTAAAGAACTCTCCAGCCTGGTTTCCACTTCACAGTTAAAAGAAGGATTTTTGGATTTTTCATTTACAACCGAAAGCGCCAACGCATCGTTAATTATCTTATTAATGTTGCAATCAGTTTTAGTTGTATTACTCACACGGCTGTGCGCAAGCATGTTGGTAACAATATTATCAGCACGTCTGCCGTGATGATATATTTTTTCCAGGTTATCGGTTAAATCATTCATAATGTTTGATTTTTCCTGCACGTTTTTTTCGTTGTTATATTCAACCATCAGCTCCTTACTGAGCTTTGCAAAATTGTTAATGAAGTTGAGCGGGTTTTTTAATTCATGTGCAATGCCAGACGTAAGTAATCCAAGCGAAGCCATTTTTTCAGAGTGAATCAGTTGCTTTTGAGTAATTCGTAAATTAAAAAGGGTTTGTTCCAGCTCCAGCGATTTTTGCTCTGACCTTTTCTTTTCATCCTCCAGCTCTTTTGTGCGTTCAAAAACCTGGCGTTCCAGCTCGCGATTGCGATCAGCAATTGTACGGTCAATCATATACTCACCTGCTTTAAGGCGGTAATCAGGCTCCGAGCCGTGAACATGCTTAACTTTCCATAGGTGATCTTCTGATTTAAAAATAGTGGTTTGCCTTATTATATCCGCTGATTTTTTATTACCGGTACCTTGTACCCATTCTGCATCACATTCCACCCACGCAATATCTCCAAAAATGCGAACATACTTCCACAGGATTTTTATGTCAAAAGGATACGGGTATTGTTTTATTCCCGTCTCATTCATTTCGCGGTATTGCTTTTTTCCTACTGCACGCTCATGAATCCCTGTACCAAAAAATGTTACATCATCGGCACATACAGAAAAGCGCCTGTCCAGGTCACGAGCTGCGTATCCCTGCCAAAAAGCATCATGCGATTTCATTATTTCTTCTTCTTCTGTCATCCTTTATTAAAAATAAAAGTTATTAAATCAAAAGTAGAAATTATTTTTAACCGGACTCGTCATTCTCGATCGCTTTTATTGCGAAATTTTAGAACAAATTGTCTGATATTGCGAAGTGTTAAAATTTAAGATTTCCAAAATTAAAATAGGATAGTGCGTTTTGTGATTAAAAAATCATTCAATAAAGGTATCAGATAATCTATCCTCATACCCGCATTGCTCCATGGCAAACGCGAAACTTTGTGCGTATTGAAGATAGCGTGCAAACTTATCATCACTGTTAAAATGTCCTGATGTATAATCAACATGGAGTAGTATTGGTTTATCGCTTTTGTTCGCTTTTTGCACTGCGGCTGCAAATTTTGCCGGCTGCCAGCTTATCACACGCGGATCGTTCCATCCTGTTGTTATTAACATGGCAGGATAATTTGTTCCATTCTGCACGTGCAGCAATGCATCCATTTGCATCAAACCAAAAAATTCGTTCACATCTTTTACTGTTCCAAACTCCGGTGTATTAATGGCTCCATTGGGACCTGTTTCCTGTCTCAATACTGTTAAACATCCTACACGTGGAATTGCACAAGCCCATAAATCAGGTCGTTCTGTTACAGCACGTCCGATTAAAATTCCTCCTGCACTTCCACCTTCGCATACAAGATGTTTTGGAGAGGTGAATTTTTTATCAATTAAATATTCGGCACATGCATTCAAATCTTTCCAGGTATTGCACTTGGTTTGCTTTTGTCCTGCAAGATGCCATACTTCGCCCTTCTCACCACCACCGCGAACATGTGCGACAGCCACTACAATTCCTTTGTGTGCATACAATAAATAGTCGGGATTAAAAACTGCTGATGAACTGTAACCATAAGCTCCATAGCCATACACATACGCCATGTTTTTACCATCGCGTTTTAATCCTTTTTTATAAATTAGTGAAAGCGGAATCAAAACACCGTCATGACTTGGGATTTCAATTTCTTCAACAGTTACTTCTTCGGTATAAGGATAACTTACTTTTTTACGAAACGAAAATTCCTTTTCTTCTTTTAGCGGAATATTCAAATTACTATACGTGAAAACTAACGGATTTATCCAACCACTGCGTACAATATGTACATCATCATTTTCTTTATTGAAAGGAGTAATATACATCAGGTTAGTGGTTTCAGGAAAAGGAATTTTAGAAACTTTATCAGTGCGTAAATCCACCACATCAGTAAACATCTGCACTCCATTTTTCATGTATGGAAGAATGAAGAAATTTTTTGAATGTGATAATTCGCCACCAACCTGCAATGGAATTTCTTTTTCAGCTGCGATAAGTTGGGCATTTTTTAAATCAGGATATTTTAAATCCACCATCATTAGTTTTCCATTGGGAGCATTATTAAGTGAAACAAAATAGAGTTTATCACCATTACCTGTTACAGAGGTTACTTTGTCATCAAACGCAATTATTTTTTTCCATTGCTGAGTTGAATTGGCTGGTCGACCATATACCTCATTATATGGACTCACGCTACCTACCTTGATAATTTCATAATTGCAATCTTTGTCATACGATTGAATCCAGGGAGCATAATTATCATCATCAGTATAAAACTCAGGATTGGTTTTGAACGAATAATACACTTTATCTGTTTTTGCAGCAGCGCCCAGTAAATGCGATTTGTAAACAACTTCTTTCTCCTTCACTTTTACATGCACATCCCAGGTAGGTTTTTCAAAATAAATTGCATTACCTATTCCTGATGCAAATCCTGCGAAGCTTCCGTTCAAAGTATCCTTTAAAATTTTATTATCTGCTATGCTATAAAATTTTGCAATCTGTTTTTCCTGTCCATTTTCACCAGCAACAAGTGCAATGTATTTTTGATAAGGATCAATCTCATAATCAGAAATGGTAAAATCTTTACCCCACATTTCGGAGGAGGCAAGCAATTCTTCTTTTCCAAATTCTCCGTTACGCTTATACACTTTAGGTTTTGAATCTCCGATTTTCTGATTAAAATAAAACAACACAGTGCCAACTTGCCGAACCTTAAAAATTTGATCCGGTCGTATAGAATCTATTCTTAACGCAAAGTTGTATAACTCGCTGGTGTATTTTAAATTCTTCATATAGTTGTTAGTGAAATCAGCTTGCGCTTTAAACCATTTTTCAACTTCAGGATTTTTTAAATCTTCTAACCATCGGTAAGGGTCAGTTACGGTTATGTTGTGATACGTATCACTGCTGTCAACCGTTTTTGATGGTGGATAATTGAACTGTGCCTGAGTAACACAAGTGTAAATGATCAGTGGGATTGAAATTAAATTTTTCATAGTTTTTTTTTTTAGATTAATGAGAAGCTTCACAGAATTATTGCCAATCTCTTTAAATTGAGATTATCCTGACAAATATATATAATGAATTTTCAAATATCCATAGAAAATGAGCGTGTTGCAGAGATGACTGCGTACTTGGTAATTACACGTGAGCATTTTGATTGATTTCTAAATCTTCATCTGTCTCGCTCATGCAACTCTTCAGACAATGACGAAAGGCATTCGAGTAAGAATGGGAGGGAACTAAAGGCAGACGAGTACCTACGGGTGGTATGAAACTCTGCAACATTCGCTCAGGAGTGCATGTACCCGGGCGGGATTGGACGTAGAAGGAATACCCGGTAATAAATCAACCAATGAGGAACTGATCAGCTATCTGCGCGATCTTGGGCAGCGTATCGGTCGCACACCTTCTATCCCGATCCTTAAAAAAGATAAAAAATATAATTCCCTTTTATTTACAAGACGGTTTGGAAACTGGAACATAGCCCTTGTAACAGCCGGTTTTACGCCTTCCGTGATTGTCGAAACAAAACAGGTGAACA
>JBDSOU010000289.1:0-5705 GCA_039914625.1 Bacteroidia bacterium | reverse complement strand
TTCTTCTTTGCGCTCGGTAGCCACATGCATGAAACGCCCGGGCATTGACTTGCGCGAATAAAATTTTTCGTGCTTGCTTACGGGTGCAAATAAATCGGAAGATGCACCTGTGGTTTCGGATTTACCAAGCAACAGAAATCCTTTTTCTTTTAGTGCATAATGAAAAGTAGAGAGCGCTTTCTTTTGCAAAAAAGTATCCATGTAGATGAGTGAATTGCGACAACTTATCAAATCCATTTTTGCAAAAGGCGGGTCTTTTAAAAAATTGTGCGGAGCAAACACACACATATCACGAATGAGTTTGCTCACTTCGTAACCGCCATTGTTTTTTATAAAATAAGTTTTGAGCCGTGCATCCGTCAATGTTTCCACATCGGCTTTAGTGTATATGCCTGTGCGCGCTTTTTTAATGGCGACTTCGGAAATATCGGAAGCGAAAATTTGAATTCGTGTGTGCGCTAATTTTTCAGTGCAACACTCATGCAGACAAATGGCAATTGAATACGCTTCTTCGCCTGTGGAGCATCCGGCAATCCAAACGCGAATGGGTTCATCGGCTGATTTGTTTTTAAGCAACAGCGGAATTATGGTGGTGTTTAAATCGTGAAACGTTTTGGTGTCGCGAAAAAAAGAAGTAACCGGAATGAGCATATCCTGAAAGAGTGCATCCTGTTCTGCTTTATTGTTACGAAGAATTTTTAAGTAGCCGGAAAGTTTTGATGTTTTGCAAATTGCCATTCTGCGGGCAATGCGCCTGCGGGGCGTGGGTTGTTTGTAATAGGTAAAGTCCACCCCACTATTCAGGCGAATGATTGTTAGAATTTGCTTGAAAATATTTTCATCATCTTTTGGTACGACTGTTACTACTGTTTGTGCAACAGTGGTTTTATCAATGCTATTGATTTGCAAAAGTTGCTGTGGAATTTTATCGGGGGGTAAAATAAAATCTACTACTCCTGCATCAATTGCGCTTTGTGGCATCGCATTGTAAGAAGCAGACTCAAGGTCTTGAGCAATGGTGATGCCGCCTTGTTCTTTGATGGCTTTCAACCCTTTTGTGCCATCATTGCCCGTTCCGCTCAACACAACACCTACAGCAAACTCTTTATGCACATCGGCAAGCGATGTAAAAAAAACATCAATGGAGAGATTGAGAATTTTCTTTACGCGCGGAGTGAGTTGCAGCACACCATCGGTGGATGTAAGAATTTTGTTGGAAGGAATGATGTAGATGTGGTCGGGTGCAAGATGAATGTCTTCGGTAATTTCATGCACTGGTATTTTTGTTACCCGCTGTAAAATTTCCGGTAAAAAACTTTCGTGTGTCGGGTCGAGGTGCTGCACCAGCACATACGCCATTCCTGAATTTTCGGGAATGGATTTTAATAAACGCTTGAAAGCATCAAGCCCGCCTGCACTTGCCCCAATACCTACAATGGGAAAGTTTTGTACCGTGGCAGGCGGTTGGGTTTTATTTTTTTTTGGTACAGCCATTTTCTTAAAATAAAAAATCAAAGTTAATCTTAATTATTACGTAAGAAACGAGTTCTACCGGTAGAAAAAACCTTCGCAGAAAATACATGCCACAACCTTCTGACCTTATTTAGCTGAAAATAGGAAGGGCATCTCTAAAAACCTATCTTTCTTATTTTACCTCACTCTGATCTCTCCAAGAGGAGCGAGGATTAATCCAAGTTTTTAGAGATGCCCATAATAAGGTTTCAGGGTCATCTGCTGCAGTTTTCCACTAAGGTTTTAACGCGGGATAAGATTCGGAATCCTGGAAATAAATAATTGCAGAACCATAAAATCATTCATAACTCACGTGAATTGTAAACTGAAATTTTTTGTATTGTTTTTAAGCGTAGCTTTGAATGCTCTCTTATAGGGTTTTCTCTCTTAAAATTCAAAAAAAATGAACAAATTAAAAACGCTCATGATAGTTGATGATGACAGCGATGACCGTGAATTTTTTTGTGAAGCATTAAATGATATTGATTCATCTGCTGAATGCCTCGTTGCTATAAACGGTGAAGATGCATTGAAAATATTGCGTAATGGAATTAAACAACTGCCTGATTTTATTTTTCTCGATTTGAACATGCCGCGCATGGATGGCAGAACGTGTCTTGCCGAACTGAAGAAGGATGCGAAACTGAAGAATATTCCGGTTATTATTTTTTCTACTTCTTCGCACCCACAAGATATTGAAGAAACCCATGAACGTGGCGCGGCTTATTTTCTAACTAAACCATCTGATTTCAAAAAGCTGAAAAGTGAAATTGTTTTTGTGATGAGTGAGAATTGGGAGTTGCCGGGGAAGACAAGTATTTAAACTTTACGCTCCGTTATAGTTTCTCATTTCAAACTTTCGCGTCTAATTCAATTGTAAATTCTGTTCCTTCATTCACTTCACTTTTTACATTTATTTTTCCGCCTAATTTTTCTACCTGTACTTTCACCATATAAAGTCCCATTCCTTTTCCTTCCGCTTTGTCGGTATGAAACCGTTTATATAATCCGAATATTTCATTCCCTCTTTTTGTAAGGTCAACTCCTAAACCGTTATCTTTAAATGTGAGAATAATTTTTGCGTCAACCAACTTGCTTTCAATTGCAATGTCTAATGGCACATCAAGTCTTCTGTATTTTATACTGTTTGATATAAGGTTATAAAAAATGCTGTGTATGTAACTTTTGATTGTGAGCATTTCATCCACTTGTGTGAAATCTATTTTAAAATGCGCCTGTTCCTTTTCCAGAATGTTTGCGATGCTTTCCTGTATATCACTAACAATTTTTGAAAAATGTATCTGCTCCTTTTTATCACCTAATTGTTTTCCGATTGTTAAAATAACATTCAAATCAAGAATCACTTCATCTAATTTTTCGGCAGAAGTAGTAAGTGCATTCATCAAATATTCTTTTTCAACTTCATTAATGTTTTTATCATTTACCAATGCCACTAAACCAATAATATTTGAAACAGGTGTTCGCAGGTCATGAGAAATAATAAGGGCAAAATGTTCGTGGTCTTTATTTCGTTGCACTAAATCAGCAGTAATTTTTTCTTTAAGTGCTTCCTCTTGCCTTTGCTTTGTAACATCTCGGAAAACAAGTACAACTCCTATTACATTTCCTTTTATATCGCAAATAGGCGAACAACTGTCATCAATTGAGTATTCCTTTCTCTCATTGCGTGAAATCAATAATCTTTCAGGAGATAACTTAACTATTTTTCCTGTTTTTAAAACTGTTTCGACAGGATTATCACATTCTTTTCTCGTATGTTCATTGATACTATGAAACACATCAGTTATTCGTTGACCCTCTGCTTCTTCTGATTTCCATCCTGTAAGATTTTCGGCTATGGGATTCATCAATATTATATTTCCGTCAATATCTGTTGCAATTACCGCATCGCCAATACTCTGGAGTATAACTGACTGTCGTTCCTTATCAAATTGCAAAGCAGTGTCAAAAAGTTTTTTCATTGCATTCTTATCTGCAAACATTGACTCCTGCTCTCCATTTATTGGCCTTGTATTTAACTGCTGATTACTGTTCATGAAAGAGATTTATTTTGAATTTTGTATTTATATACTTCTTTTTATCTTTTTATCTTTTTATCTTTTTTGTTGCGCCTAAATAAAAGCATCCATGTTTACAAATGCTTTAGTGACCTCACCCCTAACCCCTCTCCAAAGGAGAGGGGGATAGAGAAAATTTATTTATTTTCTTTTTGTTGCAACGGGTGTGCGGGTTTCGCGCCCGGGCATTTTTGTTCCATCTTTGTTTTTTTCATCGCCTGATGTGTCTTCAGATGATGGTTTTGCATCACTTGGTTTTTGTGATTTGTTGGTTGTGTCTATTTCTTGCTCTTTTGAGCTGCTTTGACTCTTTGAGTCGTTTTGATTTTTGTTCATTTGATTTTTGTTTTTAATTGTTTGAATTTTATTTTTATTATTTGAAAGAAGAGCACAACCGAAAGTTTACAGACTTACGGCTGCGCTTTTCTATAATAGCTTACCAATTTTTTTTATTGAACAGAAAATCTTTTATTGATTATTCCATCTGATGTTTGAATTTGCATAATGTACATTCCTTTTGTAAACTTATCAGAGGAAAATGTAAATTCGTTAAATCCTTGTTGCACTGTTTTGGTTTCAGATAAGACCTGTTGACCAAGCTGGTTGGAAATATTTACTGTATAAGTTTCTTTTTGAGAAGCATTTAACTGTACTGTAAATAATCCGCTGTTAGGATTTGGAAATAATGAAACTTTATCAGCATTCAAATTGGATGCAAAGTTGCTTTGTCCACCGGATGCAAACCGTGGAGATATTGCAGAAGAATCCACTATATGATAAATTTCACCTTCGGCAACATCAGCCAAAAATAATTCACCCACATTGTTTTCGCCAAAAGAAGAATATTGTTGTGGTTCTGCTGTTACCAAATAACGGTTTACCCACACATCATGGTCTTTATAAACAGTGCGCAATATACCGGTGCAATAATCAGCATAAAAATATTTACCGTACATTTTTGGAAACTCCATACCGCGATATACATACCCTCCGGTAATAGAGCCACTGCATGGTTCAGTACTGTGTGCATATTCAGCAATTGGAAAAACAGGAGGTTGTCCATTAGGATTGCAGTTAGCTTTAAAGAAGTGACTGCCTTCAAAGCAACCCCATCCGTAATTTTGTCCTCCGGTGCTTGTTGCTTCCTCGTAATCTATTTCTTCCCATGAATCCTGACCGACATCACCTATCCACATATCGCTTGTTAAATGGTCGAAAGAGAAACGGAACGGGTTGCGGAAACCGGAAGCCCATATTTCAGGACGCCAACCGCTTACTCCTATATAAGGATTTGTAGGAGGAATTCCATAATTACGTCCATGAGTAGGATTATTTACATCTATGCGCAGCATTTTGCCCAAAAGCTTATTTGGGTCCTGACCGTTATTATACGGATCGGCTGCATCTCCGCCATCACCTAACGCAATAAAAAGATAACCATTACGAAATTTCAACTGTCCTGCATTGTGATTAACAAATGGCTGACGAACCTTTAACAAAACCAGCTCACTGCTTGTATCTGCACGGTTGGGATTTGCACTTACTGAAAAACGCGAAACACGCGTGTCACCATCCACGTTGGTATAATTAACATAGAAATAACCATTCGCATAATATTGAGGGTGGAAAGCAAGTCCCAGCAAACCTTGCTCGGAACCTACAGAGCCTACCCTGCTTGTTATGTTGAGGAAAGGCTTATTGCTTTTTTTACCTGCTGAATCGCATATCCAGATTTTGCCTCCTTTTTCTACAATAAATAAACGGTTGTCAAAAGGTCCTGCATTTTCTATTCCAAGCGGGGCGGTGTACCCTTCTGAAAAATCATCTAACCTGATTTTAGGTAACGAGTTTGTTACCTGTTGCGTTTGTGCGTTTAGCGATGCTGCCGCAAACAGCAGTCCGAAGACGAGTGTAATTTTTTTCATTTTTTTTATTTTGTTTTTTATTTAACTTGTTTGAATTGTTTTTTGATATTATTAAGAAACGTTTTCGTGGTGCTGTAGTTCTTTCATTGTAATGATTTCTACTTTTTCAATTTGAGGTGCGGACGAAAATAGCTCATCAGCTTTTGCCATTAGGGCTTCGGCAACTTTGCCGTTGAGATGCGCATCCCTG
>JBDSOU010000113.1:0-8973 GCA_039914625.1 Bacteroidia bacterium | reverse complement strand
CATTGAACCGATAAGACCCGGAAGGCACTACCCACGCATCATTAAAGCAAAACGAGTAAATGGAAAATATCAGACTTTTAC
Source organism: Bacteroidia bacterium (assembly GCA_039914625.1). Lineage (GTDB taxonomy): Bacteria > Bacteroidota > Bacteroidia > AKYH767-A > OLB10 > DATEMK01. The sequence continues at coordinate 8,892 of JBDSOU010000113.1, read as the reverse complement.
CAATTATAGAAGAGCTATTTAGTCCTTAACTAAACGACATTGCCCTTCAGGGGGTCAGGGGTGAATAAAAAAAAACAATCCTTCAATCTTTTCAATATTTTCGTTTCTGATTTCACTTACCGCTTATTGCATATTTTGGAAAGATTCGACATCTTAAAAAATAAAAGGGGATGAGGTATTTTCAAAAAAATAAGTTGCAACCGTGGTGCAGGGCATGACACAAGATGGTTTCAACTGCACTTAATTGAACATCCGGACAAATCGGGCAAAACCGAAAACACCCATCGAAGTTCAAAACACTCCCGGCTTTAAAGCAATTCTTTCAGATGCTAATTCAAAGTTGACAGGTAAGACAGCAACTTTTTCTTAACCTGATTTCTCACGTGCAGCAAAAATATTTTTAAAAATATTTGGCAGTGTCAACTACTTTATCGTATATTTGCGATATAGTATTAATGACCATGGCGCAAAACAAGAAAGACGAGTTCAATAAGAAGGAAAATGAGTTGGCGGACTTTGCCAACGCTATCAGTCATCCTGCAAGAGTGGCAATTCTCAAACAAATTGCCGACAGAGAGCGTTGCATTTGCGGTGAAATTGTGGAAGTGTTGCCGCTTGCACAATCAACCGTTTCGCAACATCTGAAAGAACTTTTGAAAGCGGAACTAATCAAAGGAACTGTTGAGGGAACAACATCCTGTTACTGTATCAACTATAAAACCTTTGAGAAGTTTGAGAAAACTTTCAACGAGTTTTTCACCAAAGCAAATTCTAATAATCCCAAATGTTGTTAAACTAAAAAACAAAATAAAATGTTGCATTCAGAAAGTAATCAAAACGAAAACATGAAATCCCGAACACTTTCGGGAAACAATCAATTTCCAAGAATGCATGTGAGCTTGTATGTAAGCGACATTCAAAAGTCAGTTGACTTTTACACACAGTTTTTCGGACAAGAGCCGGACAAAGTAAAACCGAACTACGCAAAGTTTGTGCTGGACAAACCTTCGCTCATCATTTCGTTTGTTGAGAACAAAGAAAGAGTGCAAAGCAACTTCGGACATTTAGGTTTTCAGGTTGAAACGCTTGAAGATTTGAACATCAAACTTTGGGAGGCGAAAAAGAAAAACCTTGTTGCGAAAGAGGAAATCGGAACAAATTGTTGCTACGCAAAGCAAGATAAGTTTTGGGTTAACGACCCCGACAATGTGCAGTGGGAAGTTTACTATTTCCACGAAGATGCAGAATTTAACGACCCCCATTATGAAATGAATGAAGCATCCGTTTGTTGTTCTCCAACTAACAAAACAAAAGTTCAACTCAACGAATTGAAAACTGAAAAATCTTGTTGTTAAACTATGAATGCATTTATTATAAAACATCAAAAAACAATCATAATTATAACAGCCATTACGGTATTGCAAATCATCTTTGGTTTTGACCCAAAGTTTTGCATCATCAATATTGTTTGGTTGTTCGTGTCAAACCTAAAAGCATGAATCAGACAAAAGTTTTATTTCTCTGTATTCATAACGCTGCACGAAGTCAGATGGCAGAGGCATATCTGAAAAAGTTCGGAGGCGGCAAGTTCTTTGTTGAGAGTGCAGGATTGGAGGCAGGCAAACTCAATCCGCTTGCTGTTGAAGTAATGAAAGAGGATGGCATTGACATTTCAAACAACCGGACAAATGATGTTTTTGAATTTTTCAAAGAAGGAAGAATTTATCACTATGTAGTTACAGTTTGCGATGAAGGAAGTGCAGCGAAGTGCCCAATCTTTCCGGGAGTTTTTAAAAAAATCAATTGGAGTTTTGCAGATCCTTCCGCTTTGACAGGCACACAGGAAGAAAAACTTTCAGCGACAAGACAAGTGCGAAACAAAATAAAAGACGCTGTTCTCTCCTTGATTAACGAATTGAGTTGACTTGAAACGACACATCTATGTACCTGCACAACAATTGTTGGATGGGCAATATCTAAAGGTTATTTTACGCGGTAGTATTCCTATTCAGGATATGATCCGCCTCAACTTCTAATTAACGCACATGAGGAATTAAATATCAGCAGACCATCTATCGGATTTGGAATTACTTTTTACTTTATTGCATATCAGAAAAACTTTAAATCTTAACTTTAAACTTCCAATTTCCAACCTCCAACCTCTAACTTCCAAGTTTACTCGCTGTAAGAAATTCAAAAGATATTTTTCCACTCATCCGTTACCGGCATCCTCCTTGCAATTCATTTAAAATTCGCTCCGCGTCCCCGCGCTTTCCTGTCCCGATAAGTCGGGATGCGTTCAATTTTTCTTCAATTCGCAGCCACACCTTTATTATCTTTATACGAAAATCAAAAATTGCAAGGTTACATCATTTTTCATAAAATCTTACACCAATCTTACAACTTCTATTCCTAGTTTTTTCATATATTCATTTATTACTTAATATAAAAAGTTATATTTCTCAATAAATGATTAGAATACAGTGTTTTATTAATCTTTTAATACAGCATTTTCTTAACCAAAACATCACCTCATAACCCTCCACAAACCATCCATAATCCATTAGGAAACAACCAAAACCCATAAAAGTTTTTTAATAAATAACACCCGCTCCCCAATAACCTCATTTACCCCTTCGTTAAGCATCCAATAACAACCAAAAATCACTAACGAAAAACCAATAATCAACAACTAATAACAATAAACCACTATTAAATAGCCAATAACTAAAGTGATGTGGATAGGCAGGGCATGTTATTTTATTACTTTTATGAAAAAATGAATATATTTATCACATTTATTATACTCACTGCTATGCAGGTGAACGAAAGCTTACTCATAACCAGCACTGCCTTTACCAATGGCGGAGCTATTCCATCCAAATATACCTGTGACGGATCGGACGTGAACCCACCTCTTACCATCAAAAATATTCCACAGGGAACACTATCGCTTGCAGTTATTATGGAAGACCCTGATGCAGCAAATGGAACTTTTGACCACTGGGTATTGTGGAATATAATTCCCTCGGAAGTGATTGAGGAGCAAAACACCAGGGGAACCGATGGTAGTAACGGCACCGGTAACAAAGGCTATAAAGGTCCCTGTCCGCCAGCGGGCAATCATCAGTATATTTTTAAAGTATTTGCTTTAAGCAATACACTCACCCTTGAAGCAGGAAGCAATAAAGAAGCGCTTCTCAATGCTATGAAAGACCTCGTTCTTGCCCAGGGACAACTGATAGGGATGTATCAGAAAAAGTAGCCGATCAGAGACCCGCCAGTGCCGGCTTTTTTTTATTGTTCGCTGATAATGATTACCTTTACAGGAAAAAAAATATGGTAATCACACTCAGGGAAGGAACTTCATCCAAAGCGAAGGTAAAATATAACTTTGAAGATAATATTTTTCGTCTTGGCTCCACAACCGTAGGTGTGGGGATCTGCAATTTGGATGGACGGTTTTTGCGCGGGGGCAGTTTTGCAGGAGGAACCACACTTTATAATTTTGATGGTAAAAATTTCAGACAAGGGGTCACAGCTTCGGGAGAGATCCTTTATACCTGGGACGGTCGTTATATTCGCGAAGGTTCTGACGCGGATGGTGTTATCCATTCTAATTTAAGCGGTCTTTCCATGAGAGAAGGTGATTCGACAGGTGGCGCAGTCATTTTCAATATGGAAGGTGGAATTTTACCTGCTGCAATTTTAATTTTTGCGGCAACTAAATAAACTTTTTAAGCAAATAGGACTTATTACTAAAATGCGCAGGTTAGTAACTTGTTAACCTTCTCTAATTTTCAGGACATTGAAATTGAAGGTGCATACCCACGTAATTGCCATTAAAAATATACTTCCGATTCCCTCTTTTTTATCTCACTATTTTTTTATCTTTGCGCTCCTTTTGGTAAAGGGTTACTTCCTTCAACAATTCGTCTCTCACAAACATCAATATAAATTCCTTACATATTTAAAATTAAAAATTAAAAAAAATTAATGAATTCAGAAGAACAAGTAACAAATCAAAACGAAGGCTTAACTGACCAAAACGAAGAGCTAACTAACCAAAACCAAGAATCAGCTTTTCAAAACAAAAAAGCTGAAGAAGAAATTTCAATCCCTGTTTCAAGCGAAGACTTTGACTGGGACAATACCGGCAAAGGATTCGATTCCTACAAAGCCGAAGACAAGGCTAAAATGGAAGCCATGTATGAACAAACCCTTCATACTGTTGCCGAGCACCAGGTAGTGATGGGAAAAGTAATTGCTATGACAAGCAAAGAAGCCGTTGTAAACATCGGTTTTAAATCAGACGGACTGATTCCGCTTTCGGAATTCCGCCATTTTCCCGACATGAAAGCTGGTGATGAAGTAGAAGTGTATGTTGAAACCCAGGAAGACAAAAACGGACAATTAATTCTTTCGCATAAAAAAGCACGCGCCCTTAAATCGTGGGAGCGTGTGAATGCATCACTTGAAAAAGACGAAGTAATACAAGGCCTTGTAAAATGCCGCACCAAAGGCGGATTAATCGTGGATGTATTCGGAATTGAAGCATTCCTGCCCGGTTCGCAGATTGATGTGAAACCGATTCGAGATTATGATGTGTTTGTTGGAAAAACAATGGAGTTCAAGGTTGTTAAAATCAATAATGAATTCAAGAACGTAGTTGTTTCTCACAAAGTCCTTATCGAAGAAGAGCTCGAAACACAGAAAATGGAAATCATGTCCAAGCTTGAAAAAGGACAGGTGCTGGAAGGAACGGTTAAGAATATTACATCTTACGGAGTGTTCATGGATTTAGGAGGTGTTGACGGCTTGCTGCACATCACTGATATTTCATGGGGACGCATCACGCATCCTGAAGAAGTGCTTAAGCTGGATCAGAAAATAAATGTGGTAATTCTTGATTTTGATGAAGAGAAAAAAAGAATTGCTCTCGGATTAAAACAATTGACTTCACAACCGTGGGATTCATTAGATGCAAACCTGAAAGTTGGCGATAAGATAAAAGGTAAAGTCGTGGTGATTGCAGATTATGGCGCTTTCGTTGAAGTGATTCCCGGAGTGGAAGGATTGATTCACGTTTCCGAAATGTCATGGTCGCAACATTTAAGAAGTCCGCAGGATTTTCTTAAAGTAGGTGATGAAATTGAAGCGCTGATTCTTACTGTTGATCGCGAAGACCGTAAAATGTCGCTCGGGTTAAAACAATTGGTTCCTGATCCATGGGGACAAATTATCGAAAAATATCCGGTTGGTTCCAAGCATAAAGCCAAGGTGAGAAACTTTACTAACTTCGGTGTATTTGTTGAATTAGAAGAAGGTATTGACGGCTTGATTCATATTTCCGATTTATCATGGTCTAAGAAAATTAAGCATCCTTCAGAATTTACCAAGATTGGAGAAGAAATAGAAGCAGTAGTTCTGGAAGTAGATGCTGAAACAAGGAGGTTAAGCCTTGGTCACAAGCAGCTTGAAGATAATCCGTGGGAAACGTATGAAACTATTTTCAAACCCGATACCCTTCACGAAGGCGTGGTTGGAAAAGTAACCGATAAAGGTGCTGTTGTAACCTTCCCAACGTATGGTGTGGAAGCGTATGCCCCTTACCGTCATCTTATTAAAGAAAATGGCGCTGCTGCTAAACAAGATGAAACCATCGAATTTAAAGTGCTTGAATTTGCAAAAGATCAGAAAAGAATTTTGGTTTCACACTCGCGCATTAACGAAGACAAACTGAGCGGCAAAAAAGTTGCTGAACGAACCGAACAAGATAAAGAAGAATCTCAGACCGGCAAGACATTAAAGAAGATGAAAGACACGATGGAAAAATCCACTCTTGGTGATCTCGGTGTTCTTTCAGGCTTAAAGTCTGACATGGAAACTTCGGAGAAAAACGCTGTTGAAGGTGGTGTGGTTGAAGAAAAAAAACCAAAACGCGCATCAAAGAAGAAAGTAAAAGCAGAAGAAGGTGACAGTGAAGTTCAACCTGCTGCTGTTGAATCTCCGGCAGAGGAAACAGCAACAGATGTGGAGGCTGCTCACAAAAACGCTGGTGTCGAAAGTGATGAAACGCCAAAGGAAAGCAGCGAAAGTTAAAAATGAAAACCCTCACTTCAAAGAAGTGGGGGTTTTTTGTTAAGAGTATAAAATATACATTTGTGAGGTCAAGTTTCAGATGAAATCAAGAATAATTCTCAGCAGGCAGCAATTTGAAATTACCATCAACCGGTTATGCTACCAGCTCATTGAGAATCACAATGATTTTAAAAATTCAGTGATCATCGGCTTGCAGCCAAGAGGAATTTTTCTTTCCGAAAGGATCTGTTCCACACTTAAAAAACTTTTGCCGGCATCAAACATTATTTCAGGCAACCTCGATATTACTTTTTTCAGAGATGATTTTAAAAGAAGAGACAATCCCATCATTCCGAGCGGGACAGCAATTGATTTTATTATCGAAAACATGAATGTAATTCTTATTGATGATGTTCTTTATACGGGAAGAACCATCCGGGCAGGATTAGATGCCCTTCTTGCTTTCGGAAGACCCGGGCGTGTGGAATTACTCACGCTGATAGATCGCAAATTCAGCCGCCATTTGCCGATTGAACCAAATTATACAGGAATTGCTATTGATACCATTTCGTCAGATAAAGTAATTGTTAAATGGAAAGAAACAGATGGAGAGGATGTGGTGACACTGATAACGAGAGGGGAGAAGGAAGTCATAAATAATAAGTCATAAGTCGTAAGTCAGAAGTTAAGTTATAAGTTGTGAGTTGATAATGGAAAATTTGAATTTGGTAATTGGAATTTGGTAATTAATCATTCTCTATTCGTAAATTCGTAAAGATTCGTTATTCGCACCGAACATGTTCAAACATCTTTTAGGAATCAAAGACCTTTCAGTTGATGACATTCAGCTTATTTTTCAAACGGCTGATAATTTTAAAGAAGTCATTAACCGCCCTATCAAAAAAGTTCCTTCTCTGAGAGATGTTACTGTTGCTAATTTATTTTTTGAAAATTCTACGCGCACACGCATTTCATTTGAGCTTGCCGAAAAACGTTTGTCTGCTGATATAATTAATTTCTCATCCTCCTCTTCATCCGTAAGCAAAGGTGAAACGCTTATTGATACTGTCAACAATATTCTTGCAATGAAAGTGGACATGGTAGTGATGCGTCATCCCAAGCCGGGTGCCGCTGTCTTTCTTGCGAAACATGTCAAATCAAAAATTATTAATGCCGGTGACGGAACGCATGAACATCCTACGCAGGCATTGCTCGATGCTTTTTCGATTAAAGAAAAATTAAAGCTCCAATCTTTTAAAGGAATCCGTGTAGTGATAGTGGGCGACATTTTACATTCGCGCGTGGCGCTTTCAAATATTTTCTGCCTGCAGAAGCTTGGCGCTGATGTAATGGTGTGCGGACCCATTACGTTAATACCGCGCCATATTCATGAACTTGGAATTAAAGTAGAGCACAACCTCCGCAAAGCGTTAGAATGGTGTGATGTAGCAAACATGTTGCGCATACAATTGGAACGACAAGACATTAAATATTTTCCTTCACTGCGTGAATACACCATGCTTTACGGAGTAAATAAAGCGCTGCTCGATTCGCTGAAAAAGAAAATCACCATCATGCACCCCGGACCCATTAACCGTGGTGTGGAAATTACGAGTGATGTGGCTGACTCCTCTCAATCCATTATTTTAGAACAGGTCGAAAACGGGGTAGCCATCCGCATGGCTGTGCTTTATCTGCTGGCAGGGCAGAAGGATTGAGGACTGAGGTTTAAAGTTTAAGGTTTAAGGTTTCGAGTTGACTGACGCATTCCTGAATCCGAAACATGCCGCGGTCATTCAATTTCGCGGGCACAAGTCCCCTTTGCTCAGGCTAAGCCGTCAGACTTGCGCCAAGAGGAAGTTGCTTTATATATCCCACGGTTCTATATTGCTCTTCTTTAGTATTTTAATAAGTTGCCTTAATTCGGTCTCAAGGTCTATAAAACTTAATTGCTTAAAATGTTTTGGTCTATATACAATTGCTACACCGAACCAGTCATATTCTATATTTTTGTCACCAAATAATTCTTTCCACTTTTTCATGTCGGCTTTGTCGATTTTGTCAAGGTTTGCATTGGCTATTATTCTAACTATACCCTTTTCTACTTCACATCTTATTGGATAATTATCAATCATACCTGTCATAGTTGGCTTTGAACTACTCCATTTACTCTTAATGTCTGTGTATGAATTTGTCAAACCTATTTTTAATAAATGATCGAATGGATTGTTTCGCAATATTTTGTTGCTTCTATTAAATTCAATTAAATCTCCGATTGATATTAGAACTTCGGTAAATAATGGAAGAATGATTGTCGAAACAAAATAACCTGTAATTATTGTGTTGAAGCTTACTGTTATACTGTCAAAATATTTTTTCAATAGAAATACTGTCCAAACGACTGAAAATACAATTGAAGTCCACTTAAGGGTGAACTGTATTTTTTGTTTGTTGATTGAAATGAATTCTTTCATGAAAGTCTACTACAGTTACGCACATCGCATCCTCATCCCTGACACATATAACCGTGCCTCAGAAGATGACGAAAGTAAAGCATCAAAACCGTTTACTTGCTTATTCCGCCACCGTTTGGTGTCTCACAAACGGTTTCTTTATTTCTCAACCAATCTCCTTTTTAGCGACTCGGTTGTTTTCAAAACAAAAGTAACTTAATTCTCCACTCATCCAACCAAAACAAAAAAGCCCGCTCACGCAGGCTTCCTTGTAACATTTTAAAAAAGCTTTTACGGTATTTTTGGACTCATTTCCAGGTTCTCCACTTTCAGCTCACCCGGCAAAATTTTCACCCCA
>JBDSOU010000248.1:0-5798 GCA_039914625.1 Bacteroidia bacterium | reverse complement strand
AAGTGTCGAAAACAGGTGGAAGCTTTGGAAGAAGATGAAGATGTGCAGCATGTTTATCATAACCTGAAATAAGAGAAAAGTTTCAGCTTCGAAAATTTTTTCGTTGAAATCAAATTCCCCGCAGATTTTTTTTTTCTCTTGCTATGTGTACAATTAGCATTGTGAGTACCACCTGATTCTATTCACTCCACTACCAACTTTTCCACCCTTCTTTTTCCTTCCATCACAACACTCACTAAATAAACTCCACCCGGAAAACGGCTTACGTCTATTTTAGTTTCCAGTATACTGTTTGCAGTTTTCAGTTGCGTGCTAAAAACCTTTTTCCCTTTTATATCCATTATCACCAAGTCCACAGTTTTATCACCTGGTAACTGAAGATTGACCGTTGTATAATGAGAAGCAGGATTTGGAAAAACTTTAAACTTCAAATTTGAAACCAGAAACTCCTCCTCACCCAATGCCGCACTCAAATCAATCTTATACATACCTCTTCCGTAAGTAGCAGCTAACAATGTATGTGTGGGACTGTGCAACTGCAGGTCATTACATACTAACGCAGGCATTCCCGTACCTAAAAGATTCCAGTTGCTGCCCATGTCTCTTGTAAAATAAACTCCGACATCCGTGGCAACATATAACAGTGAATCAACAGCAGGATCAGCAATTATATCCGTGCACGGCACATCAGGAAGATTGCCCGAAATATCCTGCCATGAAGTGCCGTTATTAGTAGTCATATATACATGCACCATGTTATCATGATAACGGTAACCGGACAATGTTACAAAAGTGCGGTTCATGTTAAAAGGATCGCACGTAACATGAGTAACCCATCTTGCGGGTAAGGTGCCCGTTACATTCGTCCAGTTAAGACCGCCATTTAATGTATTCCATACTTTTCCGTCATCCGTTCCGGCATAGATAATATCACTGTTCAATGGCGAAATATCTATTGTAGTAATTGTGCCGAACAATAGATTTCCGGTAGGGTCAATAGTAGTAAGATCGGGACTGATGGAATACCAGTTATCGCCCCTGTCATCCGTTCTGAAAACCTGTTGATAGCCCGTAAAAAGTGTTTGCGTATTCTGCGGATCAATAACAATCGGGCAATTCCAGTTGCCCTGTCCATACAGGCCATTAACTATATAATTAAAATTAAAACCTCCATCATCAGATCTGAAAATATTTCCATATTGATATTCTCCATACACATACGTATTATCTATAGGATCGGCAAAAGTATAGAAGCCATCTCCGCCAACGATCTGTGTCCAGTCATAAAAAGATCCCGTAACTGTTCTGTTGCAGCCATTGTCCTGCGTACCTCCATAGAGGTTAGTGGGATTCTGTTCATCTATTGAACAAGTATAAAATTGCGTGATGGGCAAATCTTCGTGATGAATCCAGGTATCCCCTCCGTTATTAGATATATGCAACCCCCCGTCACAACCATTCATGACAAAATTGTGATTCAGCGGATGCACCGCAATAATATGATGATCAACATGCACACCGTTGAAAGTACCGGACCATGAATTTCCGCCATCAGCAGTTTTATACATGTCAAACCCGATCACATAAACTATATCAGCATCGGTAGGATCAACTTTTATTCTGCCATACCAATATCCCTGGTTAACCATTACGTTATTCGAATAGAGATCAGCATTATTGGTTTGTGTCCATGTGTTGCCATTATCAGTTGACTTGAACAATCCCCCGAAAGCATACGTGCTGTCAACATACATGGCATAAACTATAGATGGGTTAGAAATGCATAAGTCAACCCCGATCCTACTGTAAGATAATCCCACTGCGGGCAGCCCTGAAGTTAGCTGGTTCCATGTTAAACCTCCGTCAGTGGATCGCCAGACCCCGCTTTCTGCTCCGTAATATCTTTTAGCATTTGGCCTGCGTGACTTTGCCCACGTAGTTGCATAAACATAATTAGGGTTTACAGGATTAATTACCACATCTGCACAGCCTGTTGAATCATTCAGATACAAAACCTTGGTCCATGTTGTTCCTCCATTTGCGGTCCGGTACAATCCCCTGTCAGGACTTTGCCCGTACAAATCACCCATTGTAGCTGCAAATGCAATATCTGGATTGGTCGGGTGCACTGCCATTCTTCCTGTCATTCGTGTGAGCTGAAGCCCAACATTTGACCATGTTACTCCTGCATTGGTTGATTTATAAATCCCGTTGGCATCATACGTAAGCGAACCGCTTCCTCCATTTGCTTCCCCTGTTCCGACATAAATAATATTGGTATTTGAGGGTGCAATAGCAATATCACCAATAGAAAGTGTGGTTTCGTCATCAAAAACCGGAACCCATGTAGTGCCCGCATCTGTAGTTTTAAAAATCCCTCCTGATGCAGCACCAAGATAGGCCACATTCTGATTGGTCGGATCCATTTCAATATCCACAATTCTTCCTCCTATATTATTGGCTCCTGCATACTGCCATGGTGTTACGGATGCAGTGCGCATTTGCGAAAGCTGGTTTTTAGATTGCCGTGCTGCGTTTTGATAAGCAGCATAGTCTATTTTATCGTAAGGATACGCCCGTTGCGCATAAAAATAATCTGAACCCTCCGCTTCTCCCTCCTCCTCTTTTTCGGATTCACGTTTATTATTTTTTGTGGAAATAAAAACCACAGAACCAAGTAACAGGACACTAACCAGGAGAAATAGCTTTTTCATTTTTATCATTTACAAATTCAACACGAAATTACGAAGAATTCCTGTGGGTGTTCAGATGAACGGAGCTCAAGTGAACAGAATTGTCAACAACGGAGTCTTGATTGATTTATTTCAATCGCAATTTACTGAACAATAAAAAGACAAATTTTGCATTTAATCTTCACTTCAATATTCCAACTCCATTGCAGGAAAATAATTCTCCGCGAACTCCTGAGAAATCAGCAGGGAAAATATTATTGTATTCCTTTATTATTGTTGCAGCCATAATTCTTCTTGCTGCAGCGCTTACGTTTTTTTTCAGCAGTCAAATAAAACACTATGTAATCAGCAGCCTTAATAAAAACCTTGATGCTGAAATAACAGTCGGCAGCACAGATTTTTCTATTCTCAGCAAATTTCCTCATGCCTCAGTGGATTTTACAACGGTAACTGTGAGGGAACCAAAACGGCTGCACACCACGGATACGCTGCTCACTGCAAAAGAATTTTCATTGTTATTTAACATCATGGATGTGATCCGTAAAAATTATGTGCTCAAAAAAATTGTATTAACAGATGCTTCGCTCCGTTTGAAAATAAATAAAGACGGTGACAATAATTACGAAATCTGGAAAAAGGATTCCATAGCTTCTTCAGCCAATGATTTCAAAATGGAATTGGAAAAGTTGGAAATGAACAATGTGAAGGTCAATTATAAAAACCAGAAAGCCGGCCAGGATTTTACTTTTCAAATTGACGATGGAACGCTCTCAGGGAATTTTTCTTCCGCTGATTACACCGTAAAAATGAAAGCGGACATGACCGTTGAAAAATTGATTTCAGAAAAAGTAAACTGGGTACGGAATAAAAAAACAAAAATTGACCTTGAATTGGCTGTTGACACCCGGAAAGATTTATACACCATTCAACGTTCAGAAATAAATCTTTCAGGTCTTGATTTAATAATGAAAGGCACCATCCATTCTACGGAAGGATATGCTGAATACGATTTGCAGACAGCTGCAAAAAACGCAGACCTCAAATCATTGCTTTCTGTAATTCCGGCTGAATACACAAAAAACCTTGATGCCTATTCGTTTAAAGGAAACGTTTATTTTAAATCAACCATCAAAGGCCGTTCTGATAAAAATCACAAGCCTGTTTTCACTCTTGATTTCGGAACGGAAAATTCGACCATATCTCCGGGCAATTCCGATTTCAGGATGACAGAAGTAAAACTGCAAGGATTTTACACCAGCCGCAAATCAGGTGCACAACCGGTAAGTTACCTGCATCTTGAAAATATAAATTCTCAATTGCATGGGCGAACCATTAAAGGCAATCTTGAAATAGAAAATTTTAAAGATCCGGTGCTGCACATTGAAGCCGATGCTTCTGCCGATCTTTCCATATTAAGCAGGTTTATAAAACCTGACACACTCGAAAAAATCAGCGGTGACCTGTTCGTAAAAAATGTGGTGTTCACCGGCAAAGCAACTGATATTTCAAGCTATGTTTCTTCAGGTACTATCAGTCTGTCAAACGTAAGCTTTAAGTTTAAACAAAAGCCTGTGGTGTTCACTAACGTAGAAGGGGAAATTGTTCTTGATAAGAACAATCTTAAAGTAAATACGCTGAAAGGGAATACAGTGTCAAGTGATTTTTCTTTCTCAGGAACAATGAATAATTTTTTCGGATACTTTTTTGCGAAGAATCAAAAGCTCGTCATTGCTGCTTCGCTTGAATCCGAAAAACTGGACCTGAACGAAATTATGGAAAAGGATGCCACCTCATCATCGAACGATACTGTTTATAAAATAAGTTTTGCCGATGATCTCGCCTGCACCATTCGTGTGAATGTGAGCCAGATTCATTTCAAAAAATTCAATGCAACGGATCTCCGGGGAACCATACAGTTACAAAACAGTGAACTTGCCACTCATGCATTGCAGTTTAATGCAATGGACGGAAGTGTTTATTTGCAGGGTTCGATCAGGGAAGTGATGCACGACAGCCTGGTTATTCAATATGAAGCAACAATAAAAAAATTAGACATTACAAAATTGTTTAACGAGATGGGGAATTTCGGGCAGCGCACCATCACCGATAAAAATCTGAAAGGAAATGTGACAGCCGATGTACAGTTTATTTCGCGGTGGAGCAATACCCTCGATTGCAACCTAAGTAAAGTAATTGCCACTGCTTCGCTTACTATTGACAACGGGGAATTAGTCAATTTTGCACCCATGCTTGCGCTTTCGAGATACTTGAAAGGTGCCGACCTGAATGACATAAAGTTTTCCACGCTTAAAAATACTATTGAAATAAAAGACCGGAAAATTCTTATTCCGTCTATGGAAATTAATTCAAGCGCTCTTAATATAGTTGCAAGCGGCACGCACGGCTTTGATAATATTATTGACTATCATCTTCAGTTGTTGCTCTCCCAGTTGCTCGGTAAAAAGGTAAAAAATATGAATACCGAATTCGGCACGATTGAAGATGATAACCTTGGCAAAACCAAATTATTTATTTCTATGAAAGGCCCTGTTGCCAACCCTAAGTTTTCTTACGACTCAAAAGCATGGAAAGACAAGCTTACAACAGACGTCACAAAAGGAACGCAAACCTTTAAAGAGCTTATTAAAAAAGAATTCAGCAGGAATAAGGACGAACAGCCGGTAAAAAAAGACAGTACTAAGAAACGGGAAGAATTGCAGATTGAAATGGAGGAGGAAAAATGATGGACAATAGACAATAGACAATAGACAATAGACAATAGACAATAGACAATAGACAATAGACAATAGACAATAGACAATGGACAATGGACAATGGACAACAGAAAAAAGTCAGGTTTTTTTTACTCCTTTACCACCTTTCCTTTCCTCACCACACCTTTTTTATCCCTTACCTCATAAATATAAATTCCTTTTGCAATCTGCCCGGTGTTTATGGTAATTGAATTGGTAAATGTTTGATTGAATATTTTTCTGGAGGTGATGTCATAAAAGATTATTTCAGCCGGTTGATTACCCTTTACTGTGATGTTTAGTTTATCTGAAAAGGGGTTGGGAAATAAAATAAAGACCTCTTGATTTTTTA
>JBDSOU010000256.1:0-3282 GCA_039914625.1 Bacteroidia bacterium | reverse complement strand
CCGTGCCAGATAGCATTTTCAACAAAGGGTTGTAAAATAAGAGGAGGAATTGTTGTTTCTTCAACATCTACGCTTTCATCAATATGAAAATCATAGGTAAACGGATGCGCAAGGCGGATGCTTTCCAGTTGCATGTATAATTCCAATGCCTGCATATCTTCTTTTAAAGAAACTTCGCTGTGCTGTGAATTTTCTAAAACCAAACGCATGAGCTTTGAAAACTTCAGCAGATAAGTATTGGCATCTTCTGATTTGTTACTCAACAAAAATGTTTGAATGGATTGCAGCGCATTAAAAATAAAATGAGGATTCATCTGGCTGCGCAATGCTTTCATTTCTGTTTCTGAAACCTGCAAACTCAAAGATGTTTCTTTTTGTTTTTGCTCTGCTTTTTGCTGCTTCTCCACAGCATCACGCTTTCGTTTATAAAAGAAGAAACTGAATATGGATGACAAAACAACTACCCCCGCACCTCCGGCAATTGAGTTGCGGAGGAGTTTTTGTTTTTCTAATTCTTGCTTGGCTATAGCATCTTTTTTTTCCTGTTCGGCTTTTGTGGCAGTTTCTTTTTTGTCAAACTCGTAATTCATTTCCTTGCGGGTAATTTCCTGGGTTTTTTCTTCGTTAAAAAGAGAATCTTTTGCAATCATTGCGGCTTTATAGTATTCTAATGCTTTTTTGTAATTATTGGATTGTGAATACACTTCACTTAATTCAGTTTCAATTTGTCTTTTTAAATTAATTGCTCCGATGCTATCAGAAATAGAAATTGCTTGCAACATATATTTTTCAGCTTCCGGGTAATTTTTAGTCGCATGATGAGCAGAGCCAACATCAAATAACAATACTGCTATATTATTCTTATCATTTAATTCCTGGCTGATTTTAAGAGCCTTCAACAGGATTTCAAATGCTTCGGGATATTGCTTCATATTGGTATATGCATTGCCTATACTTGATAGCCACAGCCCCACCCCTTTTTTATCATTAAGCTCCTGGCATTTTTTAAGAGCTTTAGAATAATATTCCAGAGCTATCGAATCATTACCTTGTTCTGAATAAATACTCCCGATGTTACCAAGGTTATGCGCAATACCTTCGTTGTAATTAATTTCTTCAGATAATTTCAACGCTTTAAAGTTATATTCAAGTGCTTTTGAAAAATTTCTTTGGCTCCAGTAGGCAAGTCCGATGTTATCTAAATGTCTTGCAATTCCACTTTTATTTTGAATGTCCTCATCTATTTTCAATGCTTTAAAATAATAATCCAAAGCTTTTGGAAAATCTCCTTGTTCCATCGAAACAATACCCATATTTCCTAGTGTTGTTGCTTTTTGATATTTTATTAATGGAGGATTTTCATTATTCTTCGATAATTTTTCCCAAATATCAAGTGCCTTAGAATAATTTTTTAAAGCTTGAAAATATTCTCCTTTATCATCATACAATGCACCCATAAGATGATAGGTGCGTCCTTCGCCTAATTGCCATTTTATCGTTTGTGTAAAACGAAGTGCCTCAATGCAAAATATCATTGCTGAATCAGGTTTAACATACTTGTATTCTTTAACAAGAAATAAGAAATTTTTCACTTTAATGCTATCATTTAAACAAGGCACATTACACCCGGAGTTATAAGTACGAAGAGCATTAAGCAACGAATCAATCTTTGCCTGCCCTTGTTTTTGCGCATCACTTTTTTCAATAAGCATACAGCACAAAATCAATAAGTGAAATATTTTTTTCATAGGTTCAAGAATTAACAAGGGTAAAAGTAAATGAAAAAATTATTTTTTCGTGTTTTCTCTTTAAACTACGCTGCCCTCATAAAACTAATCTGGTTTTCTTCTTCCAATTGCAAACGCAAAGTTCTAATGGTTGATTGAAACGAATTCGCAAGACTTAAATCACTTCCGAAAATCACATACTGCTTTCCGAAAACCTCGTTATCAAAAGGTTCAATTCCCGGAAAGAGTGTAAGCCCGAATCTGTTATAAAATGCGATATGATGATTAACACAGGTAAAAAAATTGTATCGCAATTCTAATGAATTGCAAACAGCAATCATGCTTGAAACAAAAAACGCGCTCAAGGAGATGCTTCTGTGATCTTCATCAATAATAAAACGGCTTGTTTCAGTGTACATTATATTTTCAGATTCCAGGTTACTACAGAATGAATCAATCTTCAGTTTGAAGTCAGGGTTGGGCAAACGTTCTATTAAGCCTATCCTGTCCGTAGTTTCCTTATGCAATTCTTTAAAGTATTTAGGATGCTCACTTAGTAATAGGTGCGAAAATTTATTTGCAAAAACAGGAGGAGTAATTAACCGGCAGTACCCTGCTAATTTTTTTTCAGCGCCATTTTCACAAAATAATCCCAAGTGGATGCTTCTTGAATCAAACGAATCTGATTCATAAGGTTCATTATGCGGATTTAACAGTTTCGGATAAACTCTTTTATATGTCCTGTATCGCAAATTCAATGCTTCAGTTGACTGTTCTGGGTCTGTGATTATGTTTACAGAATATTTAAGTTTATTTTCCATGATGATTTTATTTTAAAGTTTATTTCTTAAAATTGTTAGTCAAAAGAATTTTCTTTTCGAATATTTTGTTGAATTATGCAGCTCTCCTAAAAGTGGTCTGCTGCTCTTCTTCGAGTTGCAAGCGCAAGATTTTAATAAATGCTTGTGATGTATTTGTAATATTCAGCTGAGTTCCGAAAATCGCATCTTCTCTTTCAAACAAATCATTCTGATAATTAGGAGCAGGTTCGAACGGAGTCAAACCATATTTTTTATAAAAAACCGAATGATGAATGTTGCAACTGAAAAAATTATAATCCATATTCAATGATTCAGCAATTGCAAACATGCTCTGCGCAAAAAAAGCGGAGAGAGAAAGGTTCCTGTGTGCTTCTTCAATAATGAACCGGCTTGTTTCAGCATATATTTTGCCGGTTTCCTCTAAATTTCTGCAGTATGAATTGACTGTTTTTTGATGAGCGGATGGAGTTAGCTTCAAAAAATACATCCTGTCAAGACTTTGTTTCAAAAAATCAGAAGGATAGAGGTAATGACTTTTTATCATGTATTCTGAATATAAATTTTGATACGCCTCGGGTAAAATCAACCTGCAATATCCGGTAAGCTTTTTAGTATTACCGGTTTCGCTATACAAACCCAAATGAATACTTCTTGTATCAAATCCATCCGTTTCGTAAGGCTGTGTAAGAGTCTCAGTAATTTTCGGATAAACTTTTTTATAAGTTCTGTATCTC
>JBDSOU010000188.1:0-5895 GCA_039914625.1 Bacteroidia bacterium | reverse complement strand
AACATTATCCGCAAATGCAAAATATTTCACATAGTGAAACAAACATACAGAGGCAAGCACAAAAATTACGGACTGGTTTGGAATGTAGTGGCTGGGTTGGTCAATTTCAAAAATTCAAAAATTATTTAGGAAAGATGTCTATTATTAAATTAGTTGGAGTTACTTCCAACAAATCAGGTATCGGAGCAAAGGTAAGAGTGAAGGCACATGGCTTTTGGCAAATGCGCGAAATTTCTTCTCAAAATACTTTTAATGGAATGAACATGTTGAATGCTCATTTTGGTTTTGGAAATACTGGACCTATTGCATTGTATGTTGACAGCATAAAAATTGAATGGACATCGGGCACAGTTGATATTTGTACCAATGTATTTGCAAATTGGTTTTACGTTGCAACAGAAGGACAATGCCTTTCAGCAGTTGGCATAAATGAAATTGAAAATCCCGATAAAGATTTTTTTCTTGTATCAGTGTATCCCAATCCTGCTAATACTGTTTTATCTTTTAACTATTCTGTTCTTCTTCCTTCAGAAATCAAAGTTTCAATAATTAATGCCGAGGGGAAAAGTGCTTTAACAAAACAATTAAAAAGCAAAACGGGAAATAATATTGAATCGCTTGATATAAAAAATTTAACGGGCGGAACTTATACTTTGGTTCTATCAACAGGCAAACAAGCTTGTGAAGCAAAATTTGTAAAACAATAAAGCAATAATAACAATGAAAAATTCAAACTACAAAACGCAAGCGCTTCTCATTTTATTTCTTCTCTTTAATACTAAGGGATTTTCGCAAACCTTCACAAAAATAACCAGCACTTTAAATCCAATTGTTACAGATACTGCGCGAAGCGGTGGTGGCAGCTGGATAGATATTGACAACGATAACGATTTAGATTTATTTGTTTCGAATGGAAATCTGACTACAGAAAATAATTCGTTATACATTAACAATGGCGGTGGAAATTTTACAAAAATAACAACCGGAAGTATTGTTACTGATGGCGGGTCGTCAATAGGAAGCACATGGGGCGATTACAATAATGATGGTAACTTAGATTGCTTTGTAACGAACAGAAATAATTTCGGAAATTTCCTGTATGAGGGTAATGGTACTTCAAACCCTGTTAAGCAAACCGGAATTTCATTGGTAACAGATATTGCTAATTCAAATTCTTCATCATGGATTGATATAGATAATGACGGTGATTTAGATTTATACACAGTGAATTTTATGGGTAACGATTTTCTTTATTTAAACAACGGCTCCTTTTCAAACAATCAAAATAATCCAATTCAATCAGACGGTTCAAATTTTTCTATACCGGGTTTATGGGCTGATTACAACAATGATTTAAAACCGGATTTATTTGTTGGAAATGCCGGAAACCAAAATGATAAATTATACACCAACAATGGGGGACTAAATTTTACAGCTTTAACTTTTACTGATGGTACACCAACGTTGGGCGGAAGTTGGGGCGATTATGATAACGATGGTGATTTGGATTTGTTTGTTGCAAATTACTTGGCACAAACAAATATTTTATACAACAACAGCGGGGCTCCTAATTATATTTTAACACTGGCACCTACAAGCCCTGTTATGGTTGTTGGTAATAACGTTGGGAGTGCCTGGGGTGATATTGATAATGATGGAGACCAGGATTTGTTCGTGTGCGATGATGGAGGCAACAACCATCTTTTTATTAATAGCGGATTTCCCGCATATACTTTTAATAATGTTACAACCGGGCAAATTGTAAATGATGGTGGCAATTCATTTGGATGCGTTTTAGCTGACTACGATTATGACGGGCAACTCGATGCTTTTGTTGCGAACCAATTAAATCAGCAAAATTTTTTATATCATAATGATGGCAATAGTAATAATTGGATTACGATTAAATGCGTTGGGGTTTTATCAAATAAAACCGCAATTGGAGCAAAAGTATTTGTGAAAGCAAACATTGCCGGAAATGATATTTGGCAAATGCAGGAAGTGCTTGCTCAAACAGGATACAACAGTCAAAATTTATGGTTGCATTTTGGATTTGGACTTACTTCAATTATTGATACACTAATAGTAAAATATCCCTCCGGCAATGTAGATACGTGTGTTAACATTTCTACAAATGCCTTTTATAATCCAACTGAAGGTGCTTGTTTAACATCTGTTGGAATCAAAAATATTGAAAGCCAAAACAAAGATTTTTTTCGCGTATCAATTTATCCCAATCCTGCTGATAATATTTTATCTTTTAACTATACTGTTCTTCTTCCTTCACAAATCAAAGTTTCAATAATTAATCCCGAGGGGAAAAGTATTTTAACAAAACAAGTAAAAAGCAAAATGGGAAATAATCTTGAGTCTCTTGATATAAAATATTTAGCGAGTGGTGCTTATACTTTAATTTTATCTGATGAAGAAAAAACAAGCAGCGCAACTTTTATAAAACAATAAATTATGTTTAACGAATCATAGAATTATAATACAATGAACAAGAATCTCATATTACTAACTCAAAGAAAAATGACAGAAAAAATAAGGAACGGGAGAAATTAATTGCCAAATTTCAAATTATCTCATTTTTAAATTTAGCAGTAGAATACAAGCCTCGTTACGTAGTCAGGCACATGAAGTAATTCAGAACATTGAGTTAATTAAGTAGTCATATTAAAGAATTATTTTTTTAAAAAATTTTAAAATCAAAAATTAAATTTTAGGTCCGGTGGTAAATTTTCAAAGCGATTAATGGTTGCAGCCATACTTGAGCAATTATCCTATAAGAAATTAAAAATGTATAGTTCATTATATCAAAGCATGATACTTTTTTTTTAATGTTTATTAATATCGGAGTATTTGCTCAAAATTCTACACGTCTATCACAATTTGATTCAAGATATTGGGGTGTTGTATTGGAGCAGCCCGCTATGAAGAATGTAAATGTTAAGCGAGATGTTGCATATCTGAGTGATGAAAAAGGGAATTTAAAAATAGATATTTATTCTCCTCCTGATTTTAAACCAGGTGTTAAACTGCCCGCGATTATTTTCCTGAATGGCATTGGGGAAAGTCTTAATCCTAAGGATATAAAATTAAAACATTGGGGTATATACAGCACCTGGCCCAAACTTGTAGCTGCTAACGATTTTATTGGGGTATCAATGGAATCAGATGGAGGAAGGATTCAGGAATGTTTCAAAGCCCTCTTTAATTTTTTGAATGAAAAAGGAAGCACTTACAATATAGATACTGAGCATTTGGGAGTTTACGCTGCTTCAGCGAATGTGGGTCAATCTGCAAGCTACCTTATGAGTCAGGATGCCTATAAGGGAATCAAAGCAGCCGTCTTTATTATGGATTTGGAACTCCGTTGGCAGGGCCATACCGAAGAGATTTGCCGGTTTTGTTTGTAGTAGCGGAAGGCGATATGCGCAGGGCTAATTTTTCAGGTCTTTGGAGTGAAGTTTTGAAAAACAATTCACCATGGACCATCAAGATGGGCACGGGGTTACCACACGGATTTGATGCGTTTGATGATACTTATGAATCTAAAAAAGTTGTGAATAAGACGATCTTATTCTGGAAAAACCAATTGATGCCGATGGTTCAGCCATCCCGGGAAAAAGCATTACCAAGAGAAGCATGGGCTGCACTGAATATGCAAAATTATACTAAAGCAGCAGAGCTTGCCGGACAATGGATCGTTACACATCCGGATGATGCCAGTGCATTAGAAGTATTAAGCACTGCCTTAAAAAATTCCAATCGCTTAGCCGAAGCAGAAAGTGTTTATAAAAAAAGATTAACGCTTCAACCTAACGATGCCGGCATTCTTATAGACTTGGTTTTGGTATCGCATGTATTGGATAAAAATGAAGATGCAGAAGCGTATTTAACACAAGCCATGAAAACGGGTGGAGTAGATAGATTCAATTATTTAAATCTTGCAACTTCTTTGTATAATAACAAGAAATACAAAGTAAGTGCATTGTATTATGACGAAGCATTGAAATTACAACCAACAGGGCTTGACTATTATAATCAGGCTTGTTGTTATGCGTTGGCAAATGAAAAAGACAAAGCATTTATAAGTTTAAACAAAGCAATAGAGTTTGGTTTGAACTCGAAACAACAATATGAAAACGATACAGATTTGCAATCACTAAAAAGTGATAGCCGCTGGCAGGAGTTGCTGGTGAAATTGAAATAAATAATTTAAGATATGAAAGACTTATTATTAATACTAATATTATTTTCCTTAATGTTTAGTGCCCATGCTCAAAAGCAAATAATTACCAGAGAAAGCTACACGGTTGAAGAATTAAAAACTGATTTTAATATTTTCAGAGCTGCATTAGAAGAAGGGCATCTCGGTATTTACCGATACAATTCAAAAGCAAAAATGGATTCCGTTTTTTCATCAACGGAAAATTCTATTACCAACCCGATGAGCGAAAGAGAATTTAAAATAGTAATAAGTAAAGTTGTTAATCAAATAGGATGTGGTCATACAAAAGTAGTTGCACCAAAACCCGACCAGGATAAATTGGATGAGGGACGAACTGCAATTCCTTTTCAACCGTTTTGGCAAGATGGAAAACTGTTTGTGTTAAGAAATTTTACAACGATTGACGATAAAGATTTTCTCGGAGCAGAAATAGTTTCTATAAATGGTCATCCTACTGCTGATATTTTGAAAGATTTATTTTCTATATTTCCTTCGGATGGAAATAACATGACTCATAAATATCGTTTAATAACTCCGCCAAGAAATTTTACCAGATATTTTTATTATTTATACGGATATGCCGAATCATATCAAATGGAATATATTTCTATGAATGAATCAATAATAAAAAAGTCTGTTTTACAAGGATTGATGTTTGACGATTTAATAACTATTCGTGAAAAGCGATATGCAGCTTATTATTTAGAACCTCCTGTTGAATTTAAATTGAACGATGATAAAAAAAGTGCTTATTTAAGAATCACTTCTTTCGATAAGGAGACCATTGAGAAAAATAAAATCAATTTCCCAAAGTTTCTTCAAACTACTTTAAAAGAAATTGAAACTAACCACGTTCAAAATTTAATTCTTGATTTACGTTACAATGGAGGAGGCACTGACGAATACGGCAAGTTATTATTTTCCTATTTTATTAGTCACGATTTTGACTATTACAAATCTTTAACAATGAATAAGCAGAGTTATGTTTTTTTTAAATATACGAGCAGACCGGATATGAAAGCTCCGAAAGGAATGTTAAAAGCAAATGAGCAAGGAACTTTTGATAATGTGAAACATCCAAACTTCGGTAAACAAAAACCATCTTTGCCAACGTTTTCTGGCAACATTTATGTGCTCATCAATGGTGCATGTTTTTCTACTACATGTGAATGTTTATCTATGATTCACTCATACACAAAATCTGTATTTATTGGCGAAGAAGCTGGAGGTGCTTATGATGGAAATAATTCAGGACCCACTCCTGATATGACATTGCCCAACACTAAAATCAGAATTGAAATTCCATTGATGAAATATGTAATGGCAGCAAAAGAATATCAATACAAAGGCAGAGGTTTAATACCCGAACACAAAGTTGTTCCCACAATTCAAGAAAGAATAAGTGACAAAGACCCGGAGTTGGAGTTTGCGAACGACCTTATAAAGAAATAGAGTTTGAACAATTATGTGACAATGATTAAACAAATTAACCACCCATTAACAGGGTGAAGATATTTAATCGCATAGGTTTACTGAACAATGGTTCGGTAGTTTTTAAACATGAGAATCGAAACTGAATTTTTATTGCCAAAATGTCTTAGTCTATGCTTTGTGTAATTAAAATCCATTGCTTATCCTCATAAAATATGTTATCAATTTTA
>JBDSOU010000247.1:0-16049 GCA_039914625.1 Bacteroidia bacterium | reverse complement strand
TTTTCTTTAAAGCTGGCAACCCTGCCATGGGTGGAAACAGCATAACGGTTTCGCATACCCTTAAAATTAAATTGAATTTCTTTCCATTGTTCGCCTGGGTTAGTTTTGATCATAACTCCTTATTTTTAGACAGGGTTAAACTGATTCAGATTAATTGCAAAAAATTAAGCATTGGAATTGAATTTCCAAAAATAGTTCAAAAAGATTAAAGCACAAATGCGAAATTGAAGATCGGGATAAACTACCTGACGGATACATTTTTTTCGTAAATGTTTTGCGCTTATGAAAAAATAACGTAGGTTTGAATCCTCATTATAAAATTTTATTTTTTAAAACATGCAGTACCAGGAAGCGGAAAAATTTATTCAAAATCTTTTGCAATCAGAACTTCCTGAGTCATTGTATTACCACAATTACCAGCATACTCTTGAAGTTCTGAATGCAGCTATTGAAATTGCAGATGGAGAAAACATAACCGGTGAAGATTTGGTACTGCTGAAAACTGCAGCGCTTTTTCATGACAGCGGATTTGTTACCGTTTACCAGGACCACGAAGAAGAAGGTTGCCGCATGGCTCATCAACATTTGCCTCATTATGATTACTCCGGAGAACAGATCGAAAAAATCTGTACTTTGATTATGGCAACAAAAACACCTCAAAACCCGCAAACGCATCTTGAGAGGATTTTGTGTGATGCTGATCTTTATTATCTTGGAACGGATAATTTTAAAACTAATGGTATGAAGCTTTTTAGAGAGTGGAAAGCAAGGGGAAAAGTGGAAACCGAAGAAGCATGGAACCTAATGCAGATAAAATTTTTAGAAATGCATCGCTACCTTACCAAATCAGCGATTGCAAATCGTGAAAAAAAAAAAGAGGAACATCTGCTGAAGTTGAAAGAGAGCGTTTGATGCTTTTTTTACTTACTATTGTAGTGACAAATAGTTTACTAACTCTTAAACACATAATAAAATGAAAAAGTTAATCAAAAATTTAATGCTCTGTTCTTTAGCCGGAGCAATTTCATTGTTTACAATTAATTTCAATTATGCCCAGACCACCACTTTAAATGGTGTGACCCGCGATGGATTTAAAGGAGTGAAAAAGATGGATGAAAACGGGTACTACATTCAATTTACCGAAAGTGAAGGTACCGGGAAAAATGCAAAAAAAACAATGCGGTTAATGGTGCTTGGCAATTCCCTGCAAACAGCAAGTGATTTTAAAATGGAGATAAAATCTTCTGAAAAGATTGAGGATGTCGCTTATAACAACGGTAAATTTATGGTGATTACGAGCAGCTATTCAGATCAGACAAGAACTTTCCGGATCATGGACAGAGACGGAAAGGAACTTACCAAAAAAGAGCTCACCAATGTAAACAGGAGGCTCCTCAATAAGACGGCAAATATTATTCCGCTTGACACAGCTGGATTTTTGGTTATCAATTACGTTAAAGATAAAAGAAAGGGGTACAGTCTTGAATTGTATAATGATAATTTAGAGCCAAAATATTCACATGAATATATTCCTGAAAAAAAGAATTTATATCCTGTTGATTGCAAAATTTCAGGTGGTATGATGTACATCCTGGAGTTTCTCTCTCCTGATTATTCCGATTATTTTGAATATCATATTGCCGGTGTTGATCTTGCTTCGGGCAAGATGCTTTTTAACAATACGCTTGTGAGCGCTGATGGAAAGGCGCACGGATATGCAACTTTTTTAAAATTATCACCTGCCGGCAATGTTATAACAGCAGGCATGTACTTTAATAACGATCATGAAAAATCTGCAAATTCCGATGGTTTTTTCGGAGCTGTAACAGATAAGTCAGGTAAGATTAATTTTAACTATAAAGATTGGAACGAGGTGAAAGATCAGCTTAAAAATAAATCTACTTCAACCATGTGGGGCGGGAAAACAAAAACATTCATACACGATGTCGATATTAATGCTGATGGTACGTTCACACTTATAGGCGAAAATTACAGGAGGGGAGATGCAGAGCTTGCAGGAGGTAAAAACAGAACAATGGCTACACTTGGTAAATTATCCTCTGACAGCGATGATCCCTACAAAGAAGCCGTTACCATTTCCGAATTTGCCCTGTTTGATTTTGATGCTGGCGGAAGTTTTAAAAGCCTTAGAAAAATTTCAAAGCCTGAGACGGTAACCATTATTAAGCCATCGCCTGATGATCCTCCTTTTGTCGGGGAAGAAAAGGGGTTAAACCTTGCAAATATTCTCAATAATAATGGGCGATTCCCTTATCGTTTTACCGCTGAAAAAGGGACTAACAAAGTTCTTGTATATGACATAACTTATGAAAAACTCTATACGGAGCGTCTTTATTTTACCAGGCTGAATGCTGAACAGTTGGATACCGCATCAGTAGAAATTACTAACTCAGTGCTCCAGGTGCAGAAAGAGCTGGATGCTGAGATTACAAAAAAACAAGGTTCCCTTGGCAAGCTGATGAAAAAGATGGATGCATCCAATGGTGATGATATTCAAAATGAATTTTACGTAAAAGGATCTGAAGACCCGCACGACTTCAGAGCAAAAGAAATTAACAGCCGCGTGCTTCCTTCTAATATTCCGGGTAAAGTCTTGGTTTATGATTTTGCTCCTCCTGAATCCACCTCACAGGACAGCAAGGCAAAGAAAAATTGGATAAGCTCTTATTATACAAACATGGATGCAGCAATGGCAGGCAACCTGAAAATATCCTATGTGGATATTCCATAAATGATTGAAAAACTTTTGCAGGCTTTTAAATTTTGATGTATTAAAATAAAATCTTTGCAATAGCTGCGTTTTTTTTTATGGGATGTGAACGATTGTAAACTTAAAAATCCTGTAGCAAAATTTCTGTTTTTATGCATGCAGATTACAAAAAAAATCAGTAATTTCACGTAGTTAAATTTGATCAATAATTCAACAAAAAAATACAGTTATGAAAGTACATAATATTTTATCCCAAAAAGGTACAGTGGTTTACTCTGTAAATGCCAGCTCTACTGTATATGACGCATTAAAAATAATGGCAGATAAAAATCTGGGAGCGCTGGTGGTGACGGAAGGGAAGAAAATATCAGGTATTTTCACCGAAAGAGATTATGCACGAAAAGTAGTGCTGAAAGGAAAATTTTCTAAGGAAACTTCTATTGCCGACATTATGCATCCTGATCCTGTTACGGTGACTGAAGATGCTTCGATAGGAGAATGTATGACCCTGATGACTAATAATTTTATCCGGCATTTGCCGGTAGTTCGTAATGGTGAACTGGCAGGAATGATCTCCATTGGTGATGTAGTAAAATTTATTATCCGCGAGCAGCAATTCATTATTGAAAATCTCGATAATTACATTTCAGGCTCATCCGGAGGTATAGATAATAAATAAAAGTCTGTAACCCATTTTCATTCTGATTTTTTTTTGGAGTGAGCTCCAAACGAATGCATTCATTAGCTTCGCTACAAGTTACCGGTATTTTGTTTCTTGCCATTTCCCCTCTACTGAAAAACATGATGCTTGGTGAGAAATAAACAAACAGAGCAAAAAAAAGCACCGTTTGCTGGCGGTGCGCTTTAACTTTTGTTTTTCTGATACTTAAAGGATTGCTGCAGTCAGTATATGGCAGAAGGGGCCCTGTCCTTTTGCGCCAAAGGCAGCCACGCGCAACTTATACATTGACAATGAATTCAGGTTTTGCAATGTAGCTCAACTCCTGTCCGATAGTTTTTTCTCTGACAGGTTTTGCTAACGATTCATCGGGACAAGTTGTTGAAAAGACCTCTTTCATAATTGATCAAACACCGCAGATTGTTACGATGATTATGATTTGTTATGGTTTTTATCTCCGAAAATGTATTGTTCCCGGATTGCTTATGGTGCGATGGTATCCGGTTTTATAACCGGATAAAATGCTGTTACGGATTTGATTTGATCAGCTTCAGAATTTTAGTGTAGTTGCCGGTTGAAATATGTGCCATATATATACCGGTTGACAATTGGTTGCCACAAATAGTAAATTTCTGAGTAGTGACAGATTCAGTTAAAATCTTATTTCCTATTACATCATACACAACTATTGAAATTTTTTCATTAATACTGTTGGACAATTCAAAAACAAAATCACCCGATGACGGATTCGGATAAACTTTTATATCAAAGACACTTTCAGCTGCATTTTCATTTTCTTCTCTGCATGGCACAGTCACTGTAACTCCGGAAGAAAGTTTAGTGCAACCGTTAGCGTTTGTTACCTTCACTTTATAAGTTCCGGCTAAGGTTGCAGTATAATTTTTTGATGTGGCTCCTGCAATATTACTTCCGCCTTTCTTCCATTTATAAGTTAATCCTGTTCCGTTATTTCCTTTTAATACAACACTGCCTCCTGCACAAAATGTAGTTGGGCCCTGGGGAGATATAGTTGCCGAAGGAAGCGAATTTACTGTTACAACGGTTGCACCGGCAGTTGTTTTAGAACATCCTGTTACAGTATTGGTCACGGTTACTTTATAATTTCCTCCGTTTGTGGCAACATAACTTGATGAATTAGCACCGGAAATACTCACTCCGCCTTTCTGCCATTGATAAGTTTTATTAGCCCCTGCGGGAACATTTAATGTAACGCTTCCACCTGAACAGAATGTTGTAGGTCCGCCCGGAGTAATAGTTGCGGAAGGAGGAGAATTAACAGTAAAGGTTATCGAATTTGAATAATAAGTTTGACCGCAATCATTATCTGTCATACGGCATAAATAGCTGCCGGTTTGAGTAGCGTCAAAAACGTTAAAATTGGCGGTCGGTATTATTATACCATCTTTAAACCATTGAAAATTGGAAAACGAAAACTGCCAAATTTGATCCACAGACAATGTAACACTTCCTGTAGTGCATAAATTGAGTGAGCCATTTGCCGATATAGTACCTCTTGGAGCTATAGACAAAATAAAATCATTAAGTGCAAGCAGGGGAGTATAAAAGGTACCGCATGAATTGGTAATGGAACATTTATAATTACCATTATGCCCGACAATCAATTCATAGTTATTTGCTCCCGGAAGCGTGTGAGTATCCTCAAACCACTGGTAATTGGAAGCACCACCAACAGGTTGTTGTACCTCTAAACCCACCGTTGTGGATGGACAGAACCATATTATGTTCTCGGTTATGGTCGGGGTTAATGCCTGTTCCACTGTAACTGATATTGCTCCGGAATTTCCTGTACAACTTCCTGATGTTACACTTACTGTATAGCTGCCGCTTTGATTCGCAGCATAACTTTGAGAAGTTGCTCCCGTAATAGCTGTTCCGTTTTTTTTCCATTGAAACGTGTATCCTGTTCCTGAATTAGCAGTAAGTGTCACGCTGCCGCCTGTACAAAATAAAGTGGGGCCACCCGCACTGATCGTTGATGTCGGAGTTTGATTCACTGTTACTATGATTACGTTTGAAGTAGAGCTTCCGCAATTGTTAGCCACAACGCATGAATAATTTCCCGCTGTGAATGCAGAATAACCTGATAAAGTTGCACCTGCAATATTTGTCCCGTTTAATTTCCATTGATAGGTCAGCAGTGTTCCGGTATTAGCGCCCAACCCTACAGAGTTAGGTGTGCAGAAAGTAGTAGGCCCTCCGGCTGTAATTGCTGCCGTTGGAGCACCGCTGATAAGGTTTATGCCGTTGGAAAAAGCGCTGCATCCGAAAGCCGTTGCCTGGCATTGGTAGTTTCCTGCTGCAGTGGCAACATGAGTATTTGAAGTTGCACCGGGAATGTTGGATGCATTTACACGCCATTGATAGGTATATCCCGAAACGAGAGCGGTTGACAATGTCGGATTTTGACCGGCACAAACCGCTCCACCGGTTGACGTAATTACAGGATTCGGGCACATGCAGGAATTGGAAACAAAAAGAGGGTCAGCAGCATCACTTGTGTTTACAGTTCCTAAAAAGCCATCATTATTTGTAGGTGATAAATCATTGATGGTTTGACCGATGCCTTCATTCATCCTCCAATAACCTATCAAGCCTGTTTCGTTCCCGGCAAGAAAAATATTTTTAGAATTCTGGATTTCTGTCTGCGTGCGTGCAACATTCCAGAATCTCACCTCATGTATCAATCCTTTAAAAGCATCTGCATATCCAATCGTGATCGCAGAAGTAGTGCTTATGCTTCCGTAATTAAAGCCCGAAGCAGTACATTTTGAAACTCCGTCAATATAAATAGTGATTGCCGAAAGGGATGAACGAACTACTGCAATATGATGGCAGACGTTATCATTAATAACAGCAGTTCCGCAATATAATGATGCCCCTGCAAGATTAAAGCTTAAACGACCAAGGGGATCAAGAAAAATGGCTAACCCGTTTCCGTTTTTCCTGTAAAAAATACCAGGGTAAGAATTACTTTGCGGAGCGAAAGCTTTTACCCATGCTTCAAAGGTAAAATTTCCCGTTCCTAAATTGTATGCAGCATTATCATTTATGGTACAGCGGTCATCGGTACCGTCAAAATTTAATCCGACAGTGCTTTGCGCCTGAGAGATTTGATGCATGAATGCAATTGCGAAGGCAGCAACTACCACCTTTTTTATAATATTTTTTTTCATAAGGACATTTTTAACATGAATTTGAAAGAGATACCGCAGTTAAAACAATTTCAGCAAGTTACGGATTTATTTTAAATCTGCGGGTGCAAAAGTAAAGCGCACAAAGGGGATTTACAATACGACTTTAATATGAATTTTTGTCAGCCCGCTTGTTGTAATGTAAATGATTAATCCCTTCAAAAAATTGAGCTGGAAAACTTTTGTCAATTGCGCATGCTGATAACAATGAGCTATCTTTGTGCAATGACCTCTTCGTTTTTTATTTGAATATTGCGTTTGTGAATTCTGCTGTGTTTCAGGAGAACTGATAAAAATGGGCTAAATACCATAAAAGTTGTGCATCCGGTCATTTTAATTCTCTGATTTAAAGAAACATTTTCTAACGATTCCGTATAAGATTTTTCAGACTGATCTGATATGAAACCCGGTTACATTAAATCTCTTGACGGAATCAGGGGGTTGGCGGTTTTGCTTGTGATCTGCCATCACTGGTCCTTTAATTCGCTTAACCTTCCGTTCGGCTGGGTGGGAGTACAGCTGTTTTTTGTCCTGTCGGGTTTTCTTATAACAAGAATACTTCTGAATGAAAAACAATTCGAATTTTCAAAATATCTGAAACGGTTTTATTTGAAACGCGCGTTAAGGATTTTTCCGCTTTACTATGGATTTTTAATTTTTTTATCGCTGGTTTTTATTCTTTCGGCAACGGTGTTAGTTAATAAAAGCTTTTCGGTAAATATAATTGCACTCTTACATGAGCTGCCGGTTAATGGCGTTTTTATATTTACGTACACTTATAACTTTATGGAAATTTTCCACCGGTGTATTTCCCATAGCCCTCTCCCGGATTCTTATATGTTTTCTCATTTATGGTCGCTGTCAGTTGAAGAACAATTTTACATTGTATTTCCATTCATTGTATATTTTTTTTCTATTAAAAACTTTAAGCGATTTTTAATTTTTGTTTTGATTGCCTGCCCCGTTCTGAGATTTGTTTGTATAGATATTCTACAATCATTTACTGCCGACAATTATTTTATAGGGACAATTATATACAGGCAAACACCCTTCCAGTTTGATGCTTTGTGCTTAGGAGCCTGCCTGGCAGTTTTTGATTTGAAAGCAATTCTATCCCGGCCTAAAACCGCTTTTTATTTATTCCTGATCTTCACTGTTGCAGTTGGTTTGATTAATTACATACTGTTGCATTCGACAGTCCAACATGTTTCATTAAAAGGTTTAGGGTATGAATATGCTGAAAACATGGTATATGGCAACCGCCTGTCCTATGGACTGACCTTCATTAATATCTGCTGCTGCCTGCTGATTTGGTGCTCCATAAAAGGTGATCATGTTTCGCAGCTTTTTGAAACAAGACCAATGCTATATATCGGGAAAATATCTTATGGTATTTACTTATTACATTATCCTTTGCTCAGAATATATAATATTATGCTTTCACACATTTTTACGGATGAACAAATAAATAACAACTTCTTAATTGAAGTAACTGTTTTTATAGTTTATGTTTCATTTGTAATACTTGTAAGTACTGCAAGTTATTATATGTTTGAGCTTAAATTTTTGAAGCTCAAGGAAAAGATATCTAATGTGGAATCAAATGAAGTTTCACCCGTGCTTCCCAGGATTACGTAGCATTTTAGAAGCAGCCTGTTTGGTTGGAACTTGCTCTTAATTTGCCTCTAACTTCTTAATAACCCCGTTAATCCGCGCCTTCTGATCATCGGGCGCTTTTGCAAGTGCCAGCTTATAATTTGTGAGAGCATCTTTTTTATTTCCGTCAATCCCATAAGCTTCTCCCAGGCTGTCATACACATTCCATGACTTCGGGTAACGGGTAACGTTAGTTTTAAAAATCTCAATGGCATCTTTAACTTTTTTCTGGTTGACCAGATCGTAGCCATATTGATTAAGTTGGGCTTCGTCAGCAACGGTCATTGCTTTTTTCTTCAGTTCATCGGCTTCAGCTGTTTGTCCTTTCATCGTAAGCAATTTGGATTTCACCATGAGGTTCCCGAATTTTTCCTGTGTCCGGATGGAATTATCTGCCCATTTCATAGCATCATCAAGGTGAATATTATTAGCAAGACAATATCGCGCTGCCTGTAATGGAGCTTCCCATGTAAACCCGTCAGTTCCGCGCAGTTCATCCTTCATGCTTTCATAAACGATTTCGTTCACGTTCACTTCAATTTTAAAAGGAACTTTAAGCTTTTCCCATCTCAGAGTAGCTATAGCCGCTTTATCCTGCGGATCGGCAAAATAATAGCTCAGCCATTCCTGTGAATCCATTGCAGCAACAGGTTTCACATTGACCCGCAAAGCATCTTCGTTCTTATCATAGAAAAAACTTCCCCATGAAGTGGAATTTTTTGAAAAGATAAGCGTCCATTCGTTTTCGGTTGGAATAGTGTGAAACCCGTACGTTCCGCCAGCAAGCGGCTTGCCTTCTATCATAACATCATTAGAAAAAGAAATGGTGGTGTTTTCATTTGCCCCCGCACGCCAGACTTCGCTATAGGGAACCATATCGCCCCATACTTTTCTGTCTTTAACTAACGGACTGTGATAGGAAATTGTAATATCGGTGAGCCCGATACGCTGCATGACCATTGCCCGCTGGCTGGCACGAGGCATTTCAAGATTTTGCGAATACATCACAAAAGGAGTGATGACTAATAGAATTAAATGAATGATCTTTTTCATGGTCTTTTTGTTTTTAGAAATCAGATTAAATTAAAGTTGAATTTTCACGCTGCTAAATTAATTTGCTTTTTAACCGAAAAGAAGAAAATGTAATGTGGTATTGATGTGATCTAATAAAAAAATATAAATCCTCCCTATGCATCCACAAGGAGGACTTATTTAAACTTATTCAGCAATTAAATGACTGAATTCTTCTTTACTTTTTATCGTTTATAAGCGTGACAGTTCCATTGAGATTATAATCTTTATTTACCGACTGCCCTGTGACAATATAGAAATAAGTTCCGTCAGGGGCTGCTTTTCCGTTTTCAGCTGTTCCATCCCAGACATCAACCTCGCCATCCAATCCGCCACCGGAATGATTCCATTCAAATATTTTTTCGCCCCAGCGGTTATAAACTTCTGCGTTTACATTTGAAACACCGTGTATATCAAATTTCCAAATATCATTGTGTGAGTCTCCATTAGGGGTAAATACATTGTAAACAGCAAGTGAAGAATTGGTTTCAATTCTGAATGTTGCAGTGTCACTACAGCCATTAGCGTTGTAAGCAATCATATAACCTTGATAGATGCCACCCGAAGCATATTCATGACTTGCATCCTGGGTAGAAGCAGTAGCTCCGTCTCCGAAAACCCATAAATATGTTTGCGCACCCGTGGTTTGGTTAATAAAGTTAATTGCATTTCCACCGGAAGAATCAACGCTGATTATTGCGTCAGGCGTTGGAAGCACAGTAATATCAACCGTATCAGAAGAAGAACAATTTCCATTGCTTACGGAAACGATATAAAGAGTGGAACTTCCGGGAGAAGCAACGGGATTTGAAACAGTAGAATTGCTTAAGTCATCTGTTGGTGACCAGGAATATGTTGATCCTGGAGGAGCGGTTAAAGAAACGGAAGCTCCGCTGCAAATTGTGAATGTCTGTGTTGGAACGGTTGCCGGGTATGAATTTACATTCACAGTGACTGAAGAAGTTGTCTGGCAGCCGGCACCATCAGTTACTGTTACCGTATAAGTGGTTGTTGAAGCCGGAGTTACCTGTTGCTGTGATGATGTTACGCTGTTACTCCAGCTATAGCTGAAATTAGGAGTGCCGCCCGATGCTAAAGCAGTAATAGTTGCTGACTGCCCGCTGCATATTGTTGTATCAGACCCGGCAGTTAAAGCAACTGAAGGATTGGTGCTAACGGTCAATGTACCCGAAGATGTGCAGGAGCTCGCATCAGTTACCGTTACGGTATAAGTTCCTGACGCAATTCCTGAAATGGAAGAGCTGGTTGAGCCATCGGACCATAGATAAGTATAAGGAGGTGTTCCACCGGTAGTTGTAATTACGGTTGCACTTCCTGTATTACTGTTGGGGCAGGAGGGACTGGATGTTGAAGTAAAGGAAACAGGAACATAAGGAGTAATAACAGCATTTGCAGTGGCCGAACACTGGTTGCCGTCTGTAGCTGTAACGGTGTATGTTCCGAAGGCTAAACCTGAAATGCTGTCCGTAGAAGCTCCCGTTGACCATAAATAAGTATAAGTTCCTGTGCCATTTGATCCTGTGGCATAAATAGTAGCTGTTGATGCCGCACTGCAGGCTGATTGAATAACTTGGGTACTGACAGACACTGTTGATATCATCTGTGGAACAACAACCGAAATTGTTTGTGAACAGGAATTTGCATCAGTTACTATTACGGTATAAGTTCCTGAATTAAGATTTACTGCTGTAGAATCAGTTCCTCCTGATGGCGACCACTGATATATAAACGGGCCGCTGGCTCCCGTAATATTTACTGTAGCCGAGCCTCCCGTTCCTGCACAGTTTGCTGAATCAGCAGAAGTAGCAGAAGTAAATGTTGCAATAGAATTTATCACAAACGTATTACTAACCTGGCATCCGTTGGAATCCATAACCTGCACCACATAAGTTCCCGAAGCTAAACCCGTTGCCGAATTGGTGGAACTAACGGGTGGTGTCCAGACATAAGTATAAGGCGGTGTTCCGTTCACGGTTATGGCAGCCGAACCGTTGCTTCCACCGCACGTTGCATCCGTACTTGAAGTTGACACAATGGAAAGTGGCGGAACATTTACAATCGAAAATGAGTTTGTATTGAAGCAACCCAATGAATCAGTAATGGTGATTGTATAATTACCAATAGTCAGGCCGGTAAGAGAATCAGTTGTTGCGCCTGTATTCCATAAGTAAGTATAGGGAGGAGTGCCGCCACCAATATTAGTAAATATGGAACCTGTAGTTGAACCACCGCAGCCGATTCCTGTAACCAATGCATTAAATGTAATTTGAGGAGGCGATTGAATTTGCACATATACAGTTTTGGCGCAGCCGCTCGAATCAGTTACAATAACAGAATAAACACCCCCGGTAAGCCCGCTTATGCTTTGTGTGGTTGCTCCAGTGCTCCAAGAATAATTGTACGGAGGATACCCGCCAAGCGGAGTTACTACTGCTGTTCCGGTGCTGTCACCATAACATTGAACATCAGTTGATAAGAGTGTTGGAACTGTAACAGTACAATTCGCAATGCAATAGGATGTAGTAATAGGAGGATCAACACATCCCGGAGAACCCCATGAACCTGCAATATCATCACCATAAGCATTTACTCCTATACCACCGCTTGCCCCTGCTGATGCGGTTAAGCTTACTGATACCTGGAAACAAAAAACCCATGCATAAGTCTGGCAATTGTCGCCAAAATTATTTCCGGGAATGCTATCCAGCATTCCTGATGTAGCTCCTGCAGGGGTATCATAAAAAAAGCCGGGACCAAAAGTAATCCCTGAATTAGTACTTGTAGCCGTAGGATACCAGGCCCAATATCCCTGTCCGTCACAACTCGTTGATGGTGAAACAGGGGCAAGCGTGGTAGAATCCCACCCGGGACCCAAAATAGGAACTACACCACATAACCAATCAACACCGGATTGAGCATAGTCATTAATGGTTACACAGACAGTAACCGTGGTACCCGGAAAATAACAACCTGTACCAGGATCGGGGGGAGGTGAAAGAGTAAGAGTTGAACTCCCTATGCACGGACCTGTTTGTGACCAGGAATAGCCCGCGAGCAAAACAAATACCAAGAGTGTAAATAGTTTTTTCATAATTTTCTGTGTATAATATTATTTAGTTTAAAAATTATTCAAAGAAACTCTTTTTTGAAGTAACAAAGTTACTTTCTTTTATTTGAAAAGACGGAAAAATATGCAGAAAAGATGCACAGACTTACAACAAAAATATATTATTAATTGCAAATTGCCTTCAACGGAAAACGATTGTTAAAAATAAGTTGTATTATTTCAAAGTATTGCCCCGAAGGCATTTCATAGTTGCTATCTTCAGATGGAAAAAGCACAAATGGATTGTCAGAAATCGAGCTCAATGTTTTAAAAAGACTGCCCAACTTCTTAATTTCTTCAAATAATTTTACTTCTGTCATGGGGATTGTATTTAAAAACTTGCCCGAAACTATATATAATTTTTTATAAAATCAAATAAAAAGCAAAATTTTATTAACACTCTTTTGGGGATAAAAACGGATAAAGTTGAAAGATGAACAATTAAATATCGTGAAAGCCTTGCTATAGCATCATTTCATCAATAGAATTGTTCTTAAAAAGCAAAAACGGCTATTGCCGGATAATGATTATTTTGTTTCGCCAAGATCATCAAAATCAACATCTGAAAAACGATTACCTTCAGGAGGAGGAGGAGGAGGAGGAGTGTCATCACCCTGGGCATTGCGGATAAAATTCACCACTTCAGTAAGCCCTTCGCTGAACTTCTCAAAATCTTCTTTGTATAAAAATATTTTATGCTTTTCATAAAAGGGTTTTTCGCCTTCATCTCCAAAACGTCTTTTACTCTCCGTGATGGTGAGAAAGTAATCGTTGGAGCGTGTGGATTTTACATCAAAAAAATACGTTCTCTTTCCTGCTCTTACTGCTTTCGAAAAAATTTCTTCGCGGGGTTCCCTGTTGTCAAATTCTGCCATAGTTCATTTTTTAAATACGGACAAATATAAATAAATATTGATTCCAAATGCTTTTATGAAAAAAAAGTCTTTTGGCTATGAATTGTTATAAATGTCAAAAGAATTAATTTTGTCAATCCCAAATCCTATAATTGTTATGTGTCGAATGATCGCCAAAGTAAGTTTGCAGGAAACATCAATAATGGATGAGATGCTGAACTGCCCTTACTCTCTTGAATATTTATCAGAACACGGACGCCAGCCCAATGATCCTGTAAAAAGAGGTGACCACCGCGATGGATGCGGCATGGCATTCATCAGTAAAGACAGAACTTACATTCATAAACGTAATCGAGAGGATGCCTGGAATGATTCCTACATACAAACTGTTAAGGAAGCACGCTCAAAACTTTTCATTGCACATAACAGGCTGACGTCAGCGGGGCTTGAGTCAACAATAGAAGGTTCGCATCCGTTTGAACTTTTTGCACAGGGAAGCTCGTATGCATTTTCTCACAATGGAACTATTTACAATTTTGTGGACGAAGCAAAAAAAAGAAACACTTCCGATTCATTTCTTTTCCTCGAACATCTGATTTCAAAATCAGAACCGAATGATGATGAAAGCATCATCACAAGGTTGACAGCACTTGCAAGTTACGCGGAATACAGTTCAATGACTGCATTTCTTCTTGCGTCCGACCGATTGCTGGTGTGGCGGATTTTTAATGATAACGACCCATCGAAGAACGAAAAAAGAAATATGTATTACACCAAGTTCCTGAAACTTTCAGCAAATAATATAGTATTTGCTTCTGAACCGCTTGATGATAAAGAATGGGCATTGCTGCCAAATAACACTTTGATTTCTGCAAAGCCTGCAGGAAAAAATATTGACATGCATTACCGCCTTCTTTTCTGAAAATGGTCAACATAAAGAATCTTGAATCAATTATTGCAGAGCTTGAATCCTATCATGCGACTTTGATTGCCGTTTCAAAAACAAAACCTGCTGAGGCTATCAGGGAAGCATACAACTATGGCCAAAAGATTTTTGGTGAGAATTATGTCCAGGAGCTGACAGAAAAATATCCGCAGCTTCCAAAAGATATTGAATGGCATTTCATAGGACACTTGCAATCGAACAAAGTAAAATTCATTGCTCCGTTTGTTTCAATGATTCAAAGTGTGGACAGTTTTAAATTGCTGAAAGAAATAAATAAAGAAGCAAAAAAGAATAACCGCACTATTGATTGCTTATTGCAAATCCATATAGCAGAAGAAGAAACCAAATTCGGATTCAGCTTTGAAGAATGCAAAGAAGTTTTGAATTTAGAAGAAACCAAATCACTTGAAAACATTTCCATCAAAGGATTCATGGGAATGGCAACTCTTACCGGAAATGAAGATCAGATACGGAAAGAATTGTATTCTCTTAAAACATTTTCCGATTCTATGAGAAACTTACGACTTACGACTTATGACTTACGACTTCTTTCCATGGGCATGACATCGGATTATAAAATCGCTCTCAGTGAAGGCAGCAATATGGTGCGCATTGGTTCTGCAATTTTCGGGGAACGAAATTGATTAGAAATTGTATTTTTGGTCAATGAAAATTTTTTCTCTGACCTTATGAATAAAAAAGTTTTTGTAACCGGATGTTTTGATATGCTGCACAGCGGGCACGTTGCTTTTCTGAAAGAAGCTGCTTCGTTCGGTGATGTATATGTCTGCATTGGCACCGATGAAAATGTGAAACAAATTAAAGGACGTTATCCGGTCACTTCACAAAACGAACGCAAGTATTTTCTCGAATCAATGTCCTGTGTAAAGGAATGCCGCATCAACACCGGATGGGGTTTAATGGATTTTGAAAATGAAATTAATGATATTGCTCCTCATATTTTTGTAGTGAATGAAGATGGTGACGCTCCTGCAAAATCAAAACTTTGCGCATTAAAGAATATAGAATATAAAATTCTGAAAAGAATTCCTTCCGCAGATTTTACACCGCGCTCAACAACTGAGTTACGCAAAGTTTGCGACATTCCTTTCCGCATTGATCTTGCAGGCGGCTGGCACGACCATCCTTTTGTAAACAGCCATGCAGGCGGCCCGGTAATTACTATTTCAATTGAACCGGGCGCAGGATTTGATGACCGGAGCGGCATGGCATCCAGCACCCGTAAAAAAGCTATTGAATTATGGAACCCTTCCGTTCCTTCCGGTGACGTTATACAGCTTGCAAAAATCCTTTTCGCTTATGACAATCCTCCGGGAACCAAAAATATTTCGGGTTCGCAGGACTCGCTCGGAATAGTTTTACCGGGGTTGAACTATCTTTATTATAAGGATGGAAATTATTGGCCCTCAAAAATTGAATCGGTGCATGACGAAGCTGTTTTATCTTTTATTGAAAAACATTTGTTCTTAATTTCTCTCGGACCGCGTCATGTTTCGCGAAGTGTGCTCAGCGATCTTAACTCCACTCCGCATACAGCGAAAGCGTTGGCTGATGCTTCCGAAAATTGCTGGAAAGCGATTTTAAATAAAGATGTGCATGCATTCGGAAAATATTTTCGCCAGGCGTTCGAAGCGCAATATGCCATATTGCCAAACATGGTGGATGGTGAAATAATAAAACAGATAAATCAATATAGTTCTCGGGCGTTAGGCTGCAAATTAGCCGGAGCGG
>JBDSOU010000085.1:0-15062 GCA_039914625.1 Bacteroidia bacterium | reverse complement strand
TTAGTGTCGAAATCTTGAAAAAGGATTTTGCAGAGCAAAAATTTTTGCTGGTTACATCCGGGTATCACATGCGAAGATCGCTTGCTTGTTTTAAAAAAGCGGGCATTAAAGCTGATCCTTTTTCTGTTGATGAACATTCAGGGAAGGGGCAATTTACAGTGGATAAAATTCTGGTGCCGGATGCGGAATGTTTAGATGGCTGGGATTCATTGCTCCATGAGTGGGTTGGATATTTGAGTTATTGGATTGCGGGCTATATTTAACGTTTAAGGTTAGAAGGAGTCTTAACTTTAAACCTTTTCTATCTTTGCGTGCAAAAAAAAATTATTATGAAAAATCTTTCTGTGGCTCTGAATGTTGTTTTGACAATTGCGGTTGTATTTCTTTATTACAAAGTATATTCAACAAAAGATATTTCATCAATTTCTTCTGCTTCAGTTTCTGTGCCGGTTGCTGAATCTTCCATTGTGTTTGTGAATTCGGATTCATTGCTTGATAATTATCCTTTTTTTATGAAACTTAAAACTTCAATGGAAAAAAAGCAGGATAGTATTGAGAGTATTTTGAAGAGCCGTGGTAAGCAGTTAGAAAATGACATTAAGGTATACCAGGAAAAAGGAGCAACAATGACCGAACAGGAAAGACAATCAACTGAAGAAGTTCTCGGAAAAAGACAACAGGAACTGATGCAATATAAACAGGAAATGACTGATGAACTTGCACGAGCGGAAGAGGCGCTTAATGATACATTACACAATAATCTTATCAGCACTTTGAAAAAATACAACAAGGATAAAAAATACCATTTCATTCTTGGTTATCAAAAAGGAAGCGGAATTCTTTTGGCAAGTGATTCGCTGGATATTACAAAACAAATTATTGAAGAATTGAATAAGGAGAAAGCGAAGAAGTAATATCAAGTTTTAACTACCAAGACAATATTTCTATAAACTACTGAGTTGCTCTTCCAGCACTTTTATTTTTGCTTGAGCATCATTTTTTTTCTTCTCTTCATTCAGAATGATTTCTGGTTTCGCGTTTGACACAAATTTTTCGTTCAGTAGTTTTGCCATAACTGATTTTAAAAACCCTTTATTATAATCAATCTCTTTTTTCAATTTTTCCTTTTCTGCATTCACATCAATCCTGCCTGAAAGAGGAATAAAAAATTCAATATTATTTGATATAAAAGATGCGGCATTTTCAATTTTGTCATTTGTGTAATTAACAGAGCTGAGATTGCATAATTTTTTCATCAGGGGGTCAAATGATTTGCTTTCCGGATTTTCTTCAATCCTTATAAATAATTCCAGTGTTTCTTTTGGAGATATATTTTTTCCATTCCTTATTGCGCGAATGCTGACAATCGTTTCCTGCAATTGAGCAAAACGGTCTAAGATTTTTTCATCATGCTCAATTGATTCGGGCCATTCAGAAATTATTATGCACTCTTTTTCTTCACGCTCATTTATAAGATGCCATATTTCTTCAGAAATAAAAGGCATAAATGGATGCACTAATTTTAAAATATCTTCCAGGAATTCAATCGTAGAATTGCAAGTGTAACTGTCAATGGGCAGGGATTTACCATCAATAAAATCAGGTTTTACGATTTCGAGATACCAGGAGCAAAAGTCATCCCAAACTAATTTATATGTTGCCATCAAAGCATCTGAAATTCTATATTTAGAATAGAGATCGTTAATGTTTGAAATTTCGGCACTCAATTTAGAACTGAACCAGTCAATGGCAATTTGATTTTTTTCAGAGGTATCAATATCGCCTGTTGTCCAGCTATTAATTAATCTGAATGCATTCCAGATTTTATTGGAAAAATTTCTTCCCTGCTCGCATAACGATTCATCAAACGGAAGATCATTGCCTGCAGGTGAACACAAAAGCATACCGACACGAACTCCATCAGCTCCAAACTTTGAAATTAACACCAATGGGTCAGGTGAATTACCGAGTGACTTGGACATTTTTCGCCCCAGTTTATCGCGAACGATTCCTGTTAAGTAAACATTTTTAAAAGGTTTTTCATTTCTGTATTCATATCCGGCAATAATCATTCTTGCTACCCAGAAAAATAAAATTTCTGGAGCGGTAATCAAATCATTGGTTGGATAGTAATAATTGATGTCTTTATTATTCGGGTTTTTAAATCCATCAAAAACTGAAATTGGCCAAAGCCATGATGATGCCCACGTATCGAGCACATCTTCATCTTGCTTTAAATTTTGACTATCGAATGCTGAATTTTGAATTTTGAATTTTTCAAAAGCCTCTTCTTTAGTTTTTGCAACAATATAATTTCCTTTTTCATCATACCATGCAGGAATTCTTTGTCCCCACCATAATTGACGCGAAATGCACCAGTCATGAACATTTTCCATCCAATGTTTATAGGTATTTAAAAACTTATCAGGAATTAATTTGATGTTTCCATTCAACACGTTTTCCAAAGCAGGTTTTGAAATCGTATCCATTTTCAAAAACCATTGCAAAGAAAGTTTGGGTTCAATTACTGCATCGGTGCGTTCTGAATATCCGACTTTGTTTTTGTAATCTTCAACTTTTAAAATATATCCGGCTTCCTCTAAATCCTTTGCAATTTTTTTCCGAACTGTAAAGCGATCCTCACCAACATAAAATTTTGCTGCTTCACTCATTTTTCCATCAGGTGTAATCGTATCAATAACTTCAAGCCCGTGTTTTACTCCAAGATTATAATCATTAATATCATGAGCCGGTGTAACTTTCAATGCACCGGTTCCGAATTCCATTGTGATATACTCATCAAAAATGACCGGAACAATTCTGTTTACAAAAGGAATTACTGCTTTTTTACCTCTGAGTTTTTTATAGCGTTCATCATCAGGATGAACACAAACTGCTGTATCGCCCAAGATTGTTTCAGGACGTACAGTCGCAATCGTAATGTAATCTCCCGTCTCCAATTTTTGATTTACTGCATCTTTATCATTGAGATCAATTTTTTCATTTTCATCAATAATAATATAGCGGACGAAATACAATTTTGAATTTACTTCTTTGTGAATAACTTCTTCGTCAGAAACCGCAGTCATGCCTTGCGGATCCCAATTCACCATCCGGACTCCGCGATAAATATATCCTTTGTTGTACAGATCAATAAAAACATCTATTACCGCTTCACTTAAGTCATCTTCCATTGTAAAACGGGTACGATCCCAATCACAGCTTGCACCTAATTTTTTTAATTGATCAAGAATAATTCCACCGTATTTTTCTTTCCATTCCCACGCATATTTTAGAAACTCTTCACGGCTTAAATCTGATTTACTGATTCCTCTTTCTTTCAGCATGGAAACAACTTTTGCTTCTGTTGCAATAGAAGCATGATCTGTTCCGGGAACCCAGCAGGCATTTTTTCCAAGCATTCGTGCACGCCTGATTAAAACATCCTGTATAGTATTATTCAGCATGTGACCCATGTGCAATACTCCTGTTACATTAG
Organism: Bacteroidia bacterium; assembly: GCA_039914625.1. Classification (GTDB taxonomy): domain Bacteria; phylum Bacteroidota; class Bacteroidia; order AKYH767-A; family OLB10; genus DATEMK01. The sequence goes on along the minus strand of JBDSOU010000085.1, from coordinate 11,563 downwards.
GAGGGGGAATCACAATCGTGTATGGTTCTCGATCATCAGGAACTGATTTGAAAAATTTTTGCTTCAGCCAATAGCTGTACCATTTGTCTTCAACAGTTGACGGATCGTATATTTTAGGTAATTCGGTCATAAATTTTAAAAAATGTTTTCAAAGATAAAAAAGTTGCATCAGGAGAAAAATTAAAAATTAAAAAATTTAGGATTAAGAATGCAAAACGCGGTTAATTTCATTTACAGAATTTACAATTTTTAATTTTTAATTTTTAATCCTTAATTTTCAAAACCAATTCCATCATCACATCAGCGCGTTTGTAACGGTCTTTTTGTTCTTGTGTCAAGGGGACATAAACAAAACCAAGTTTCTCATATAAATGTAACGCGGGTTTCAGGCTGCTGTTTGTTTCGAGAATTATTTTTTGTGCTTTGTTTTGTTTTGCAATCGCAATAATTTCCAAACCGACTTTATAACCGATTTGTTTTCCCTGCATGTTTTCCGTCACAGCCATTTTTGCTAATTCAAAAATTCCGTCACTTTGATTTATCAAAGCACAAGTGCCAACAATTTCATTTTCATATTTTGCAAAAACAATGAATCCTCATGCATCAATAATATAAAGTTGAGGGGTAGTAAGCATTTTCAAATCTTCTGGTTCCACTTCAAAATATTTTTTTATCCAATGAAGATTTAATTCTCTGAATATATCGGCATATTCAGCCCGGTAATTGACAATCCGAATATTTTCTTTTGACATTTACTGCTTACTTGAACTTTGCAAAATTGCATATTAAATAATTTGTTAGGAAATGCGACTGTAATCACTTTTATTTACATCCTGATTTGAAAAAATGTATGCCCAAAATAAATCTCACCATCAAAATTTTTATTGGTTTAATCTTAGGAATTATTGTCGGACATTTTTATCGGTCCACGCATGCACTAAGTTCTGATTATGAAAATTTCGCTAACAACATTCAGATATTAAGCGACATTTTTTTACGGCTGATAAAAATGATTATTGCTCCTCTTGTTTTTTCCGTTCTTGTTGTAGGAATTGCGAAAGTTGGAGATTTTAAAAGTGTGGGAAGGATGGGAATAAAAACAATTTCGTATTTCTATTTTGCAACAATACTTGCTTTATGTATGGGATTATTGCTCGTAAATTTTTTCGAACCGGGAAAAGTCATGCAACTTGCTCTCCCTGCTGAAACCGCTGCTTCCGGGATTCCTGATAAAGGAATTAATTTAAAGGATTTTATTTCTCACATCATTCCAAAAAGTGTGATAGAAGCAATGGCTAACAATGAAATTCTTCCGATAGTTGTTTTCGCAATTTTTTTCGGAGTGGGCGCTGCTGCTTTAGGGGAGAAAGCAAAACCAGTTGTGAATGCTTTGGATACTGTTTCTCACATCATGTTTAAAGTTACCAACTATGTTATGGCATTTGCTCCTTTCGGAGTATTTGGAGCAATTGCGGCCATCGTTGCAAAGCAGGGATTGGGGGTAATTTCTGGATATCTCTATTTACTCGCAACATTTTATGGAGGACTCATTTTTTTCTGTTTTGTAATTTTAGGAGGAATATGTTTAACTCTGAAGATTCCTTATTTTAAATTATTATCGCATATTAAAGAACCGATGATACTTGCATTTTCAACGGCCAGTTCAGAATCAGCATTTCCAAAAACAGTAGAAGCCCTGGAAAAATTTGGTATTAGCAATCGTATCGTAAGTTTTGTACTCCCATTAGGCTATTCTTTCAATCTTGATGGTTCTATTATGTACATGGCATTTGCAACACAATTTATTGCACAGGCTTATGGAATGGAATTAAGCGCTCAACAACAAATTACCATGCTTCTTATATTGTTAGTTACAAGCAAAGGTGTTGCTGGGGTTCCCCGCGCATCGCTTGTTGTAATTGCAAGCATGCTTTCCACTTTTAGAATTCCTGAAGCAGGATTGTTGCTGTTGCTTGGCATTGATCAATTTTTAGATATGGGAAGATCTGCGACAAATGTAATTGGCAATGCTGTTGCAACTGCAGTAGTCTCCAAATGGGAGAAGGACAAAGTATGAACTTCAAACTTTCATTGAGCGAGAAACGGGAATCGAACCCGCGACTTTCGTTATGGGCAGCCAACGCTCTGCCAACTGAGCTATTCCCGTTTAGAAAACAAGGTATGAATAAAAAGATGAAAAAATTCATGCAAAAATAATTTCAATCAGATTTCAGAGGCAATAAACTTTTATCAGGTGTTTCCCTCCCGACAATAAGGGATTTTAATTGTTTTTGTTTCATAAAAACTTCATAGACTTCCCAGTAGTTTTGGCAACATAATTGAAATAGTTGTCGTATTCAATCCAAACGTTATCTTTGCTCCACAAAAAAATAATACAAATGAAAAAAACGATCTACTCAATTATTTTATTTATGTCGCTTGGTCTGGTTGCTTCCGCGCAGGATGAGAAAACAGCACCGGCAGTTAAAGACAGTATAAACGATCCGAATGCTCCGGAAATTACATTTGAATCTGATCTTCATGATTTCGGAACAATTGAATTCAGTGGCAACGGAGTTTATAATTTCAAATTCACAAACACCGGAAAAAGCCCGTTAATTATTTCCAATGCCCGCGGTTCTTGCGGATGCACAGTGCCTAAATGGTCCAAAGAACCAATCAAAAAAGGGGAGAGTGGTGAAATTAATGTCAGCTATGATACTAAACGTCCCGGACCATTTACAAAAACAGTAACTATAACTTCGAATGCAAAAACCGCAAATAAAGTTATTACTATAAAAGGAGTGGTTCAGTCTCAGGAAGAAACGGAAAGTACAACACCATTTAAAAAGGATACCGGAAGTCCGCTTGAAAATATATCACACAATTAAAACAAAAAAAACTATTATTAAACAAAACAAATAAATTAAACAAAAATCTACAATGAAAAAAACAATCTTATTAGTTTCAATGTTTATCGCTTTCACAGCTTCTTCGCAAGCTCAGAATGAGAAAACAACCGTTCCTTCAACAGCACCTGCTGCTCCTGCAACAACTCCGGTTGTCGCGACACCGGCTACAGCGCCAGTAGCAGACAATCCGAATGCCGCTGATTTTAAATTTGAAAAGGATGAATACAATTATGGAACTATCAAACAGGGCGACAAAATAGATTATGATTTTGTTTTTGTTAATGTCGGCAAAGAGCCTCTTGTGATTACTGATGCTCACGGTTCATGCGGTTGCACTGTTCCTACATGGCCTAAAGAACCTATTAAAAAAGGTGAAAAAGGTACAATTCATGTAACATTTAATTCTTCAGGTAAAATGGGAATGCAGGACAAAACCATTACTTTGAATTCTAATGCAAAATCAAATCCGAAAGTGCTTCACATAAAAGGCACTGTTGAAGCTCCGCCAGCTGCACCTGCAACTGATGAGGCAAAACCTGCTGAGCAAAAACCTGCTGAAACGCCTAAAAATTAACAGCTGTTAAGAAAATCATTTCTATTAATTTTTAGTAAATTTGTATCCCCTTCGATCAAACGGAGGGGATACTTATTTTAATACTATGCCTAAAATTTCAAACAAAGGCACTCAGATGCCGCCTTCACCAATTCGCAAGCTGGTTCCTTTTGCAGAACAAGCGAAGAAAAACGGAATTAAAATTTATCATTTAAATATCGGACAACCAGATATTGAAACTCCGGATGTAATGTTGAATGCTGTAAAAAATAATAAATTGAAGGTTGTTGAATACAGCCACTCGGCAGGAATCGAATCTTACAGAAGAAAGCTTACGACTTACTATAAAAAATACAATATTGATTTAGATTATACAGATATCATTATAACCACAGGAGGATCGGAAGCGATTGAAATTGCCATGATGAGTTGTCTCAATCCCAGAGATGAAATTATTATTCCTGAACCATATTATGCGAATTATAATGGATTCTCCACACAAGCAGATGTAAAAGTGATACCTGTTTTTTCTTCCATTGAAAGTGGTTTCGCTTTGCCTGCCATAAGTGAATTTGAAAAAGTCATTACTCACAAAACAAAAGGAATAATGATTTGTAATCCGAGTAATCCAACCGGGCATTTATATACAAAGGAAGAACTGGAACCGCTCAAAGAATTAGTAATGAAGTATGATCTCTGGCTTTTTGCTGATGAAGTTTACAGGGAGTTTTGTTATGATGGCAAAGAATATTTCTCTGTGATGCACATGAAAGGCATTGAGCAAAATGTAGTGTTGCTCGACTCTATTTCCAAGCGATACAGTGCATGCGGAGCTCGCATAGGAGCATTCATTTCAAAAAACAAAGAAGTAATGGCAACTGCGTTGAAATTTGCACAGACACGTTTAAGCCCACCGACTTTCGGACAAATAGCTGGTGAAGCTGCCATTGATACACCTGCTTCTTATTTTGAAAAAGTAGAAAAAGAATATGTTGCCCGCAGAGATTTTATTGTTGAATCATTGAATAAAATTGAAGGAGTGTTTTGTCCTAAACCAAGCGGTGCATTTTATTGCATTGCACAATTACCAATTGATGATTCTGATAAATTTTGTCAATGGCTTTTAGAGAAATTTAGTTATAATAAACAAACGGTTATGCTTGCTCCGGCTACAGGTTTCTACAGCAATCCTGAACTTGGAAAAAAGCAAATAAGGCTGGCTTATGTTTTAAATCTGGATGATTTGAAAAATGCAATGGTTTGCCTTGAGCAGGCCTTAATAGAATATCCGGGGAGAGTATTGAATGATTTGAAAGCTGTTTCGATGCATGATTAAATTGTTATAAAATAATTTTCTATAAGATCACTTAATGAAGGATAGGTATTTTTCATTGCAGATTTCAATTGTATATTATTCATCCATTTTGCTTCCACAATACCTTCCTCACTCTGCAATTTAAAATCCGAAAAACGTTTGCATGTCATCTCATACCAAAATGTTTTTTTCAGAATTTTTTTTTCTTTGTAAGTGTAAATATGATAAGTGGGTTTTAATTCTCCTGTAATTTCACAATCACACACCCCCGTTTCTTCACATACTTCGCGCAAAGCAGCTGTAGCCGTTTCTTCATTTTTTTCAATTTTTCCTTTCGGTAAATCCCATCTTTCAAAGCGGTAAATCATGAGCAATTCCTTTTTTTCATTCAATACCAATCCTCCTGCTGCTTCAATGATTTTAAATTGTTCATTAAACTTTTTCCAAAGTTGTTCTTCATTCTCAGAAAAAATTAGCCCCCCTGTAAAATTATTATCGACTGAAAGCAAATCTAAAGCAGTATGAATTTCTTTTTCAGATTTATACTCTAATTTTAGCATTTTTGTTGACAATAAGTCCGGAATCCCGAAAGTACGGGACAAGTTATTTTTTTCAGAAAAAAGATAAAGCGGCTTGTCGTTTATAAAAACTTTGTACATTGGCACGTTTGGAAATTGGAATTGAGAAGTTGGAGGCTGGTCTCCTGAAGATATAAATAGTGCTAACTCGTAGATCTAATTTCTAATTTCTAATTTCCAACTTCTAACTTCCGTTATGAAAGAATATACTGCTTCAAAAATAGTTGAATTTCTGTTGCAAATAAAAGCGATTAAGCTGCAACCTGATGAACCTTTTACCTGGGCATCAGGATGGAAGTCGCCCATTTATTGTGACAACAGGATTGCATTGTCGCACCCGAAAATCAGAACCTACATAAGGCAAGAATTGGTTAAAACAATCGAAGAAAAATTCGGACGACCAGATGTTATTGCCGGAGTTGCAACTGCTGCAATAGCACAGGGAGCACTTGTAGCAGAAGCAATGGGGTTGCCGTTTGTTTATGTTCGTCCTTCCCCTAAGGAGCATGGAAGAAAAAATCAGATTGAAGGGGAAGCACATCCATCACAATCAGTTGTTGTGATTGAAGATTTGATTTCAACAGGCAAAAGCAGTCTGCTTGCAGTGGACGCTTTGCGCGAAGCAAAATTAATTGTGAAAGGAATGGTTTCCATTTTCACTTACGGTTTTCAAATTGCCCATGATAATTTCAGGAAAGCAAGTTGTCCGGTATATTCACTTAGTAATTATAATGTACTTTTAAAAAGTGCTTTGGAAACAAAATATATTCAGGATACTGATCTTGAAACACTGGCAGACTGGAGAAAAAATCCTGATACCTGGACGGGAAAAAGTTAGGTCCGGGTTTTCATCCGGCAGTCAAAATTATCTAAATTCAAATTCCAATTTCCATCCTATGACACGAATCGAAAGCGAAAAAGTTTCAATTAATAAATCACAGTCTGAAGTATTTTTATTCCTGAGCGATTTCAATAATTATAAATTACTGATGCCAGAACAGGTAGTGGACTGGAAATCTTCAAACGATGAATGCAGTTTTACAATAAAAGGCATGGCAAGCCTGGGCATGAAAATCAAAGAAAAGATTCCGGAATCGGAAATCATTGTTGAAAAAAACGGCAAAGCTCCATTTGATTTTCAATTGCATTGTATGATTGAACTGTCAGAAAATCAAAGTCAATCTCAGCTTCAATTGTTTTTTGATGCAGACTTAAATCCTTTTCTAAAAATGATGGCAGAAAAACCTTTGAAGAATTTTTTGAATATTCTTGTAAATAACTTTAAAAATCTGGCAGAGAATAAAAATTCCTGACATCTAACTTCTAAATTCCGGCTTACAACAACATGGCTAAAAAACATATTTCATTTCCTTAAAATTAACTTTCAAAACTTCACCGTCCTTTTTTTCGAGCAACAATTTACCGTCTTCGTTGATTCCTTTGATTGTTGCTTTTATTTTTTTATCAGTCATAATATACCCGGACATTTCTCCTTTCCTGAACAATAGGTCGAGGTAAGACATACGAATAAAATCAAAGTTTTGATCATTCAGAATCCCGTACCACCTTGTAAGGGAACGGCTGAGCTTGTTAAGCAAATCATCTGCGGTAAATAATTTTTCGGTTTCTAAAAAAAAAGAAGTAGCTACAGGAGTATATCTTTTAAACTGAACTTGGTTCACATTGATGCCGATGCCTGCAATGGCATATTGAAATTTATTTCCACTGATACTGCTTTCAATAAGAATGCCTGCAATTTTTTTATCATTCACCATTATATCGTTGGGCCATTTAATCTTAACTTTTTTGCCCAACTCCTGTTCAATCATTTCATAAACTCCTAAAGCAATACATTGATTGAACAAAAATTGATCAGCAACATTTAATGAAGGATAAAAAATAAAACTTGTAAGCAAATTTTCTCCGCGAGCACTTTCCCACGATGTACCACGCTGACCTCTTCCATGTTCCTGGTATTCGGTCAATATGACAGTTCCTTCTTCGGGTTTTTCTTTTTGAATAATTTCTGCGGCATGGCTATTAGTTGAGCCAATGCTTCCATATCGTATTAATTTTTTTCCGATTTGCATCATAGTTGTTGCTTTGCAAAATTACTTCAGATTTCGGGAAAAATTGTTTAAGCAACGTGACTGAAAAATGACTATTTTTGTACAAATTCAGATAAATCTTGATGGCAGCCCCCAAAAAACTTATCCCAGTGAGGATCGGGAAACCTAAATCAAAAAAGAAAAAAGATGATGTTGAACTGTTGCGCGAAGTTGTAATAAGGGGCTTACAGGAGAAAAAAGGTCATGAAATTATAAGTTTAGATTTGCGAAAAACCGGGAATTCAGTTGCAGATTGTTTTGTTGTATGTCATGGCGAATCAACCACGCAGGTTGAAGCGCTTGCCAGATCAGTTGAAGAACAGGTTTATAAAGAGCTGAAAGAAGACCCTGCATACAAAGAAGGATTTCAGAATCTGGAATGGGTGCTATTAGATTACTTTAATGTAGTTGTCCATATATTTGTTAAAGAACGCAGAGAATTTTACGGCATTGAACGTTTATGGGCAGATGCAGAAATTCAAAAAGTTGCGAATAGTTAATTCATCATTTTAAAAAAGAGAAATCATGGCAATATGTCAAGTGGCATAATACTTGACTCACCATGAAGTTCAATTGGAATAAATTAAGAATGTCAGAGCAAGATAAAAAAAATAAAAAAGAGAAGAAAAGCGGAAAGAATCCGCTTGATAATATTTCCAAATCCTCTACACCAAAATTTAATTTTAATTTTTATTGGTTGTATGGGTTGGTTATCGTTGTGATTCTTGCTATGAATTTTTTGGATTGGGGCAACAAGCCTCAGCCTGCTAATTGGCAGATGTTTGAAACCAAATTATTGAAAGCGGGGGATGTTGATCATGTGGAAGTAATAAATAAAGAAAAAGTATATGTCTTTATTAAAAAGGATAAATTACAAAAGAACGAATACAAAGCCGTTCGCACTAAATCTTTCGGAGGTGCCGTAAATGAAGGCCCGCATTATGTTTTCACCATTGGCGATCCTGCAAGTTTTGAGAAAAAAATGGAGGAAGCGCAGAAAGATATGCCGGAAGATGAGCGGGTGGGAATCAGTTATAATAACAACGAAAAAAATTACCTCGACATATTGTGGAACTGGCTCATTCCTTTTGCCATGCTCATTTTGCTTTGGGTTTTTATCATGCGCAGAATGGGAGGCGGAGGCGGAGGAAGCCAGATTTTTAATATTGGAAAATCACGCGCAACACTTTTTGACAAAGACCTGCACGTAAAAGTTACTTTTAATGATGTGGCGGGGCTGGAAGAAGCTAAGGTAGAAGTCATGGAAATTGTTGACTTCTTAAAAAACCCTAAAAAATATACTCAGCTTGGCGGAAAAATTCCAAGAGGAGCTTTGTTGGTGGGGCCTCCCGGAACAGGCAAGACATTGTTGGCAAAGGCGGTTGCAGGTGAAGCACAGGTACCGTTTTTCTCCCTTTCCGGTTCTGATTTCGTGGAAATGTTTGTTGGAGTAGGGGCTTCCCGTGTGCGTGATTTATTCAGGCAGGCAAAAGAAAAAGCTCCTGCCATTATTTTTATAGATGAAATAGACGCTATTGGTCGTGCAAGGGGCAAGGCTCCTTCCTTCAGCGCCAACGATGAGCGGGAGAGTACGCTCAATCAGCTGCTCACTGAGATGGATGGCTTTGCAAGCAACAGTGGTGTAATCATTCTTGCTGCAACAAACCGTGCTGACGTGCTTGATCGTGCATTAATGCGTCCAGGCAGATTCGACCGCCAGATTTATGTCGAGCTTCCTGATTTAAATGGTAGAAAAGAAATTTTCTTAGTGCATTGCAAGCCACTGAAATTGGATAAAACGGTTGACATTGATTTTCTCGCAAAACAAACTCCGGGCTTTTCAGGAGCTGATATTGCCAATCTCTGCAATGAAGCTGCTTTGATTGCCGCAAGAAATAATAAAACCGCAATTGACAAACAGGATTTTCTTGATGCCGTTGATCGCATCATCGGTGGATTAGAAAAGAAAAATAAAATAATTTCTGCCCAGGAGAAGAAAGTTATCGCCTATCATGAATCTGGTCACGCTGCGGTGAGCTGGTTATTGGAACATGCGCATCCGCTCGTGAAAGTTACAATTGTACCAAGAGGAAATTCATTAGGTGCAGCATGGTATTTGCCCGAAGAGAGGTCGTTAACCACCAAAGAACAAATCTTTGACGAAATGTGTGCAGCGTTGGGAGGGAGGGCTTCTGAGCAAGTTACCTTCGGAAGTATTTCAACAGGGGCATTAAGTGATCTCGAAAAAATTACCAAGCAGGCGTATGCATCTGTTTCCATATTCGGATTAAATGACAAAATAGGTAATGTGAGCTTTTATGATTCAAGCGGCAATCAGGAATATGCCTTTACAAAACCATATAGTGAACGCACGGCTCAGACAATTGATGAGGAAGTAAGCAAATTAATTGAAAGCGCTTATAAACGGACTAAAGAAATTTTGTCTGAGCACAAAGTTCAATTGGATACTTTAGCATTGCGCCTTTTAGACCGTGAAGTTTTATTTAAAGAAGATCTGGAAGAAATTTTTGGAAAACGTCCGTGGAAAATTCCTGAGCCGATTGCAAAAAAAGAAATTAAGAAGCCTGCAATTGTTGTGTCAGAAAATGGATCCGCTCTAACTGATGAGAAAAAGGAAAATGCTGAACCTGCTTCAGTAAATCCTATTCAGGAACCTAAGGACGCTGGCTGATTATGCAGGAAAGTACTTCGCGTGAAAAAGTTCTGAAAAAAGTTCGCAGCGCACTCATTCAAAATTCCCAGAATCCTTATCCTAAGCTTGATTATGTCAGTTCTGTTTATTCGCCTCAGCCGGATGATGTTCCAGAATTAATCTTCGCCCAGCGTTTTAGTGAAGCAGGCGGAAATTTTATTTTTTGTGAAAATAAAATTGAGTTTGCCGAATCACTTCTCAACCTTGCTGAGAAAAAAAAATGGAAGGAAATTATCTGTTCAGAAAAACATCTTTCTGATTTTTTAAATGAAATAGAATTCCCCCACAGCTCAATTGCCGGTTCGCAATCTCCCGAAGCAGTTATTACTACCTGTGAATGTATTGTAGCCCGTACAGGCAGCATGCTGATTTCTTCCGCAAACAGTTATGGAAGAGTATTGCCATTTTTTACCCCGGTGCATATTGTTTATGCAACAACAGGCCAAATTGTAAATGATTTGAAAGATGCATTCGCATTTATGAAATTAAAATATAATAACGAGCTTCCCAGCTCGATGACATTTATCACTGGTCCTTCAAAAACAGCCGACATTGAAGGTATTGTTGTTACCGGGGCACAGGGACCTAAAGAATTATTTTTATTTTTGGCTGACGAAAATTGAAGAATTAATGAGTTGTTGATTTAGTGAGTTGTTGAATTGTTAAGTAATAAGCAATGAAGATCCCGAGAATGTCCTGGTAATTTTGACGATTCATTAATTCATTAAATCAACAACTCAAAAACTTATTATAGATGGATAGTGATTGGGTAAAGATTTATTCTTCGACAGAAATTCATAAAATAGAAATTCTGAAAGCGGTGCTTGAAGATAACGGCATTAAGTCATTTGAAATTAATAAAAAAGACTCTTCTTATATTTCATTGGGTGAAATAGAATTGTATGTGAGTGCGGAAAACGAAATATTTTCAAAAGTCATTATAAATACGAACCAGCTTTGAGCAATTTCCAGCAACGCACCATCACTGGTTTGATTTTCATAACCGTGTTGATTGGTTCTATTTTATTGAGTTCCCTCAGCTTCTTTGTTCTGTTTTTTATAATAACCCTGCTTGCTATTTTAGAGTTTTATAAATTAGTTTCTGTTGAAGAAAAAAAACCACAGATTGTTTTCGGAACGCTGATTGCACTTTTTATTTTTATTTATTTGTATTATATCAAACAAACAACGTACAAGCTCGATTGGGTGGTTGACCTCGCTATTACTTACAAAGTTCCCATCATCATTATTCTTTTGTATTTTTTGCTTTTTATTTTTGAGCTTTTCAGGAAATCAAAACATCCGTTTATCAATATTGCACTTACCATTACAGGAATTATATATGTAGCTGTGCCTTTCGGTTTGTTTTTATTTATCGGGGCTA
>JBDSOU010000260.1:0-21654 GCA_039914625.1 Bacteroidia bacterium | reverse complement strand
TTTTCTTTTGCTCTAAGCCAAGTCCTGTAATTTCAATCATTTGTGCTACACGTTTTTCAATTTTCTCTTTTGATAATTTGTGCATACCTGCAATGAAAGCAAGATACTCTTTCACATACATGTCGTGATACAGCGGATTGTGCTCGGGCAAATAACCGACCAGCCTGCGCACTTCAACAGATTCTTCCAGCGTATCATGACCATTCACAGAAACATCACCCAATGTTTGCGGACTAAAACAGCAGATAATTTTCATCATGGTTGATTTTCCCGCTCCATTCGGTCCGAGAAACCCAACCACCTGTCCGGTGTTTACTTCAAAGCTGACTTCATCAAGCGCTTTTTGCTTCCCGTAAACTTTAGTGACGTTAGATACTTTTACTGACATTTTATTTATATTCAATCCTTATTTGAAAGTTGGAATTTGGGATTTGAAAACTTTCATTTCGCCATCGCTTCTGCGATATCATAACGTGTAATAATAAAATTACCGTTTGTTTTAAAATCTTTTACCAGCACAGCACTGCTTTCGGGCGACATCATTTTGCTGAGTGATTCCAGGTCTGTTGTAATGTCAACAAAAGGCAATGCTTCCTGCATGATGGATTCTACTTTTTCGTTTTTCGCTTGGGGACCTTCCATTATTTTATTAAAAACAAGGTTTTCAAAAACCGAACCTACAATGCGGTTGCCTGTGGTAACGGGTAATTGCGAAAAATTATTTTCGCTGATAAGCTTAAATGCATTTGAGATGGTATCGTTTTTATCAATGGTCATCAACTCAATATTTTTTCTTGACGCAACAATATCTTTTGCTGTCATTCCTTTTTTATCGAGATACCCCATTTTGCGCATCCACTCATCGTTAAAAATTTTTGCAAGGTAGCGTGTGCCATGATCGTGAAAAATAACCACAACCATATCGGTTTCTTTAAGCTTGTCTTTCAGTTGAAGCACTCCGCAAACTGCAGACCCTGCTGAGTTTCCTACCCAGATTCCTTCTTTCTCTACAATTTCGCGTGTCATGAGCGCGGCATCTTTATCCGTAACTTTTTCAAAATGATCCACCACTTTGAAATCATAATTCTTGGGAATAAAATCTTCGCCTATGCCTTCCGTTACATAAGGATAAATCTCCGTCTTATCGAGCTTGCCCGTTTCATGAAATTTTTTCAATGCCGAACCATACGTATCCACTCCCCAGATTTTGATGTTCGGATTTTTTTCTTTCAAATACATTCCTGTTCCGGTAATAGTTCCGCCTGTTCCGGCTCCCACAACGAGGTGCGTAATTTTTCCTTCTGTCTGCTCCCATATTTCGGGACCTGTTTGCTCATAATGCGCCATCCTGTTAGAAAGGTTGTCATATTGATTGGGGTAAAAAGAATTAGGAGTTTCTTTACTTAACCGGGCAGAAACAGAATAGTAAGAGCGGGGATCTTCTGGCTCTACATTGGTAGGACAAACAATTACTTCAGCGCCAAACGCACGGAGCGCATCCATTTTTTCTTTTGATTGCTTATCGGTTGTTGTAAAAATACATTTGTAGCCTTTTATTATTGCAACAATTGCAAGCCCCATACCGGTGTTGCCTGATGTGCCTTCAATAATAGTTCCGCCCGGTTTCAATAATCCGGCTTTTTCGGCATCTTCTACCATTTTAACCGCCATGCGGTCTTTAATGGAATTTCCGGGATTGAAAGTTTCTATTTTTGCAAGAACAGTTGCTTTAACACCTGCGGTAACTCTGTTTAATTTTACCAATGGAGTATGACCAATGGTTTGTAAAATATTCTGGTAATACATTCGTTTTTTGAATTTGCGCAAAAGTAGAAAAACGGTTTAAGGTTTGAGGTTTAAGGTTTAAGGTTATGTGAGTAATTTTTTTGAATTATAAACAGATGCTTGCACAGGTAAAAGAAAAAAAGAGAATCCTTCCAAGGCACCTTCGCGAATTAATTGACGGAGGTGAAAATGAAGTGCTTGATTTTAAAAAGGAAATTACGAGCACAACCAAAATTGCCAAAACCATTGTTTCGTTTGCCAATCATAAAGGAGGAATTATTTTGGTTGGAGTAAATGATGATAAAACAATTTACGGCATCAATTCAGAAGAAGAAAAACACATGCTGACCACTGCTGCTGATTTTTTTTGCAAGCCGACCCTGTCCTTAGAAATAAAAGAACACGTTCTCGGAAAGAAAACAATTCTTGAAGCTGTGATTCCGAAAGGAACGGAGCAACCCTATTTTGCAAAAGGCGAAGATGAAAAATGGTGGGCTTACATTCGTGTGAAAGATCAATCACTTTTAGCAAGCAAGGTGGTGCTTGATGTGCTGAGGCGCGCAAATAATGAAGAGCAGACATTGATAAAATATTCTTCGAAAGAACAGGCGCTTCTTGATTACTTAAATAAAAATGAGCGGATCACTTTAAAAGAATATTGCAAGCTGCTGAACATTTCAAGGCGCAGCGCGCAAACCATTCTGGTAAACCTGATCAGCATCGGGATGATCAAGGTGCATACTACGGAGAAGGCGGATTTTTATACGCTGAGCTGAGGATGGGATTTGCTACGCTTTATTTTTGACAGATGCTGACTATACTGTACAGCGCTGACAGGAAGCTATACGTTAATAAAGGGGCGCTATTCAGCAAATGACGGATGCTGTGCAAACCTAAACGGCAATAGCTACTTCATTTATTTCTTCTGTTTGCAATTGTGAATTCACCTGTTGCAAAATGTTGAGATAGGTTTGATATACCTGGTAGATCATGATGCCATAGAAAATTGATTTGTCTAAAAGCTTGCGGTTATAAAAAAATGTCCACGTTATCAGTTTCCAGAAGTACTTACGGTTATTGTCTTTAATTCCTAACCTGTAAATGATCATGAGGAGCATTTTCAGATGTTTTAAATTATACCTTGTCCTGATTTTGACAGAAGTTTGGGGAAAGCGATAGTTTAGGAAAAATTGTTTGATGCGTTCGTAAGATTTATCAGGCATATATATATTGTCAATTACATGCAGGAATCCGCGATATAGTTTATGCTCACCCATAATGGGAATGATGTTGGTGTCGCCTTCTGCAAAAGCAAATGGTTTTGACAAACGGTTTTCTGATTTTATCCGTTTGTACAAATCTGTTCCGGGCGGAGCTTTCAGGATGTTTACTATGGGAAGGGGAATTCCGCTTTGCTGAATAAAATTAACCTGGCGGTTAAAAATAGAAGCATCATCTGAATCAAATCCTACTATAAACCCTCCTGAAATAATAAATCCCCGCTGATGCAATAAATTAATATTGTCCATGAGGTCGCGTTTCAGATTTTGATTTTTGTGCGACACTTTTAAACTTTCTACTGAAGGAGTTTCTATGCCGATGAAGATGTGCCTGAACCCGGCATCAATCATCAATTGCATAAGCTGTTCATCGTCAGCTAAATTTACAGTGAGCTGTGTGGCAAAGAAAAACCCGGGATTGGTTTTCTTTCGCCATTCGATGAGTGCAGGCAGCAATTCATCTTTTAGAATTTTCTTGTTGCCGATAAGGTTGTCATCTGCAAAAAGAATTAATTGCATGTCGCGGGTTTTATTTATTTCTTCCAGCTCAGCAATAATCTGTTCTGCTGTTTTGGTTCGCGGCCGTCTTCCGAACAGGGCAGTTACATCACAGAAATCGCACATGTACGGGCAGCCGCGTGAGTATTGCACAATAGCGTAGAGATATTGGCTCATGTCAACCAATTCAAAAGATGGTAACGGTGAAGTTTCCACATTAGCATAGTCAGCCGATTGATAGAGATGTTTTGGATTGCCGTTTTCGAGATCGTGTAAAAATGGCGGCAAAGTTATTTCTGCTTCGTTGAGCACGAAATAATCTATTTCAGTGAAACGTTCATATTCATGGGTAAACAGTGGTCCGCCAGCAACTATTTTTACCCCGGCTTTTTTACATTGTGAAATTATTTCACGCACTGAATTTTCCTGTACATTCATGGCAGACAGAAAAACATAGTCAGACCATTTTAAATCGGCATTGTTCAGTTTGCTTACATTTAAATCAACTAATTTTTTCTCCCATTCTTTTGGCAAGATCGAAGCAACGGTCAATAATCCGAGGGGAGGATATGCAGCTTTTTTGTCAACCACTTCCATGAAATGCTTCATCGCATAAAACGTGTCGGGCATTTCAGGATAGAGAAGAAGGATGCGCATTAAAATAGTGTCTGCTAACTTTATTAAGCAAACATAAGAAGAAAAGGAACATTGAACTGCTACTTTTGCGAAACGTATGCTTGAAATAAATTTTAACCCTTTCCCTGAATTGTCCACTGAGCGATTAACATTAAGGCAATTCACCAATGAAGATGTGCATGAACTTTTCGTTCTGCGGTCTGATAAAAAGGTAATGCAGTTTATTCCGCGTCCTCTCGCTAAGACAACGGACGATATTCTTCAATTGATACAGAAAGTAAATGAGATGATCAGTAAGAATGAAGGTATCAACTGGGCTGTTACATTAAAGAACGATTCAAAAGTAATCGGGATGATTGGTTATTTCCGGATGGCAAAGGAACATTACAGGGCAGAAGTCGGTTACATGCTGCATCCTGCTTACCAGGGAAAAGGCATTATGAGGGAAGCATTGAATACAGTAATTGATTATGGATTCAGTGTTATGAAACTTCATTCCATGGAAGCAATAGTTGATCCTCAAAATTTACCTTCAGCAAAACTCCTGGAACGTTACGGGTTCACCAAAGCAGGTTTTTTTAAAGAGCATGAATTTTTTGACGGAAAATTTTTTGACTCTTTTTATTATACACTGTTAACTCCTGTTAAGTAATTCAGGTGCAAATTTTATTGCTATCACAAAAGTAAAAAACAAAAAACCCTCCGCACGTTTGTAAGAGGGTTTTTGACCTGGAAAAGAAAAACTAAAATTAACCTGAAATAATAAGTTTAAAGTTTAAAGTTGGTTTTATATTGATACTTGGTACTTAATACTTTTATCAATTATAACTATCAACCGAAATTTTATAATCCCAATTTGACCCGCGCTTCCAGACTTTTACCTGGTCGGTCGAACGGGTCTCAGAAGTTCCGTTTTTATCAGCCGTGAATGTGACCGTACCAACCTGGTAAAGAATTTTCCCGCTGCCATTCACGTCACTTACTTCCATTTTATAATCTTTAGAATTCTTTAACGTTGTTAAATAATCATAGATCGCTTTTCTGCCTTCTATTTTTTTTCCTCCGGGAATGATTACAGTGGCATCGTCAGCATAGAATTCAGAAACTTTTATTATGTCACCTGAACGGAAAGATTCAGCCATTTTCTGATTTAGTTCCTGGATTTTTTGCTTAGAGTCATCAGGTGCATCGCCTTTAATTACAGATTGTGCATTCAGGTTAACTGTTGTTGCAAGCAGCAGAACTATTATTCCTGCAGCGAACGATTTGATTTTTTTTAGCGTATTCATGTTTTAATTTTTATTGGTTATTATTTAATATTTATTTTCAATGCAAAAGTGTATTCAATAATTTTTTCTTTCAGTTAAGGATGCGTTAAACTATGTTAAGCGAAAGTTAATGTTTCAAAAAAAAATTATTTACAATTCTATGACGCTTACTAAACTTGTTATGTTACAGAAAAATTACTCACATCAAAATGTAGTTCGGGAAAACTCTGAGGTTTGGAGGTTAAAGTTTGAGGTTAAAATCAAAAAACGAATTTGATATTCGTTAATTCGCCATCATTCGGTATTCGTACCACACAACAGTATTCACGGATTTTCGTTAAATTCGCATACTTTATGCGTCAGGGAAGTAATATTATTTTCAGAATGGTTAGAAAGATTTTTTTTATTGCAGTTGGATTTTTGATTTTGGTTTCGCACAATTCGCTTGCGCAATTTTACCAGGGATCACAACAATCGTTTGGTAAAAACCGCGTGCAATACAACGATTTCCTCTGGACGTTTTACCGTTTTAAAAACTTTGACACCTACTTTTATCTCGGAGGGCAGGAGCTGGCTGCGTTTACCGGAAAAACTGCAGGTAAAGACATTGAGGAAATTGAAAAATTATTTGATTACAAAACTTCAGGCCGACTTCAATTCATCATTTTTAATAAATTATCCGACATGAAGCAAACCAACATCGGGCTTGAAGGCGATGAACTGGAAGGAAACATCGGGGGCATGACTCGCATTTTTGGAAATAAAGTGCTGATTTATTTTGACGGTAATCATGAACATTTCCGCCAGGAACTTAGGGCAGGAGTCGCAAAAGTTTTAGTTGAGCAGCTTATGTATGGGGGCAATGTGAAAGACCGCGTACAAAGTGCAGTGCTGCTTAATCTTCCTTCATGGTATGTGGACGGATTGGTGTCGTATGTTTCCACAGGATGGACTGCTAATGATGATAACCGCATGAGAGACGGAATTGTTTCTAACAAATACCGTAAGTTCAACCGCATGCTTGATAACGAAGAAATTTTTGCCGGCAAGTCCATGTGGAATTACACAACAGAAGCCTATGGGCCAGGTTCAATTTCCAATTTACTTTACATGACACGCATTAACCGTAATATCGAAAGCGGCTATGTTTACGTAATCGGAAGCACACTCACTGACATTTCAAATAACTGGCTTACTTATTACCAAAAACTTTACTTGAATGCGGATAAAAGCCGGACCCTTCCAAAAGGTGAGCCGTTAGTTTCAAAACCGAAAAAAAACAGGATTTATTCGCAGGTAAAAATCTCTCCGGATGGAGCAACCGTTGCTTACGTCACCAATGATATTGGCAAATACCGTGTCTATTTGTATAATATGCAAACAAAAAAAAGCAAGCGTATCATGAAGGGCGGTTATAAATCGCTTGAACAACGAAATGATATATCTTTTCCGCTTCTTGCATGGCATCCTTCGGGAAAAGTTCTTGCCATTATGAAAGAAAAACAGGGAAAAGTTTTTCTTTATTATTACAATGTCAGTGATAAGAAAAAAGAAGAAAGTAAATTTTTCTATTTTGAAAAGGTGCTCGATTTTTCTTATTCCGATGACGGGCAAAGCTTGGTTCTGTCCGGTGTGCAAAAGGGCCAATCTGATATTTTTATTTACAGCATACGTTCAAGGACCACCCAACAGATAACAAAAGATGTTTATGATGATCTCAATCCACGGTTTGTCATGGGGTCAAAGTTTATTATTTTTAGTTCAAACCGTTTGAATGATTCTTTGGGCAACGACAATAATAGAGGAATACCCGTACTTTCACCGAACTATGATATTTTTCTTTATGACAACAGTGCGCATTCCCAGGTTTTGAAACGTGTAACCAATACTCCGCTTTCAGATGAAATTCAGCCCATAGCCATTGACTCCTCCCGGTTTTCATACCTGAGTAACGAAAATGGCATTTTCAATCGCTACAATGCCACCATTGACAGCGTTATCAGTTTTATTGACACTACAGAACACTATCGTTATATTGTAAAAACTTTTCCGCAAACAGATTATGCACGCAATATTGAAGAGCATGATTTGAATTACAAAAAAACAAAATATGCCGAAGTAATTTATTCGCAGGGAAAATACAGGATGTATGTTAATTCAAATCCTGCATTTGAAAAAACCGCTATGATTACCGCACCGCCCATTACGCCTTTTTATGATCAGAAAAATAAACCACAACAGGCTGAAACTAAAAAACCGCAACTTTCAGCAACCGATTTGATTAACAAAATAAATACAGGTGTCATTCGCTTTGATGACGAATCCCTGAAACAGGATTCCAATAAAATTGATATTAACAATTATGTTTTTCAAAGCGATTTCCCGCGTAAGAAAAAGAAAATACTCGATAAAATTGCGGACACTTCCAATGTTGCAAAATTATTTTCAGATACAACCATTACCATTTCAAAACCCAAGCCTGTTTTAAACGATTCAGTAGAATATCAATTGCCAAAACAGAGAAATTACGATCCCGCTTTTTCTTCCGATTACTTTGTTCTTCAATTGGACAATCAATTGCTGAACTCAACCTACCAGACATTTACAGGGGGAGCCGTTTATTTTGATCCCGGGCTTACCGGTTTGCTTAAAGTCGGAATCAATGACCTGATGAATGATTATAAAATTACCGGGGGTGTTCGGTTGGCAGGCGATCTCAACAGTAATGAATATTTGCTGAGTTACGAAAACTTTAAAAGAAGACTTGATAAACAAATTGTATTTTTCAGGCAGGCCAGGGAATTTGCCATTGGCTATGCCTTTGCCAAAGTGCACACACATGAATTAAAATATGCAATGAAATATCCCTTTAATGACTTGTCAGCCGTCAGGGCAACCATATCCTTCCGCAATGACCGCACCGTTATAAAATCAACTGACATACTTACATTGCAGTATCCCAATTACTCTGAAAACTGGGGCAGCGCCAAGCTGGAATACATTTTTGATAATACCATAAAGCGCGGATTGAATTTAAGAAACGGATTACGTTTCAAAATTTTCGCTGAAGCATTCAGGCAGGTGGATCGTTCAAACACTTTTATGTCTGTTTTCGGGGCCGATTTCAGGTACTATCTCAAAATTCACCGGCAGATTACCTGGGCAAACCGTTTCTCGGCAAGCACTTCTTTGGGAGATTACAAACTTATTTATTACCTTGGCTCCATGGATAATGCAATTGTACCGAGTGACAATTTCAATTACAGCATCAATATAGACCCGTCACAGAACTATGCATTTCAAACGGTAGCTACACCAATGCGCGGTTTCATTCAAAACATCCGCAACGGAAACAGTTTCGCTCTTATTAACAGTGAATTGCGCATCCCTGTTTTTCAATACTTCATTCACCGGCCCATTCGTTCTGATTTCATCCGTAATTTCCAGATAGTAGGATTCGGAGATATAGGGACTGCGTGGACAGGACTTGATCCGTATGCAACAGACAACTCATTAAACACTCAAACTATCGCTGGTAATCCAATTACCGTAATTCTTTATAAACAAATTGAGCCCATCGTGGCCGGTTATGGATTCGGGCTTCGCAGCCGCATCTTCGGCTATTTCCTCAAAGGCGACTGGGGTTGGGGGTACGAAGACGGAGAATGGCGAAACAAACCCGTTTTTTATCTTACACTGGGACTGGATTTTTGATTGATGTTCTCAATAGCTTTTATCATAAATCATTTCTATACCTGATACCTGAAAATTTATGCATTTAAAAGAAAAAATTAAAAATCTCTCCTCCACCTATTACAAAGAAATTACAGCTATAAGAAGGCATCTCCATCAGCATCCCGAACTTTCTTTCAATGAATTTCAAACATGCTCGTATGTGGAAGAGCAATTGCAATCCATCGGAATCACAAACAAAAAACGAATTGCAAAAACAGGCATCGTAGCAATAATAGAAGGAAAAAATCCTTCCAAAAAAACAATCGCGCTGCGTGGCGACATGGATGCATTACCCATACAGGAAACAAATGATGTTCCTTACAAATCACAAAATGCTGGTGTCATGCACGCATGTGGTCATGATGTACACACATCATCTTTACTTGGCGCTGCAAAAATTTTACACTCATTAAAAAACGAGTTTGAAGGTACTATAAAATTAATTTTTCAGCCGGGCGAGGAAAAATTACCGGGCGGTGCTTCGCTGATGATTAAAGAAGGAGTATTGGAAAATCCAAAGCCTGCAGGCATCCTTGGGCAGCATGTAATGCCATTGATAGATACAGGAAAAGTTGGTTTTCGGAAAGGAGTTTATATGGCAAGCACCGATGAAATTTATGTCACCGTATTCGGAAAAGGTGGGCACGGTGCAATGCCTCATTTAAATATTGATCCCGTACTCATCACATCACACATGATTGTTGCGCTGCAGCAGTTAGTAAGCCGCAATGCAAACCCAACGATGCCAAGTGTTTTATCATTTGGAAAAGTGATTGCCAACGGGGCAACCAATGTAATTCCTGATTCCGTTTATCTTGAAGGAACATTTCGCACGCTCGATGAAACATGGCGCACCGAAGCTCATAAAAAAATAATTCAGATTGCAGAAAGTATTTGCACAGGCATGGGAGGTCGTTGTGAATTTAATATTGTTCGGGGCTATCCTGCTTTGATTAATGAAGAAAAAATCACAGCATCGGCACGTGCTGGCGCAGAAGAATTTCTTGGAAAAGAAAATGTTCTTGATCTTGATATTTGGATGGCTGCCGAAGATTTTGCTTTTTATTCACAGCAAACACACGCCTGCTTCTATCGCCTGGGAACACGCAATGAAGCGAGGGGGATTACCTCATCCGTTCACACTTCCACTTTTGATATTGACGAACGCGCTTTAGAGACAGGAATGGGATTGATGGCCTTTTTAGCGTTAAGAGAGCTTTCAAAATAATTAAATTTGCAATCCGATTTTTTTGACTTCGAAGCTCAGTTGGTAGAGCAGCTGACTCTTAATCAGTGGGTTGAGAGTTCGAGCCTCTCCGAGGTCACTATTTTAGAATTTCTTCAGGAACTTCACATAAATCGAAAAGATCCTCAAGCGAAATCAAGAATTATATTTCAGCACAGGTGACGTGAGTAATTATTGCCCCCTTCTTCAGTTTTATTGTGTTCCTTTTTGCAGTAAACGCTGATCAAATTACGCACGATCGCTTTAATGCCCTGGGTAAACACCGTTACAGGTTAATTTTTAAATAAGTTCACTAAGCATAGCATTTATTTTCTCAAAAGTATCAATATCGTTTATTACGTATTGTTCAGCGCCCTTTAAAATGGTTTGCATAGCTGTCCCATATCCTTCATGGTCGGCAATAACGATAATATGTATCCCGGGATAATTTTTTTTTATACTTTCCAAAATTTCAATTCGTTTTGATGCTTCATTTTCGGAAGACTTTTGAAAATGAGAAATTATAATAATTTCAGGAGGATCAATAGAGTTTTTTAACAAATCATCAAAGTTTTCAAAGGAATGAATTTCATGGTTTACCGTGCGGGTTAAATAACTCTTTAATGCCTGTGAAAACTTCAAGTCAGCATTCAATATTAAAATTTTTCTCGGTTTTATAAATTCCATAATTTCAGGTGCGTACTACCCTCTCCTTCTTTCCGGAACAGGAAATTGTCGCAAATCAAACAAACTTTTTAATTTACTGCACTGTCAGAGTAGTCAAACCATAAGATTTACTTTGTAGTTCCTACCTTGACATCCGTAGTTGTTTTCGGAGTTTTAACTGTTGCCCTGCACGACATCAGGAATGTTGAAAGTGCTAATCCTAAAATTACAAATGATTTTTTCATATTTTTACTTTTAATTTAATAATCAAAAAAACATGCCATGTACTGAAAAAGGAAGTGTCCGTTCCTGTTTCTTTATATTTTACAGTCTAAATTGTAAATTATCTTTACTATTATTTTTTGCTTTTAAGATCAAAATATACAGCAATGAATTTTTATGACATTGTGACCGATTTTATAAACATCATCAAGTAATAAATATTTTTATTTTAAAGAACCATCCAGTGGCATAATATTTTGTTAATTACTTTCATCAAAATTGAGGCATGAAACCACTAAATCGTAAATTAAAGAAAACACTTCTTATTGTTCTTGGAATTATTATCATAGTTGTTGTGATGATTATCGCGTTTATTTCTCCAATTACAAAATACCTTGTTGAAAAATATGATGAACAATACACTGGAAGGCAAATTAAAATCGGGATGCCTTACGTAAACCCCTTTACGGGTTTTATTCACTTTGGCAACTTCCGGGTGTTTGAATCACACAGCGATAGTATTTTCTTTTCAGCAGAAGGATTAAATATAAATTTTGCAATCCTTAAGATGCTTTCTAAAACATATGAAATAACGGAACTCACGTTAAACAATCCGAAATGTAAAGTAATTCAGAATAAACAGGATTTTAATTTTAATGATCTTTTAGAAAAATTCACTCCTGAGCAAAAGGATACTACCCTTCCCCCTGTTCATTTCAACCTGCTGGGCTTTAAAATAAATGACGGTGAGTTTTACTATAACGAAAAAGATATTCCGATCAACTATTTTATAAAGAATGTAAAGTTAGATTGCTCGGGTATGCGTTGGGATGATGATACCGTTGCAGCAAAATTTTCCTTAACCTCCGGCATTGGAAGCGGTGATATCAGCGGATATGTTAATGTCAATACAGGCAATAACAATTATCGTCTTGCTGCGACAATAAATCAACTGGATTTAAAACTCATAGGACAATATCTTAAAGATATAATTAACTACGGTACTCTCCGGGCTTTTCTTAATGCAGATATAAAAGCAACGGGCAATTTTGACCATCCTGACAGCTTAAATGCACGAGGACGGATAGAGATTAATGATTTTCATTTTGGAAAGAACAGCACAAACGATTATGCATCATTCGACAAATTAGTTTTAGCAATAAACCAGCTAAATCCTGGTAATTATAAATATCTTTTTGATTCTATTACACTCCTCCATCCTTATTTCAAATATGAGATGTATGATGGCCTGGACAACTTCGAAACTATGTTTGGAAAAAATGGAGCCAATATTGAAACAGCGAAAGCAGATCCGAAAAAATTTAACCTGATCCTTGAAATTGCCGACTATGTTAAAGAATTAGCCAAAAACTTTTTTCAAAGCTATTACAAAGTCAATACCCTTAGGGTTACAAAAGGAGATTTGAAATTCAATGATTATTCGCTGAGCGAAAAATTTTCAATGGCTGCAAACCCTTTTACTATCACTGCAGATTCTATTGGTATAAGTGAAGGGCAATCGGATATTATTTTAAAATCAGATATTCAGCCTTACGGTGACTTAGCAATGAAGCTGAGTGTTGACCCGAAAGACAGCGGAGATTTCAATTTGGAATATTATCTTCAAAAAGTTCCTCTTACTGTTTTTAACCCGTATGTTATTGCCACCACATCATTTCCTTTAGATCGTGGAACTCTTGAATTTAATGGTGGGTGGAAGGTAACAAAAGGGGAAATTAATAGTAAGAATCATTTAGTGGTTATTGATCCGAGCCGTACCAAACGAATAAAAAATAAGGAAGCAAAGCACCTTCCTCTTCCGCTGATAATGGCATTTATCCGCGAATCGGGAAATGTTATTGATTATGAAATACCGATAACCGGGAGTTTAAAGAATCCTCATATTCACACTCATGACATAATTTTTGACGCGTTGGAAAATATTTTTGTTAAGCCTGTAATGACACCTTACAGGTTGAAAGTAAGTAACGCGGAAGAAGAAATTGAAAAAGCTCTAAAGTTTAAATGGCTGCCGCGCCAGAATCATTTGCGCGAAAGCTATGTAAAGTTTGTGGAGGAAATGGTAGAATTCCTCGAAGAAAATCCTGAGGCATCAATGGAAGTGTATCCCAAACTGTATGCACAAAAGGAAAAAGAGTACATTCTTTTTTTTGAGGCTAAGAAAAAATACTTTTTACAATCAGGATTAGGAAGCGGGCAGTTTCTCACTGAACAAGATTCCGATAAGGTGGATAATATGTCAATAAAAGATTCATTATTTCTCCGTTATTTGAATAAGCATGTAAATGATGCACTTCAGTTTACGGTTCAGGAAAAATGCAGCCACCTGATCAGTGAATCTATTGTGAATGAAAAATTCAATCGCTTAAACAAAGAAAGAAAAGAAGCTTTCCTTTTTCTCTTTAAAGAAAAAGGTGTGGATAACCGTATAAAGATTCATGAAGGAGAAAATATTATTCCCTTTAACGGCTTTTCTTTTTATAAAATAGAATACAAAGGCGAAATCCCAAAATCGTTACGCAAGGCTTATGAAAAGATGCATGAGCTGAATGATGAATCTCCAAGAAAAAAATATGAAAAGGATAGGGAGAGAATTAAAGGTAGTGTCAATTAAATATCGTCTCTAAATGTGGATTTGCTTGTTCAGTAACAAGCCTCTAATTAATTATATTTTTTTTTCTGGCGCGAATTCTCAAAATAAATTAAAACAAAAACTTTTTGTTCGGTGCTTGACAACCGCAGATCAGGTAATTTTTCGTGGTTCAGGTTGTTTATATAAAGGAGGTGCTCAAAGCCAGCGCGTATGTTTTTATAAAGTGTAAATGAAATGCTGGGTTTGATGAGGGAGATGTGACTGTCATCTTTGGGACCCACATAGGTGTAAAGCCGGTAATAATAAGCGAGCAGGTTCAGAGTAAGAATATTCCGAAAGTCAAAAGAACTTTCGAGCTTCACTTCCAGGCCACCGCTGTAATTGTAATTTCTGTAAATGGCGCTGTCAGAAGGAGCCGTGCGGGTGCTGTTTCCCGCAAGGGGGACTCCGCTCACATATATATTGTTGTAAAAGGCAGATTTATTCATCGCAATTTTTGATACCGCTCCGCCCCCGAAAGTTATCATGCCCAATTCAAAGGTTGAATTATTCCAATAATTGTAGTGCTGGAATAATCCATACAGCATTTTAAAATTCTTTGTGTCCACATTCCTGCCGGTGAACAAACCATATCCGGTAAAGTTATCAAGCATTTTTTTTCCGACACGGAAATTAAATTCAGTGCGCAGCTTAAAAAAGTCAAACGGTTTTCTGATCCTGTTTTCAAAAGGGTCGCCATAAAAAACAGAAATGTTGAGAAAGGGATTGTCTCCACCCGAATTAAAATCAGTCCCTTCGTTTAGCCTGCGTACACCACCGAATATGGAAAGGTAGAGCAGGTCAGCCTGGTAAGTTGTGTCGCTGGTAACACGGGTTACTTTACCCTGCACAATCCTGGTAAACCCGCGCATAGGGTTCACCAAAGCGGCAGCGGTTTCGCGCAGCACCCTTGCTCCTCCCCGCTTCCGGTCATTAAGAATATTGGAGCTTATTCGATAGAGTATTTCACCGATAAACCACCCGGCAACGGGTGTGGCGATGATATCGTTATAAGAGGGACGAGTGGTTTCGCCAAAGTACTCCCACATTAAGCTTCCTCCAATGGCAAACGGGATAGAGGCGGCAAAGTTATACCCGTTAGAGCGCGCAGCATTAAAATAAATGCTTCCTGTATAGGGATGCCCGATGAAATTAACACCAAACACATCCCTGTCCCATTCCCAGGAACCCTTTAAGCTTTTTTTCCAGGTTTCAGTATTCACCTGCGCCCAATCATATTTTAAGACATGTTTGTCAACAAGACTAAGCGAGGCGTTGAATCCTATAACTTCAGCCACGGGAACCCACAGTGGATATTTTTTCTCATAAAACGGATTATCTGCTAACCGGTCGCCATAATGTGTGCGTATGGTAGTATCTGTTTTAGCAGGTGTAATAGGCTCAGGTGTGGGTTGCTGGGCAACAAGGATTGAGGAAAATAAAGATAGTAATAGTAAAGTGTAGAGTTTTTTCATAAGAAGATGAGAAACAAAAATGTGGCAATAAAGAATAACCGTTTAATAAACTGAAATTTACCTACCAAACTAATTAAAGTGTAGAAAAATTTATACGGTTAGTATTTAAAAAGGTTTCCTAAACGCGTGTAAGGCTCTATCATTCAGTCTTATAAATATTTTTTAAAAAATATTACCGTTGGCATAGTTTTATAATTATTCCATATAAAACAAACTAAAACAAAACAACATGAAAAAGAAAATTTTAATTGCATTGTTACTTGTAGCGGGAAGCTACAATACAATATTCGCCCAGCAGCCGGCCGTAATGCTGAGTGATAAAAAAGGCTGGCATAAGATTGGGGAAACGTCAGTGGATTTCACAAAAGAAAAGGACGAACTCATTGTATTGGGTGCTGACCGCTTTGCTTCCATCAGGTTTGAAGTCACCGAAGCAGCTATTGACCTGCAAGACCTTGAAATTTATTATGAAAACGGCAAGAAGCAAGATGTCTCCGTACGCACACCTATTATGATGGGAAACGAAAGCAGGGTTATTGATCTGAATGGTGGTGAAAGTGCGCTGAAGAAAATAGTTTTTGTTTATAAAACATATCCAAACAGGAAAGATACAAAGGCGCATGTGCTTGTATGGGGTTTAAAAACAAATGCGGATAAGGGTAATGCAGATCCTGTAAATACAGAACACGCGGATAAACCAAATGGTGAAATAGCAAAACCTGCTGTTATAATCAGCGATAAACCGGGATGGCACAAAATAGGTGAAATGCACGTGGATTTAAAAAAAGATCGTGATGAAATGAAAGTATTAGGTAAAGATCAGTTCAGGCAAATTAAATTTAAAGCAGAAGATGCTGCTATAGAATTTAACGACATAGAAATTTATTTTGAAAATGACAATACTCCTCAGATAATTCATATAGGAATGATTCTCAAAAAAGATGAAGAAACAAAATCTATGGACCTTAGAGGAACAAACAAGCCGATTAATAAAATAGTTTTTATGTATAAGACAGCTCCCAACCAGCTGGAAGAAAAAGCTGAGGTTGAAATTTATGGACTTAAATAATTAGTATAAATCTTATTAAAAATTAAAAATCATGGACAAACTGGAATTAAAAGGAAAATGGAACGAGCTTAAGGGCAAAGTAAAACAGGCACATGCCGATCTCACCGATGACGATTTAAAATATGAAGAAGGAAAGGATGATGAATTGTATGGTCGTTTACAACAAAAGCTCGGCAAAACTCGTGATGAAGTCGTCACCTGGCTCAAATCACTTGGTTGATTTAATGTTTTCACAAGTTTACAAAAAGCTGTTCTTCCCTGAAGGACAGCTTTTTATTTGGGTACGCATTTTATCTTATTTTGCTATGGTATGATTTTTTAAAGAGGGTGTTTTAAAAACATTACTAAATAAATATAATTTATATATGTCCATAAAAAAAAACATTATAAGCCTCGCAGCTTTATTTTACATTGTTTCTGCCAACGCACAAATTGATTCGTTGCCCAATTTAACCAGTGATACAAGCTCCATAGAAAAATCAACTCCTGCCCCTGCACCGGATAAGAAAGACGCAAGGAACGGAAAAATTTACTATTTTAACCCATGGGTTGACATCCCGGTTATTGCTGCGGGATGCGCATGGTCAGCATTTGCTTTTCCAAAAATATACAGCAAAGATCCTTCAACAGAAGCAGAAATTTCAAGCTTGGATAAAAATGACATTCCTTCCTTTGATCGCTGGGCAGCAGGAAAATCAAATAAAACTGCAGATAATACTAGTGATTATTTTATGTATGGTTCCGTTTTTCTACCTTTTACATTATTAGCGGACAACGATATAAGACATGATGCCGGAAGAGTAGGGCTGCTTTACCTGGAAGCCATGTCGATAACCGGATTGCTATATTCCGGCTCGGTATATTTTGTTGACCGGTACCGACCGGAAACATACAATACCACTATTCCTGTTGGAAACCAACTATCCGGTAACAATAAAGATTCATTTATAGGAGGGCATCCTGCAACTGTTGCCACAACAACATTTTTTACCGCAAAAATATATGCTGATTATCATCCTGAATCAAATTTTAAATATGTCTTATATGGTGTGGCAGTTGCCGCCACCGGTACCACAGTTTATTTAAGACATATAGCGGGAAAACATTTCCCATCTGATCTCTTGTTAGGAACTACCGTGGGGACTTTGAGCGGAATATTGGTTCCGCATTTTCATAAAAACAAACCCGTAAAAGACCGTTCCCTGGGAATAATACCTTTTTCCAACGGAACTATACATGGGATTGGGATGACTTATAAAATGAAATGATTTTAACCCACGCTTATTTAATTGTTAAAAAATCAGGTATCGAATTAATCAGCCTGTTATGAAAAAAACAATTTGGTATTTTTTCCTCACTTTTTCTGTTTTAAGACTTTACGGACAGGTTGATTCACTTCCGGTCCCCAAAATTTATCACGTAAACCGTCTCACTGTAAGCATTCTTATTGTCGGTGTTTCGGTGGCAAATGTTCTATCAGTAAAACCATTACGGGACAAACCTGTGATTGCTGAAACCGAGTTTAACAGTCTTAACCCCGAGGCATTAAATTCTTTTGACAGCTGGGCTTTGAAACAAAACCCTGCAGACCGTAAAAAATTTCAACAAATTTCTAACTATAGCCAAATTCCGTATTTTCTGATTCCCGAAGTAATGTTTGCCATCAATAAAAAAATGCGAAAAGACTGGCTCGATATTTCTCTCATGTATTGGGAAGGTCATACTATTACCTTTTTTTCTTACAATTATGGATTCTTAGGTCCCCGGTTTCAGAACTCCTATCGTCCCGTTGTATACTATGATGAAATTCCAATTGAAGACAGAAACATCGGGTATAACCGAAGCTCATTTTACAGCGGACATGTGGCATCGGTTGCCTACACTTCTTTTTTCACAGCTAAAGTATATAGTGATTATCACCCCGAATTGGGTATAAAAAAATATCTTCTTTTTGCAGCGGCATTAGTGCCTCCGGCAGCTATGAGCTATTTGCGTGTGAAAGCGCTCGACCATTTTCCTTCACACTGCATGGCGGGCCTTCTCATAGGGGCAAGCGTAGGAATTGCAGTCCCTGAATTTCATAAGTTTCATAACAAAGATATTTCAATCGGCATGTTTTCTTCGCCTACCGGAACGGGCTTAACAATGCGTTGGAAATTTTCTTAGAGATACTAAGGCCTGTCGAAAAATTATACTACTAGAACCCTTTGCAAAACCCACTGATCAAATTGTTGAAACAAAAACAGCAAGTATAGGGCGATGAATCAGTAGAAAAAATATCTTTTAAAAAAAAGGATATAAAAAACTTTAAACAACTCACACTAGCAGAAATCATTTTCAGCAAAAGAAACAAAACATCAAGAGTAGTAGTTACGCTCAATAAAATAAAAACACTCGTTGACTGGGAAGGCTTGAAGCAAGAGATTGCAGTAATAGACAAAACCCAAACGGGAGCAGGAGGTCGCCCGCGCATTCCATTACAGTGGATGCTGCGCATGTTGTTTATCCAAAACCTGTACAACCTAAGCGACCCGGAATTGGAAGACCAAATGATAGACCGCAAAAGTTTTCAGGATTTTGTGTGCATTCATCAAAGAGTAGAAAACCGGACTTTAGTTCGTTGTGGCGATTCAAAGAATCGTTAGTACAACACCAATTAAGCGATGTACTATTCAACAGCATCAATGCAGGGTTAGAGCAAAAAGGATTGTTTGTAAAAAAAGGAACAGCAGTAGATGCCACCATATTACAATCCACAACAAGCCCGTTGAGTGATAAAAAAAGAGCAGCACTTGCACAAACTCCAAGCGCGCAGATAGACACCGATGCCACAAGCACACACAAAGCAGGTAAAAATCACTTTGGATACAAAGGACATATTGGAATGGATATAGAAAGCAAACAGTGCTTACATCAACAAAAATAAAAAACGTGCAGCACGATTTCTTGGAATTTATTTTGGGGTGATAGACCGGGCAGTGCGCAACCATCCACTGAGTACCAAACAAAAGAAAAACAACAAAAAGAAAAGCACAGTTCGTTCAGTTGTAGAACATGCTTTTGCAAGTATAAAAACAAAGCAACGCTTGCTCAAAGCCACTGCAAAAAACTTAGATCGCAATGCACTTGCACCATGAACTGCATCAACTATAATTTATTGAGAGCCGATTTCTTAATCAGAAAGCAATTAGCATAGGAGAGGTGTGTCCGTACACCAAAAAACATGGTATCATACAAGATAAAATCATCAAATTATATTCTATTATTATCGATTCAATCCTAAAAAAATAAATTTAATTCGGAAAAATTATTGAATGGTTTTGCAAGGGTTCTACTAATATAGTTCCCGGAAAGGAAATCCAACTACAACCAACTCCGGATGGATTTCCGGAAAAGGAAACAATCTTTCATCAAATGGATGAGTGGTTTCCGAAAAAGGAAATGCTCCTCCAATGAATTGGGGACGGGTTTCCGAAAAAGGAAAAACAGCATTAAGAAAAATAAGATGCTCATAATTAAATAAATATAAATTTAACTTTAAAAACCATTAAAAATGATAGAATTAATGAAGTATTTCAGGATACTGTTCCTGAGCTCAAAGATCAGCCGCGAACGCTTCAAAGCGTTTTGCGAAGACCACATTCAACGGCTTACCACCAATAATCCCGGGGGTATTTTTACGGGAGAACTAACGGCTGTAACCAACCTGTACAATATTTATTTTGGTGACCTGGCTAGCGAAAGCCTGAACCAGGCATTGCAGGAAGGCAAAACAATAGCTATGACAGAAAGCCGCGAAGAGCTGGAAAATTTTATCAGCGATGGCGAAAAGCTGGTGGCATATACCTATCGTAACGAAAATGATGTGTACCAGGAATTTTTCCCGCAGGGAATTACTGAATATATTACAGCCGACCTGCCTACTTATGGAACCATTACCAAGCGATTAAAAGATGCGCCCGCATTACATGCAGCCGATTTTACACCCGCTTTTATTACTGATTATAACACCCTCCAGGGAACTTTTGTTCGTAACCGCAATGCACAGCTTGCTGCAAAAAGTGCGGTGGCGGCAGAGGTGAGCGATATGGCAACGAGTAAGCCTGCACTGGCAAAACAGCTGACTACTAACCTGCTTACTATTGCCCTGCGTTTTGTGGGCGATGAAAGCAAGGCAGATGTATATTTTGACCAGGCCATATTGAATGCAGCATTTAATGCCAGCGATATAAAAACGGAAGGTGATCTTGATCCTGCTGAAACAGAAAACGTTTTTGACAATTCCGAAAAACCAGAAAACACATTCAAATTAGAAGTGAACGGAAGCGGCAGTGAATTCTTCGGGTTTACGGCTGATCCGGGCAAGCCAATTACTCTTGTCACAGGCAAGGAAGTTACGGGTGATGGCGAAGCAGAATATTTTACGGCTGCCGAGCTTGGATTTACTTCCGAAAAAACCTATCTTAATGTTACTAATTCTAATGGCGTTATGGTGAGCTATAGTGCGGAAAAAGTTTAAAGTTTAAAGTTGGCAATACGTTATACCATTACTTACATCAAATTAGTCCAAACCTAACGGTATTAGATAAACGTATATATTGAAAACTCCCTGTTGTGAAGCAGGGAGTTTTTTATTGTGAATCCCACATCCTCAGGTAGGAATTCTCCTGGCCGACATATCAAAATAAAACCAGGTCATTTTTGATATAAACGAAAAATAAATAGTTACTAAGCTACTACAAGGAGCGCATAAATAACTCCGGGAATCCAGAAAAGTAATGTGAGCAGTAAGCTTATCCAGAATTTATCAACAATACCATACTTAAGACCTACAGCAAGAGGAGGCAGGAGAATACATAAAACAATAAGGACCCAATAGGGCGTTGCTACGGAATCGGGTTTATCTGATTCCAAAGACACTTCAGTCGAAGAAGAACTAAATTCCGAAGCAGAAACTTTGTCGGGTTTTGTCATAGTTTTCAGACTTGTATTCGTATAAAGAGGAGCTGCCTTGAGCGCTGTTACGTTTCGCTGGGGTGAAGCAGCAGTTCTGTTTTCGGGTTGCGAAACGTTGCTGCCTGAAACAGAAACTTTCTCTGTTTTCTTTTGCACAGATGCGAGAATAGGTTTTTGCGGCAGCGC
>JBDSOU010000161.1:0-3351 GCA_039914625.1 Bacteroidia bacterium | reverse complement strand
TTTTGAAAAGCCAATGTCCACTCTGCGATAAGGAGGAAAACGATAGACATCAGTATAACGGTTGCGACCGGGCGGACCAAACGGTACACCCGTTCCATATATAAGGCTCATGTGCATTTTATATGATGGAAATTTTGGAAGATAATCCTGGAAGAACATACTGAATGTGACACGCTGGTCGGTGGGACGTCCTAAATATCCAGGCTCATGGCGAACGCTGTCTGTGGCAACCTGGTCAAATGTATAGCCCGGTATAATTTTTTCACCATCACCATTGTAATTGTCATAGTAATAGTCACCGATGATATCTTCCTGGGTTTTAAGAAAGGACATGCTCACCCATGATTCCGTTTTTTCAATGAATTCACCATTCACACGCAAATCAATTCCTGTGGCATATCCTTTTGAATTGTTATCAGCAAAATACCTTACACGCAGATTTTCAATTTTATAAGGCACCAGGTCATCAAGTTTCTTATAGTAAATTTCAGAAACAAATTTAAATTCCCGCCCCCAGGCAAGAAACTGGTAGTCACTTCCCGCAACAAAATGTATAGAGCGCTGTGCTTTAAGATCAGCATTGATCTTGCCGTCAAAATCGCGCAGCTCACGGTAAAAAGGCGGTTGGTAATAAACACCGGTGGCTGCCCGAAAAACAAAATTGTTGTGTTTCCAATTCGGCTTGTAAGAAAAAGCAATGCGCGGCCCCCCGACAAGGTCTTTATTCAGAGACCAGTATGTTGCACGTATTCCGGCAGTGAGGGTCATTCTTTTTTCAGAGCCGAACATCCAGTTGTTGTCAAGGTATCCGCTGTAACGGTCTGAAACCACGCTTATCTGCGTTTTCAACACATTTTGCAAAATAATATTTTGATTATACGGACCCGGTACATTTACGCTATCGCGCGGATGCGGCAATGAATAGCCGGCTGAGTCCACATAATCCCATTCATTTAGTTTGTCAGCAATATCTTCATGCTGAAATTTAATCCCCCACTGTAATTCTGATGCGTTGTAAGAATAGCTTCCCTTGTGTTCGGCATTGTAAACAATCCCGTCTAAATTATTGCGCGCATGATCCAGGTAAGAACCTATCCCTCGGTTAAATGCTACTTCCGCGAACTGATCAGAGCCAAGATCACGTTCTAATTCATCAAGATAATATTGCCCGAGTATATCAAATTTTTCACTTTCTACTGTATGAAATATAGAAGTGATAAACTTCAGCTTTAATTTTTCATTGACATAATGTGTTAGTGAAAACGCTCCCATTGATGTTGTGTATTCATCAATTTCCTGCCCGTCAAAATAAACAGTAAGACGCAATGCCTGGTTAATGTTTCCAAAATCTGTTTCCCTGTTTACAGGAATAACCTGGTACTTATTTTTAGAATAATTTCCGAGAAATGCCAGCTCGGTTTTTTTTGAAACCTGGTAAGTGAGGTATGCCTGCCCGTCAGCAAATGATGGTTTGTACTCGCCTTTGGTATCAAATGTATTGAAAATATACGCGTTCGATTTGTAGCGAATACCTGTGAGATACGTGAATTTTTTATTTTTTGATGTTCCCTCGAGGCTCAATGCTCCGCCAAGAAAGCTTATATTGAAAGATCCACCGAATGAAGTTGGTTTGCGGTATTTAATATCAAGCACCGATGACATTTTATCTCCATATACAGCAGGAAATCCTCCCGCAGAAAATAAAATATTCGATACCATATCAGAATTAATAAAGCTCAACCCTTCCTGCTGGCCTGAGCGCACCAAAAACGGACGGTAAATTTCAATGTCATTTACATACACGAGGTTCTCATCATAATTTCCTCCGCGCACAGAATAAGCAGAACTCAATTCATTATTTGAAACAACTCCGGGGAGCGTTTTCAAAACATCTTCAAAATTTCCTGACACTGACGGCAGTTGTGTAATTGATTTTGGATTAATTCGAATTAAAGTGCTTTCCCTTGTTTTTTCATCCGTTATATCTACCGCAGGAAGAATGGCGGGCGTAAGCTCCATTAATTTGTTTAATTCACGTTTTTCATTTGCAGCTAACGTAACAGGGAGTTCTTCTTTTTTATACCCCACATAAGAAAATAGTATAATGATTTCCCGTTCTGCCGGAACTGTTAAACTGAATGTTCCATTTTCGCCCGTAGTGGCAGCGCCCGGTTCGCCAAAAACGGAAACATTTACCTGTGAAATCAACTCCCCTTTTTTACTTTTTACAACTCCTGATATGGTGGCAGTTTTTTGAGCAACTGAATGAGCAGAAATAAATAAAAGAAAAATCAGGATAAGAGTTTTATGGAAATGCACGCTTAGTCCGGGTTGGTTTTTAAAGTAAGGATTTAGGTTTAACAATTTGGCAATTCAACAATTCCTCAACTTTTCATTCCTCAAATTTATCTTTCTTCCTTTTAAAATCACCGTTTTTCCATGACTGTATGAATTGCGCCCATGCAATAGGATTCATCAGGTTGTTGAATGGCAATTGCCCTGCCGAATATAAGCGGCTGTATTGCTGCTGCATCTGGTATTTGAAAGTAAGGCTGCCATCTACCGGCAGTGTTGCTGCAATTGCCTTCATAGTGCGATCATCCAGATTTTTTCGTGCCCGGATGAGATCGTCATCAGGAATATTTGTATTGAGAAAAGCCTGCTTGAATTGTTCTTTGGACGGCCACGGATAAATAACGGCTTCCTTTAACTGAATAGTATCAGGGCTTAAAATTTGAATCAGAGAATAACGGTTTTCTTTCAGAGAGTCCGGAATGATGTAATAATTTTTTTTATACCCGATGGATGAAAATTCTATCGTATCATTCAACCGTGCAACGAAAGAAAAAAAACCGTAATAATCACTTATTGTTCCGCGATACGTTCCTTTGATCATCACATTGGAAAAGGGAACGGGATGAAGGCTGTCGCGATTAACCACTACTCCCGAAAACTGGATCAGATTTTTGTCATCAGTTTGTGAAAAACCGATACTGCATACTGCAAGGAAGCATAAACCACTAAAATATTTTTTCAGCATGATTTTCTATTACGGGCAAAGTTATTAAAATTAAAAAGAAGGACACACCTGACGCTTTTAAGAAAAGGAGAATCGGGAATCAGAATCCGCACTTTGACAGAAATAAATTTAGTATCCTTCAGGGAAATTGTTTTTACCTTACAGAGAATAATAACTCATTTTCTGCAGCCATATTGTAACTTTGGAAGACAAATAAATCCAATCTCATTAAATCAAAGTTTAGTTTGAAACATTTCAAAGCCAGAAAATCTCTTTGATAAAAACACATATCCCTGTTATAATTACCAGCCAACCGAACATTTTTTTTAATT